>CAZRIK010000001.1:0-5311 GCA_964600125.1 uncultured Candidatus Bathyarchaeia archaeon
TATTCGCATGTGCAAATCGTTCGAAATTCGTCTCAATTGGGTCGTAGTATCCCACGCCGTCCACATCAGGGATGCCCCGTGCTGTTACTGTCCCTGTCTTAAATTCGTAGAACTTACCGTATTCTGACACTGAGCCTAACCAAACAACCTTATTAAATGAGCCGCCTAAAGCACGTAACCCGCCGGAAGTATTTACAGTCGGTACGTTTATTAGCTCACAATCACCATAATCAGTAGCCCAAGTTGATGCAATAAACCCAGCAACAACTCTAAATACATACCCGTCAATACGAATGATGTTTCCTGCTCGGTATACTTTTGCAGCTGTATACGTAAGCACTCCGCCATATTCGCTTAACCTATCAATTGCCAATTCCACGTCTGTTTCTACCGCTGGATTCAATTGACCAGAGACAGGGACAGCACTGATAGACGTAGCCGGATGAGCATTAGGTTCTGTAAGACCGCTCAGTGCGCTGTGAGCCGTGGCATTTGTACTAGCCCCTGGAGTTCCAGGCACAGTGCGGAAATCTTGCACGTTAACTATCTTACAGCCATGCGATGGAACAGGTGCCCAGCCAGTATTTACACGGAAAATAATACTGTATAAATGTTTGTATTCAGAAATTCCGTCCCATGTAAGTGAACTAGGACGTGCACCTTGTGCTAGTGTTAACGTTGCAAATATAGCCGTATGTGGTCTAGCAAATACGCAATATCCACCAACGTTTGCAGATGCAAAATAGTGATAAACTGCATACTGACCCGTCGTTGCTGCAGTTAACGTCCCGCCATTATTCCACTGTGGCGCTGTATTTCCACCTGCATGAATAAATGGGGTTCTGTCAGCCATCGGTGCTAAACGTGCAATAGTTGTGCCGTTGTAATACAAGAACGGAATAATAGCCGCATCAGCACTGGTTAATCCAGAACCTAATGTCTGAACCCAGTTACCGGTTCCAACGGTAATTACTGCGTCTTCGTCCTGTACCACACCAGTTGTAGACCATAGATACTGAACCGTATTCACATTTGGATCGGTATTGTTATCCGCCTGAACATTTGTTGTGAACGTCAATCCAGAACGGTACTGCGTGCCCAGATACAAGTGAGCCCAGCTGTGCCAGACCGTATCCCGAATACCGTGGTATTCTGTCTGTGCTGATACGATAGATGTGCCATTCCATTGGATTATTGCGACAGTAACCTGCGTAGTGAAGTCCCAGAATGTGTCACGTTGTTTTATTGTTCCCGTACCGTCATCGAAGTACAGATATTTTGTACCTGCAGCACCTGTGATAGTTAGGTCGTAATTTCCAGCAACCAATCCATATCGCTGAGAGCGTATGGCAATAATTGCTGTACTGGATAGAGTTAGTCTAATCGCTGTGGTGGATAACTCTGTCAGTATTGCGCCATCACGATCAACCCAGCCAGTGTCGCCTTGAGTGCGGGATATTTTCTGCAGCATAACCCAACGGCTGTTACCGCCATTTCCAGTGGTAAATACGAGGTCTCCATCATCAGGTGATGCACATGCAGTGCAATAAACGTATAGGGCTTCCTTTTCTGCCACAAAGCAAACGGGGGTTTCACTGCCTGCACTGGTGCCGAGTCTCGCAAGTGCAACCGTGGCAAATGTGTTGTATGATGGCAGAGTTACTAAATCTAGCGTGCCAGAGATTGCATTGAACTTATTTATTGTTTGCATAGGTTATGTCCTCACTACTGAAGAGATAACCAGCTTGTCCGCAGCCACGTAACTGATAGTCAATGTAGCTACAGTAGTGCCACCGGTTCCACCTGTCTTGTACACGTATATATCAGTTGTAGCGCCTGCAAGATTAGGCACAATTGTGTCATATGCGACAGGGATTAAAGCACCTGCTGTTTTAGTGATTAGCGAATCCAGTTTAGTCCCAACAGCGTCGAGCGATGCTTTGTCTTCAGTAGACAATACAACACCGGTGGATGCCGCTGCTGCTTTTCTGCCCAAAGTATCCGGCAATCCGCTATTTATGCCTGCCAGTTCGATAAGAGCCGCAACCATTTCATCTTCTATTTTGCCGAGCGTAACTTCAGTAGCAGCACCAGTAGGTAGTGGAGTTGCTGAATCAGAAGACATGACAACAGATAAAGAACCTGCACTTAATTTCTGCCCTAATGAGACAGGAAGCTTAGAGTCAATACTTGTGAGGGAGCCTTCAATACCGTCAGTCTGAGTGATTACCGTGTCGAGTTTTGTGTTTGTCGCACCAACAAGTGTCTCTAATTGGTCTGTATTTACATCCACATTACCAACAGAAACCTCAAGCCCATCCGTCTGCGTGATCAACGTATCTAGTTTTGCATTTGTACTGGTAATAAGTGTTTCCAGACCGTCTGTGTTCAGGTCAATATCACCAAGATTTGTATTTACAGTATCCAACTTCGTGTTCGTACTTGTGATAAGTGTCTCAAGCTGATCTGTGTTTGCCTCTAGTGTATCCGTAGCAGCAATCAGTGTGTCCAACTTCACATTGGTCAGTGTGGCCTCCACTACCAATGGGCCAAGATCTACAGAAACAGGAGAAGAAAGGGCTACTGTGCGTATGCCAGTCAACCTTTTAATGTTGTTCAACTGGCAAGTCTGTCCAGCAGCAGGTGTAATTACCAATCGACAAACAGGGGAAATGACTCCACTGGCCGAGGTCATGTATATCTTTTTCATTCCTGTCGAGTTGAAAGTTCCGCCGGTAATTCCAGCAACCACTTCCCAAGTCGTACCGCCATCAAATGATTGCTCGATAGTACAAACAACATTTCCAGTAATTGCGGCCACATCTAAGGCAAGAAATACGTAATTTTCTCCTCTGTCTCCTAGAGAAAACCTGAGAGACAGGGGATTAACATCCGATATTAGCCTACGTATGGGCTGCCGTTCAAAGTCTACAAGTGTTACCTGTTCCATGTTAGTTGGTTCCTCGAATTGTGCGAGTCAATTTAGAAATGACTGCAGTTGCATTCGCAGGCGTAACGACTTTTAACCTACAAAAAGGAAGTAACGTATCGGTTGCAGATACGGGTATTCTGGATGCGGTAACTGTGATGGGGTTTCCCGAAAAGTTAATCACTGCACCAAGGTCATTCCAAGTGCCTAAAGGGTCGAGTGTGTGTTGGAATTGAATCGTGGGAGTTCCTGCGCCACTTGTGACACCAGTGACAGTAAAGTGAAGCCCCCATACGGAATCTAGGTGAGTGATTGCCCCAAGTTCAATGTACTGAGTGGTAGATACGGGCATTCCTATCCACTTATTCTTCGTGTCTTTAACTACGTCCACCACCTGATAATTCTGAGTCGCCATCTGCATTCACCTCCTGAAGTCGCCTGAGGTCATTGTTGATGTCCTCGACGTGTACTTTGCGCAAAACACGTTCCGAACCCGCACCTTGAGGAAGACCCAGAAAATTGTTAGTCACCGATGCCTGATATGAGGGCATCGTCCGAGGCGCTTCTTTTGTGGCCTCCAACAAAGTCTTTGCAATATTCGCACGTGCATCCATGAGTTTCGAGCTTGGAACTCCTGCTTCATCATACACATCGACTTTTAACAATTCCATAGTGGATTCTAAAACTTGTTGGCGAATGTCTTCATTTATTGCGTCTATACACACAGGAGTGCAGAACCAGCGCACAAAACCTGGCAGTTTATTCTCCTGTCTCAAAAGTAACTCATAAGTGAACGGAAAAAGATGTTTCTCTGTTGCCAGCATTTCTTCACAAGACAGGGAAGTTAAGGTCATTGCATCTACACGGCTGTGAAAGTGGATACGCAGTCTGCGAAGGTTGGTCGGAACTTCCGAGGAGTCCAAGTCTGAGTCAACATTTGGATTCATCATGGTCTGGAGAAAGAGATTGGCCGTGGATTTTTGAGACAGGGAGATAACAGGTAGTTTCACGTCGCCGTTGTTTGGGAGAGTGGTGAGATTTGGTTTGTTGGTTGTGGGTTCAGTCATTGAAAAGCTCCTCTGATTCAATTTTTGTGTCGTGAAGTCTTCTATTTATTTTATCTTCTGTGACTGGAGGATCAGTATCCCTAACGATAGTCATGACTACGTATTTCAACTGTTTTTTCATTTCTCGTACTTCAGCTTGTAACTCAATATTTTGCTTTGTGAATAGGCTCACATCCTTTTGTTCGGCAAGGAGCTTCGTTACATAAGGCTCCAAACGACCACCACAGAGGAATTGAAAGTTATTAACCTCGAGTATTCTGGGTCTTATGAAATCGTTGTTTGCAAGGCGATTCACAAAAGCTTTTGAGTCCCCATACAAGTCGAGCACTCCACTCTCAACAAGCAGATTCTTGCTCCAACTCACATACAGCTTGCCAGAGGAGAATTGAGTCAGGAGAAAAGTTGCTAGTCGATGGGAGTTCTTATAACCCAATCTATCTATCCGTGATCTTAGGCTGATGTGGGATTTCAGCTTAGAAAATACCCTTTTTTTACCGTCTGTTTCGTCTCCGATAGAATCAAAAGTCATACTACTCCCCGTAAGATAAAAAAAATCCAAAAATCGAAAAACGTAAAACCGTTTTATTACCGTTTTTTTGCGAACGGTTTCCGAACGGTTTTATTTTTCAACTACCCAAAAACACTACAGAAAAATTTATCATTCCCGAGAGTGAAAAAGCAACCCTCTTCGTTCTTTTTTTGAAAATACAGTAATTTTTCGCATAGAATCTGAACAAGTAAACCATTCCGTTTTTGTACGGTTAGCTCTATGTCCTAATAGAAAGAAAGAAAGATAAACAAACCATTCCACACATGGGTGACACATCAGTGACACAGTCGGTGCCTGCGGCGCAGCCAGTGACCTTTGTTTTGGGGGTAGGGAGGCTCCTCACGTACCTGAATTACTTTGAGTACCTTGTATGGATGGCCACTCGCAATACTCGCTTCTACGAAGCTCGTATTGCTCGTGGGTGCGAAATTGCTCCGCAGGAAGTTGTTGGGCGGTGGAGGCGTATGTTTGTCGTACCTTACCTACCTTGGCCACCTTGGCCACCTTGGCCACTCACCATAGTCGGAGCACCTACCTTTACCTTTGTCTCTCAACGTACCTTGTATGAATGGCCACTCATGATCCTCGCTTCTGCGAAGCTCGGATCATTCGTGGGTGCGATTTTGGTGTGAAAAATTTGCCGGCAGGGGGGTGGACTGACCAAGTGGCCAGGAATTGTTAGGTGTTGGCAGGGGGTCGGGGCCACAGGCGGCTATCTTGGCTATCTTGGCTATCTTGGCTATCTTGGCTATCTTGGCTATCTTG
>CAZRIK010000001.1:5411-66622 GCA_964600125.1 uncultured Candidatus Bathyarchaeia archaeon
TTGGCTATCTTGGCTATCTTGGCTATCTTGGCTATCTTGGCTATCTTGGCTATCTTGGCTATCTCCTGTATTTCATCCATGCTCTGTCGCCTCACCACTTCACCCTCCCGTACATACAGGCCCTGTCCATACAGGCGTATATACCCATGCATATACCTTGGTCTGTATATATGTGCATGGATGTGTGCAGCCTAGGCTATGTGGTCGTGTGTATATACGGTCGTGTGTATACATATATACCCTTGCCAAGATGCCCCACCCCATGCCTATTTTTTTTGTGGATGGGCCTTGGATGGGCCTTGGATGGGCCTAGCAAGAAGCGTGCCAAGCCTAGGGGTTTTTGTGCATATTTTGTCAACATCTGTCTAAACTTTGGTCACCTCATCCCAAAAGTGTCTAAAAAAAAGTGGCCGACTGGCCAGAATCATTCTCAGAATTTTGGCTATTAAAAAAAATTAATTTTTCTTGACTTTTCAATTTTTTTACTGTACAACTTCGAAGCCACCGAAAGCACTCACATTTCTCACAGTTTTGGAGTTTTCCCCATGCCCAATCCCTCCCTGAGCCGCCAGTATTTCCCCTGTTTCTTCCGAGCCAGCCCCAGCCCCGAGCCCGTGGAGGTGCGCGGGAATGAGGTATTGACTGTGCAGGCCGATGCCCGTGACCAGTGTATATACCAGCGCAAGGGTGAGGCGTGTACGACGTATGAAGGATTGGAGACAGGGAAATGAATGGCAAGAACTTTGGTGAAGGCTTAATTGTGACGGCTTGGATATGTGGGTTGGCTGCGTCAGGTGTAGTATTGTTTGCCCATTTTGTGATGAATATGCCGTGGGCGAATGTGTTCCCGTGAGCGCCCCCGTACTGCAACAAATATTTGAGAAAAGGAATAATTCGATGACCGTATATACAGAACATGACCTGGACAATATGTATGAAGATTACCTAGATGAATGTTACGGCGATGTGCTGGTAACTGGCTACAAATTCCCAACCAGCCAAGCATTGCGTAAGCTTGACCCTGTGGCATATCGATGTGGATTTGTTGATTGGCTTGACTGTGAATTGAGTGACGAAATCATTTTTGAGTGGGCAGACGGTAGCTACCATGATGAAAAACAGGAAGAAGAGGGGCAATAACATGAAAAAATTCAGAACTTTCAAAAAACATGCAAGAAGCCTAGTCGTGACGGCAGAAAAAACGACAGTACACTATGAAAAACTAGATAGGGATAGTGGTCAACGTATCAATTGGTCGGAAGAAATCGACCCGATAGCTGTTCAGATTGAACAGACAAGGGAATTTACCTTTTCTTTTCAATGCCTATACTTTGACGGGTATGAAATGAAATTGTTGGAGAACGTGAAAAAATTCAGCATTTATCCGGTGTCAAACGACCATACTTTGAAAGAAAAGCATGGTGAGGCGTTTGATGTTTCACTTGCTAGGCAAAGTCTGATAGCAGACTTTGGCAATGAGTCCCGTCTAATGCTGGATACCTATTACCTAAACAAGCCGATCGTCCAACGTAGAAAAAAAGAAATGGTGTAAACTACAACAAACAAACAAGTACACATTTATCTTCCTGTTTTTCATTTGGTAGATGGAGAAAACAGGGGAAAAAGGAGTTAAAGTCATGGTAAAGAATATCGGTGAATTACGTTTCGGGTTGGAATTAGAGTGTCAGAGAGCGTATGGGTACGACAAAAATCACAGCTTTTATGATGACGAAGATGAAGAAATAGATGAAGATGCAACGCAAGCTGCAATTGATGAGTCCTATTACTATCTATGTAATGAGAGGCTTGATTGGGGATTGCCTACAAACATGTTCAATCGTCTGTTAGTAGAATGGGGAAAAGAATATCCTGAAAGATTCCCTGAATGGTACGAAGAAAATCCTAGATTTTCTTACAGTGAATTCAATGACGAATTTGAAGAATGTGATGCTGTGACTGATTTCCTGCAAGAAAAGGCCGCCGAACATACTGATACTGTATATTTTGAGCGTGAGAGAATTGACTTTGACAGATGGGTATCCGACCAATTGCCTGCAAAGGTATCCAATATTTGGTCGACTGATTCTGATGCATCGGTGAGTGGATGTGAGTTTGTGCTAGATGGCGGCGGCATTCCATATGATGGAACGATTGACGCAATTGGTATCATCACTGATGTAGAATTACAGATTGATAGTAAATGCAGTTTTCACGTTCATGTGTCAGAAGAAAACAGACGTCACAAATATGGCCCAAGGTTCCAGTACCTCATGTGTAAATACATTGCTGATCGTCTATCTTCCTGTCCCACTGGATTGTTAGATAGATGGAATACAGAATGGCGTACTAGATATTACGCCTTTGCAAAATCAGACAAACGCATGAGTTTTGTAGCATATCGCTCGGAACATGAATCATGGGAATTTCGATGCTTTGGCAACGTATCCACAAAAGAAGATATGATTTTTTGTGTAAACATGGCGCGTGATGCCTATATGTATGCGCGCAATAAGGTAGCCAGTGGATATGCGTACAATGAAAATTCTTGGCCATTGTTAGTGTCAAATTTTGAATCACGATTGACGGCAGAGATAGCCAAGCGTGAGCGTAAACAATTAAGAAAGGCGGCATAATATGCGTGATGAATCTGTGAAAATAACGTTAATTACAAAAAAAATAAAGCCGAGAGTACGGTCTGCAGCTACAACAAAAACATATCAAGTTCGGGTAAATCTTACTGGTGAAACGTGGGAAAAGTTGGACAAATTGGCTGAATTTGCTGAGATACGCACAGGACAAAAGTTACTAGAGGTCCGTGTGAAAAATTGGATAGATGCAGGATGCCCATTGTCTGAAGAAATAACAAAGAAACGTACAAATAGGGAGCATCGTGCGTTGGTGTTTTCAGTCAACCAACGTGAGGCGTTGAAGGAATTCTTGCTTGACAATGATATGTTTGTACAGGATTTGATGCAAAACTTTGCTGAAATTTGAGACAGGAAAATAAATATGTGTACAATTATGACGGTCGACAGAGACACATTTGAAGCAAATAAGACAGAATATCTCTCACGGATTGCGGCAGATGAATTAGGTAATCCACACGGCATTGCAATCATGATGTATTCGTACAAGCATGGCATGATAAAACTAGAGGCAAATGCGTTTCAGGCTGGTTTACTTTCCTGTGACTGGGATAGAGTTTGGTTGCATTGTCGGTATGGTACGACAGAAACAGACGGCATATATGGATGCCATAACTTTGCCAGCGGTGATGGTTGGTATATACAGCACAATGGTATGGTACGTTGTGGTGACGGGTTGCCCGTGGATAGTATGGCGATTGCCCAATTAGTTAAGCTGTTAGGCCCACAAGATGCCCTGAAATCGCTTGAAAGAACAGGAGAAACATACGCCAACACGTTCATTGTGAATGAGTATGGCGAGTATTATGTAGGTCGACTCACGTCTGGCACCCTATTCACAGACGGCAAAGGGAACTATTCAAGCAAGCAAGTAGCTACCATTGTTTCCCCTGTCGCAACGAATAGCATTGCAGAATATACGACAGTGAATCATTCAAAACTACCCGAAAAGATATTGACTGTGGCAGTAAAATTGGCAGAAAAAGGCATATTCCATACGTCTGAATGCAATGAAAAGACCCGTAAAAAACTCCAAGCAAACTTCAGTGAACTTGAGCTTGAACGTCTGAATGACTACCTTGCTGGCTTCTGACCTGCTACAACAAAATTTTGACCCTTTTTCGTGTACAAATTTGTACTTCTGATGTAAAGTGCAAATATCCGATAGCTAGAAAAACAGGGGAAATATGAGCAATCCACCGCTGAACGTAAGAATTGATTGGGCATACCTACTGGCGGATATTTGTATCCGGTACGACCAAGAGGTTGCCGTGTTGCTACCTTCAAGGGCAAGCCTGATACGTTTCTTGCACGATCCCCAATATGCTGTGGATGTTCTAAAAGCGACAAATAGGCAGATCCTTTGGGCGTGTGTTTGTCATGATATTTGGAATTACTTGAAAATACCCTTTTCTACCCTGAACAAATGGCGTGTTGGAGGACACAACCAGACGGAACTAGACAGTTTTGAATCGCTTTATTGTTATGACCAGAAACCCATCAAAAGAGGCGGGAAGATATATGAAAAAGATTGCATTGATCCAAGCTGGATCGTTTCAAATATTCAACAGTGTAAAAGCTTTTCTGATGTTGCATGGATACTCGACAGAAAAAGGAAAGATATCGACAGAATTTCGGAAAGCATTCCGAGAGTTCAATTGTGTGGAGTCCCAAGCGGTATGCAGCAGCAGGGCACAGTTGGAGTACCTGAGCCAATCGGCGCTCTTTACAGGGAAAAACTTGGCAAGAAACTGCCTACAAGAATGGGATCTTTTGAGCAGTGTATCGGGTTCATCAAGCAGACCTTCAGACAGATAGATTACCATGCTGACCCAGTAGACAGGCCCGTGGTCAAGGAAAACAGGGGAAAAATAGTCCCTACTGATATTGCCATGCGTGACGTGAACACCTACTGGGAACGTGCCCCATTCAAGCTGGGTTTTGTGACAGAGAATACTGCGTTTGCAAAGACCTTCGACAAGATTGGCAAGAAGCCATTTATTATGTTGGCACACGCATTATCTGTAAGTAGGCGAGCACAGGCAATCATTTATCTTCCTGTTTCAAATATCTGGTTCAGTGATATTCACTTTTCTACGTTCATATTTTTCTTAAATTATACCCCAACTGATGCGGAAAAAAAGTGCCTACTACAACGTGGTTTTTTGTATAAGAAAGAGTGATTATGTATGTATTTTTCAGAAACAATAGCTTCAACCCATGGGAGTTCCTTGGGTATCAAAAAGAAACGACCACAAAGAACAACCTTGTGGAAGCTTTCAACGGTTATTATTGGTGGCCGAAACAATCAATCGTTACAAAATGCACTATTCACACAATATATATGATAATAAAGACGCATACAGGTAAAGAGTTCGTGGCCATATCCCATCGTGACCTAATCGTGCTGAAACAAATAGGTGCATACATGCCCATTGATTCATTAGGTTTCTACATCAACACAAACAGGGGAAAAATATGGTCAAGAAGCTCGGTAGAATTAAAAGACCTACGTTATGCGAAAATAGACGACAGCTTAGAGGAGTAGTTTTCTATGACAAGACAGGTTGGATTTATCCCGATTTGCAGGATGTGGCAAAAGTTAGCCTACTCTCGAAGGATGCGGGCAATGTTCTTTCTAGCGGCAAAAAGATCACCGACAATTGATGCAACGCTTAGTTATTTGCAATGCCGTAATCACTTCACGACAGAAATGCGTACATGTATTAGGGATATCCGATCTATGCGACAGGAGAATAAATGACTACCTGTAAGTTCCCTGTCTCAAATATCGATTGGATGACCCTAGCAACTGCAGGAAAAACATATGCAGAATTGGTTGTAGAGTTAGGCATACCACGCTGGAAACTAATGGTGCTGGCCAATGGTGAGGACAAGCCTGCTGCAGTGAAATTAGGTATGAATGGTATCTTAAAATCAAGGAAAAACTCTAGGTTTAATAGGATACCAAAGAGCAAGAAAGGTATCGTATGAGTACGGGTATGAAAATGCGAAGGGTGATACCTAGCTATGAGAAAATCGTTGAGTACTTTCAGATCGTAGACGGACAATTCGTATGGAAAATCAACAGGAACAGTATAGTCAAGGCTGGTATGCAAGCTGGCAGTATGAAGAAACATGGTAGAACTTCTGTGCTAATTATTGACAATGTTGTTTACTCCAGTGCTAGTGTGGCGTACTCGTATTGGTATGGAATACCTCCAACAAAAAGAGTGACGTTTGTGAATGGTGTTCGTACAGATTTTAGAAAAGAGAATATACAATTGGAGGGGATTCATCGTGAAGTTAGAGTGTAGTGAGATAAATTGTTCTGAGGATAGTTGCCTATATTTATGTGATGTGTGTGATGATACTATTTGTGAAAGTCATAGGCATCGGGCAGATTTTAATGACGACAAAGATAGTCCACAGAAGTACATACCTAACAAAAATGGTGAGCATGACCTATGTGGTTACTGCTTAGAGGAAAAGAGACAGTCATGAAAAGCTATGTTACTTATCCTGTTCGTATGAAAAATGATGAGATAGAGTACATAAAAAACACACTGAAAATGTTGCCGCTTCACTTCATCCATGAGGCCATTCAGAAACATCTTACAGACAAGCTCAAACCCATAAAAAAAGAAAGAGATGTTGTGTTACGGCCCCATAAACATGAGGCTGTGATAACGCCAATATTCAGGGGTGTGTTCACTACTACAACACTGCACCTCACAGAAGAACAAGAGAGACAAATTGAATTGGAGGAACAGGAGTAACATGATGATTTTCATAATAGTTTTCATCGTGTTAGTGGCTTTCGCTGGTGTAATTCTTCTCCCAGTTTTCTTCTCTGAGAAAAAAATGAAAACTCAACTAAAAGACTTATGTGAAATGAAAGAGGAGCGCAAACCAACTAAAACTGTTTTCTCCCTGTATCTATCAGACAATCCCATGCACGCACCAAGAGTGATTGAATATGAGGATAGGTTAACTTACATGGGATGCGATGAGCTCATATTACTTTCTGGAGATAGTCACTGGTTTACAAGACAACTGAAAGATGATTCGGTGAATTTTGTGCAGTTACCTACTGATAATGGGATAGTGTATTTGAACAAGAGAGTCATTCACTATTTTACACTTGAAGTGAGAGAAATACAAGCAGAGACAGGAGAATAACATGTACGAAGCATACGATTTTCACACACAACCTTGCAAGAAATGTGGTGAGATCACAAAATATGAACAATGCTCTCACTGTGGTTGGGATCATTATGGTAACAAATATGGTATAGATTATGATATTGAGAACTGCAAAAGCAACCTATCTTTCATGTTGAGGGAGATAAGAGAGCATACAAAAGAAGCAGAAAAATGGTCAAGGAAACTTGAAAAGGCATTAAATAATAAGATGGCTGGTAAGATGAAAGCTATGGAGAAGGAATAATAGAAATGAAAACACCACAGAGCATATATGACAGAATTAAAGTAACAAACAATTTGAAAATGTTAAACAACTTCTTCTATCTCGTGAATGCAGACATAGTGGCGAGGCAAGAGGCAGATAGTTTGAATGAACACATCCTCAAACTCAAGAACGACTTAAACGAACAAGAATTTGGCCCTGTCTTAAAAGAGCATGAGGAATTGATAGTATCCTTGGAGAAGAAAATACAAAACATCCTCTCCCAAAAACCAGAAAGATTCCTTGGCGTATTTACTGACAAGAAAGGAGCCATAATTGTACAAGAGCAAGAAGAAGCTTGGAAGTTCGGCCCCATTGTGTATATGTCTTCACCTAAACCAATCACTTTTGAAGACTTGATGACACGTCCAAAATTTCCTCCTGATTTTGACAAGACAGTTTACGAATTGAAACAAGTGGAGATACTCTTAAATCCTGGTAAAATAGCCACACTCGTACACATATATGAAGAGAAAGGGAGTACAGACGTATGAAACTAAACCAAATAGTCACCTACGCAACCAAAGGCAGTGCTGGCTTTGATATTGTCGCAGACGAAACCATTGTCATCAAACAAAGACATACTGCGAAAATCAAGACCACTCTTCGTATTGTTTCTGCAGAACAGGGAGAATATGTGTCCATACTCCCAAGGTCTAGCCTTTCTTCCAAGGGTATCCTTGCAGTGGATGGGACAATTGATGGGGATTATGAAGGGCTTTGGTCGGTGGTAATCCTCAACACAACAGGGGATATATACAAGATTCACGCTGGTGATCGAATTGCACAAGGGATTTTGAGGAGGTTCAACTACATCGAAGGTGCACATGTGGCTGATCGTATTCGGGGTCAAGGCGCATTTGGTAGCACTGACCAAGTGAAACAGGAGAAATAAGGTGAGCAACTTTTTCGATTTAACTAGAGAAGAGCGTGTCGTGAATCAATACACAGGCGTGGAAATATCTCACACAAAAAAGTTTACCAACCTCATCACAAACCTTGCAAAGACTAAACCAAAACATCCACTAATCCTCCTGTCTCAACAGAAACCTGAGACAATGAAGAGCGTGTTGCAAGATGAGGTGAACGCATTATATAAGCAGATGAATAGATATAACTTGGGTATGTCAGACAGAGGTGAGCTTGTTGATCTTGAATCCTCGAAGCTCGTACATACAAACCACTTGATGTGCCTACTGAAAAAAGACCACAGAAGTGAGCTATTCGACACATCAAAGCTCTACGAATGGTTGGTCATTGCTGCTATTGAAGGATATCAATTGGCTGTTCGTTCTCCAAATCTTCCTGCATCTGAGAGACAGGAGTTTGAAGTCGTGAACGAATATCTTTGACACACGCTTCAACCATACTGGAAGAATATTTGTCGAGCTGAAACTGAATAGACTTACCTGCATCCTGTGTACGCACAAGAAGCAACAACCCACCATTGTTTTCCTCGGTTGGGTGTTGCCAATGACCCACATAGGCAGCGTCCACGGGGATAGGTTTGATGTCTTCGTAAGTGGCTTCGACCCACTCCAAGGTTTCTTTGACTCTGACCATAAATTCTTCTTCGTTCATGTACTCACCTCCGCACTACTGCCTGTTGCCTTCACATAATCTTTCAATATTTCTTTTCGTACCGTCGGCCCACACTCACCGGAAAGGATCTTCTCCGCGTAGTATTGGCGGTGCTCCTCTGGAAGCACGCTATTGAAACCACCACCTTTATCATCCTGCAGGCCCGCAACCATGAGGCATAGGGGATCATCAAGCACACCAAATTTTTGGATGCGGCCTTGACCATCCACACGGTCATTCAAAGAGACGCCCTTGTTGGTCATGAGCACATCCGTCCAGTTGCCGTAGTACGTCTCCACATCAGATCCACAAGAGAGACAGGAAGATAGATGGCCAATGTAGTCAGGGGTGATGTCGCCACAGGAGAGGCATCGGTAATCGTGTTTGGGTTGGCTCACAGGTCTACTCCCTTCCTTGGAGAGAGGTGTGCATACTTGTGTACTGTTGGGAGGTTTCCGCATTACTTTTCAAGTAGTTATCAATCATTGCCGTAAGATTATTTATTTCCGTGAGCAACTCATCACGCTCTTTTTCATACTTATCCTGCAACTTCACCAGCTTTTCTGTATGAAAATCCCTCGAATACCTAAGTGCCTGAATAGTGGTCATCATACTTTATCCTCCTGTTTCTTCAGAGCTATGGATATTTGAGACAGGAGAATAAGAGACTCCCATGCCATACCCACGCAAGGTTTCAGGATACATATTTGCACGGCTGGTGGCAAACTCATAGGAGTAATTCTCACACCCATCCATCTCACCACAAATTGTCTGAAACGGACAATATTTACAACCATCCCATGCAGGCGTACCAAAGATATCCACCCATGTAGGTCGTACTGGCATCATTTCTTGAGCTACCCACGACTCATCCATCAGTTCCATACCTTTGTGGAAGCCTGATTCAGTGATGATTGTCTTGACGCCATCACAATAAAGGTCATCACCTACCAATTCCAACTCCATAACATTTATGCCTGGTTCAAATGCAAGCTTTTGTTTGGTCTTGAAATCGTAGTTACTGAACCATACGGGCAGCCCATAAAGTACACTACCAATCTTTGTCTTGTGGTAAATCATTTGAGTGAGGCACTGCAACACAGCCCCAAGCTTTGGCTTACTCTGGTGAAATGCTGCACTGGCAGTATTAAAAGATTGTACGGATTTCATTTCTACGGGATATATTTTCCCTGTCGCATGGTTGGTAACATACAAGTCAGGTCGTGCAGTAAGCCCTATACCACCTGCTACAACAGGAGGAAAAATAGCCTGAGCTTGTTCTTCTTCTGTCCAAGTAATATTTACATCAGACTTAACCAACATCTGCTTGATCACTTCCTCAAGTGCTCTACCAGTTGCCCAAGACACAAGTGATTTGATGGTTGGACGTTCTTGGATACCAAGTGCACGAAAGGCAGATGTGCGAGGACAGTGTGAGGAATCATCAGCAATGAACACACTATTTTTAATAGAAAATTGAGTAACGTTCGCACCACGAAAGGCAAGTAGTTCAGGTTGAGGGTCAAATTCCCCTACCATCTTTTCCACACCAGACAGGAGAATTAGATCTAAATCTTTCATGGATGTTTCTCCTGATACTCACTCTCGGTAATCATATGGGCAGCATATACAGACAAATTAGAGTCAGTCTGTGAAGCCACTGCAAGGGCAAGTTCATAACTCCAAAACAATGTATCCTCTACCACGAACATATATACAGGAGGATTACCATATTTCTCCTGTTCTTCCTCATCAGTATATACATCCTCTTCTTCATTTTCTTCTTGAGGAGACAGGAGAGTTGATGTACTTACTTTTTCCTTTAGGGATAAGTTTTCCACCACTATCCTTGACAATTCCTCGAACATTTCTTCTAAATGCTCGTGCATCAGTTGCTCTTTTTCTTTTTGCATCTTCAACTTTAACCCTAATACATTCACTGGTATCATCACTACTATCTCCTTCACTATTTCTAACAACTACACTTCTATTTCTATAAACCATCTCATACATATATATACAAACCGTATGCTCATCCCTTGGACTCAACCCATAGACTGCCCCTGCTGGTGACATGGACTCATCCTTACGACACAGGAGCCAAACCTTCGCAAAGAATACAACGCCTCTGTCGAAGGAAGTAAGGCTGGAGGTATCGGAAGTAGCTGCACCCTCTTCATTGCCGTTCCTTGAGGCTCTAAACGCTATTTGGAACCCTCTGGTGAACTCCTTGGCAACCTGACCATCGTGAAACCGTAACTTGAACCAAGGATACCTTCGACCTTGTGAGCGAATTTCTGTCACAGTGTGCTCCTGCGTAAGTAAACTTTATTATTCAATCCGTTGAATAGGGGGAAATGTAGGTGACAGGGAAAATAAGGTCAAGGTGTACGAGGAGATTTTGACGGTATGTGAGGCACTTTGTGGGAGACAGGAGGAATATGGCTATTTACCTTCCTGTTTCGTTGACTATGTCCATGGGTATGTTTTGTGTGGGTAAGAAGGGTACGCTCGCTTGCGCTCGCTAGGAGGAAACAGGAGGATTATGGGGTGTTATTGTTGGGGTTTTTGCTTTTAATGGGATGGGGCTTTACAAAACAAAACCGGCTCTATATATAAGATACTGAGAATACCGTTTTGGGTTTGTTTTGTAAAGTCCCCCAAAACGGTTGGAACCCTAGTGAAAGGATTCATCGTGGATGATACTGGAGAGGTAAAATTTTTACAAGGATTACGTGATTTTTGTGCTGGTCAATGGATAATATACGAAAATCCTGAGCCAAGTAGTTTTTGTAGTGAACAAGATCTAAACAATTGGTCTATTGTTCAAGCCCATCGGAATGGGGAAGGGTTTGAGGCTTTTGTCCAGTTTTGTCGCACATCCACAAGAGAGTTCCACGAATCTGTAAATCGTTTGAAGATGGTACAGACAAAATCAATACTAATGCAATTTATTGATAGTAAGTTTTCGATTGGTATAAAGACAATTGATACTGAGGCAATGAAAAAATCAATAAGAAAAAAAGATGAAGACTCAGAACTGATAAGAAACATAAAGATATCTGTTCAAGCACAGATACATGATACAGGTACCTCATATGGATTTTTTCCAAATTTACGTATGACATATGATATGTTACTAGCCATTGGTTTGATAAAAATATCAAATAAAATACAAAGAGGGACAGGAGAATTAGTATCCTATTTCCCCTGTCTTCCTATTTCACTTTTTCGTAAATTATTTCATTTATATGAGGATAAGATACCAAAAGAAAGATTAAACAACTTTGGAATTTTTGTTGAGTTTTCAGGGTACTCATATCTGTTCTTTAAAGATAGAGATTACCCTCCAATAAAAGTTAGAGGCGGTAGAAAATCAAATCATAATTTATTAAAAATATTAAAAGAAAAGAAAGTGAGATATTTATTCCAACCTTGTGATCATGTTGTTGCAGTTGATTTTGATATTTATGAGGCCAGTGTTTTAGATGAGTTGATTCAAAGAAGAGATAATTTATCAAAATCAAAAAGAAAATCTCACAGACTGCATAAAGATGCTCAAACATTCCCTCACCCAGAAAACCCCACCCAAACAATTACTGCCAATGAATATGCGAAACTAAAAGGTATCTCAAGACCTACTGCATATGCTAGGTTGAGAAAATCACAGGAGTCCAACACCTCATGAAAAACTAACCCATATTTCCCCTGTTTCTCTAGTAAATGTGTGAATGTATGTACAACATGAAAGGAACTTTTCGATATGAGTGAGAGTAAAATACTGACGTTTGGTGAGCTATGTGAAGCTATAATTGAAAACCAAGATATTGAAGTACAGTCGCCGCTGTTTAGTGACAAATGGATACCGTCTATATTTATAGACGATACGGAATTAGGGTGGATATATCTACAGTTTAAGAGAAGCAAATACCGTATCAAGCCAGCCCCCATTAAAACCTACCAGTGGCTGATAAAAGATCCAGGGCATGGCTTTTTTATCACTGCAAACTGGCACACAAGAGAACAGGCAGAAAGGCAATTTGGCTTTTATTTAGCTGAGCCGTATTTACCGAGTGAGAGGGCATTATGACTAGAGAATTTCAAGTAGGCGAAAAGGTTTTTTCAACGACGTACGGTATTTTAGAAGTTATCGAGGTCGGCTCTGGCAATGTATTTACAGGGCTAAATCCTCGATGTATGTTTACACTGGACGGAAAAGTTAATTACAAGTGTAAATACCCAGGCATTTACCACCTCGATGAAGCACTAAAACTTTTCCCGCAGTGGCTTGAGGAAGTGGAGGAGGAAATAGTCGAAGTTATGTGCCTGAATATGGAAAATCCTCCTATACATAAAATCTGGTCCCATTCGGAAACAGCAAAAACACCTAGAGAACCAGCTATGGTTGTCTATGAAATACCTGATATTAAACATGAATAATGGGAGTTTTGGGAGTGAGCGAAATAATCAATGATGAAATGAATAGATCAATTATTAATAGGGTTGTTTCTCTTGCGAACGCTGCTAAAAAACTTAAAGAAATGCCGGTTGCTGAATTCGTTGAAAGACTTGATTCGGTAGAAACTCCTAATAGCGAATCTTATGCTGGAATCGAGAGATTCATAAAAGAAGGAATGTAAATGAGAGAAAAAGACGCTGAATGGGTGGAAGAAAATAGATCATTTGCTAACGATTCGTTAGACAGACTAGACTCTATTTTAAAATTAGACGAAATAGAACAAGAGTTCGCAGCATTGCAGGCTGAGAATGAACATTTAAAAAATTATATAAATTCCATGCAGCGTAATCCTGCACACTATGGCCGTATTGGGAGTTAACAAATGAAATTCTACGTAGCTCTCTGGGTACTAGACATATCACCCACAGGAACAGTAATCGAATCTCCTATAGCTGCTTTGGAAAAAACAGACCTAGGAATCGAAATATATACAAAAACCACTAAACAATACTTGAGCGATTTACTCACATCAGAAGGATGGGAACCAACCAAATGACTGTCGAATTTATCACCGAACCATCAGTACGACTCATTAGCCTTACTTCTCCTGTTTCCTTCAATCCAAAGGTAAAGACAGCAGAAGACTTGATCACCTACTGTGCACGTGTCTCCTCACCTGATCGTGATGAGCACAAAGACCCAAGCAAGCTCCTTGAATACTGCGTGAAGCACAAGCACTGGAGCATCTTTGAACAGGCGAGTATGACAATGGAAATTACCTGTCCGTTGTTTGTGGCGACACAAATACTTCGTCACAGATCACATGTTTTTCAGATGCTGAGCCAGAGATATACTAACGCACCTAACAAATGTTTCCTCATAAATCACCGTATCGCACATCCAACCAATCGCCAACTCTCTGTTGAAACAGGGGAAATAGAGTCCACTATCCTTTGGGAGAGTATGCAAAAACTATCCATAAACATCGCCTTCCAACAATACCACCAAGCTCTTGACGCTGGTGTTGCCAGAGAAGTGGCTCGCTCTATTCTTCCTGTCTCCACAGCCACGACCCTGATGATGACTGGTAATGTACGCTCTTGGATTCACTTTCTGGAGGCCCGCTTATATGAAGGTGCACAGAAAGAAATCCGTGATGTAGCTGAGAAAGTACAGGAAATATTCATAGAAAACTTCCCAACTGTTTCAACAGCTCTGGGCTGGTACTTGACATCCAAAACCGACACCGATAAAGTGGCCGAGTCACCAAACGACTAATTGAATTTTTGGGAATATAAACTGTGGACAAGCTTGAAGTATCCCGTTTCTTTTTCGCACTGACCTTCAAGGACTATGGTCTTTGGCAGGGACAGGAAGTAGATTACTCCCTAATTCCCCTGTCTTTCACAGGTAAACAGATGGGAGATATTCTACGGCGAGTAAAACTTTCAAATTACGTCGGATGGGAGAAATTCTGTCATGACAAGTACAACAGGAAGGTAATGGTTGAGATTTGCGGTAAGGGCCTGCCCGATGAAATCGTGGAAGCTACTATTGCCGTCCTGTTGGAATACCAATCCGAGTTCGATAGATGGAAAAACGCACAAGCGAAACTAATCATTCGCAGAAAGGAACCTAGAGATGGCGATCTCATTTAAAGACCTGAAGAAGGCATCGAAAAGTACAGTAGCACCTGTGCCTTTTTGTATACTTATTGGCCCTAGAAGTGCTGGCAAGTCGTCTGTATTTGGAACAAGTTCCAAGTCAATTATCCTCATCACCACATCCAGCGAAAGCCATGGCATCAATGCTGCCCGTACTGCTGCTGTTCGTGCTGGCCACGGGGATACGATTGTGGAGTATTTCATTGACCGAGACGACGAAGGTAAAGACATTGTCAGTGCCGACCTCCAACTAGCACGTCTAACTTCCCTGTTGGACTTTCTGGTTGCTTCTCCTGATACCGCCAAGGAGATAGGTAGTGTGGCATTTGATTCCCTGTCTTCTTTGGATAAGGTCATCTGCCGTTCCAAGGACGTACTGACGGCCAACACCTATGAGAAAAATAAGGTGATCATATCCAAGGCCCTGGACGTGGTTGCGAAACTTCGTTCAGTTCATGCCAAAGGTGTGGGCGTGTTTTGTACCTGTGCTGCAAGTAGTGAAGCAGATCCAAACAGTGCAGCGCATACCCGTGTGACTCCTGTTTTAGGTTCCTACGGCTTGGTCAATGAACTGATTGGCGCATTCGACGACGTGCTCATCATCGGCCCTGTCAACATGACAGACGACGAAGGCAAGGACGTGAAGGAATACGTATTCCAAACTGGTGGACAGATCGAACGTTCGGGCAAGACCTTCACCGGTCAACCACGCTCTCTCTCATTCAGTCCACGTATCACAGGTATCATGAGTGATGAGCTACCAATGTACATACCAGCAAATATAGATCAACTGTTCGAGTTGAAGTCTTCCATCAACGGCACCAAATAAGGAGAAATGCCATGGGAATGTTTGATAGTTATAAAGCGGATTTTGAACCAGTATCAGAGGCTACACTTGCAGAGATCAACAAAAAGATGGTTGCTCGTATGGGTGAGGGCGTACATAGCGTTATGTTGAAAGGCTTTGGCGAGCAGAAACAAGATGATGGTAGTTTACATATCTTCAAGATGAGTAAAGAAGATGTAAATTGGGGTATGATTAAGCCTATCTTTATCAATGCAGCAGGAGAAGAACACTCTGCTATTGTTATGTTTCCTCTAGGCAATAACGACGTTTCCAGAATTATGTATAAAGGCGAAAAGAAAGCCTTTATGTGTAAGAACATCTCAACTATTTGTGATGCAATTGCCGTCGGTATCGATAAACTTCAGACAGCAGTTACCAGTTCCGATGCCAAAGCATTGAATGAATTGATTGGCATGACTTTGCAATTGAACTTGCAGTGGAAGAAAAACACTTCACATCTTCAGTATAGTGCTGAAGAAAAAGTAAGCTACCTTATGGACGACCACAACAACATCGTTTGTGCCGAACCATTTATCATTCCTAAAGAAGGTAAATTCGAGGACAAATATTCAGAAGTAATCACCACAGCAGCAACCTACAATAAACCTTTCAACAATAACATCGAGTGTACCATATCCATGGATGACCAAGACAACACAGGTTATGGATTGAAAATTGTAGAGTTTGCAAAGCCAAAACCAAAACCTACATTGTCTTCTTTCGCAGCTTTGAAGAAGGCTCCTTTGGCAAAAAAACCTGACCCAGTGGTTGACGCTGAGTAAAGGTTATGCTACCCTGAGTGTAATAACTCCTAAACAAAATGTGTATTTTTCAGCGTAAGTGATACTACCAAGCAAATACCACTTACGCTTTTTTCTTAGGAAAATCATCAGTGATAACTGCACTTGATATAGAGACTTACGGAAGTTTATACCCTTGGGGTGGTGAGATTGTAGGCGTCGGAATTGCATCTGACGTAAATGATTACAACGAAAGCACCTATACGACAGGGGAAAAAAACATAGAAGAACTATTAACTTCCCTGTCTCAAAAACAAACACCACTCATTGCCTATAACTTACAGTACGAGATGTTGTGGTTTAACTACAAGTACCCACACCTAAAATTCAATTGGGTAGGTGACTCTGCAGTCATGGCTCTACTGGAGAACAATAGTGACGAAGTGGGCGAAGACGAACAGAACCTTAAAAGCACTACACAAAGAATGTTCTGCGTAGAACCTTATGAGAAAGAACTCAAAGACTACATACGCAGTACATACAAATGCAAAGTGTCCGAGTGGGGTAAATACATCGGTATTTCTCCTGTCGATTTAGTAGGACAGTATTGTAGAAATGACTGTTGGTATACGCTGAAGATTTGGAACAACTGTTCTTACCTATTAAACGGTAGAGAGCATCTCATGAAGTTCTGGATTGAGGAAATTGAAGCTACAGTTTGTCAGAATATGTATGGCTGTCCAGTGGATAGACCGCTTGTGTTGGCAAACCTAGAGCAGGTACAAACACAAATTAGAAAAGCATATGCTGTATTTTTTGAGAATGAAATCGTAAAGACTCACATGCCTACAGTCAGTATAACTAGGTTCCTAAAGGATGAGTACTACGGTAGATACACGGGATTGAAAGCATTTGAAAAGTTCCCACTCACTCCTGAAGAATTTATTCAAGAATGTAATGCAGGTACTTTTAAAGCTAAGTATGGGGTTTCTGGTAAGAGTATCGAACAATATATACAAGAAAATCCATTCAATCCAAACAGCACCACTCAACTTCAAATGTTCTTTGAAGAGACTAAACTATTCTGGGACGAGAAACATCAGCGTCATATATGGCCTTTGCTTACAGAAAAAGGTGCTGCATCTTTTACTGAAGATAGTATATACAAGTACGGGGAAGTTGGATACATCCTTCACAGTGCCATCGAAGTGAAAAAAGTATCCGAGAAGTTGGTAAAATTGGAAGAGGATTCCAGGCATCAGGACACGGCTCACTTCTCCATAAATACTGTTGCTACAAAAACAGGGAGAATATCAGGCAATGGTCTGAACATTCCTGCTTGTCCATTCGACAATCCACTGTTTGGTTCCTGTCTCATCAGCGGTGAAGGTGCCTCTATTGTGTCCGTAGACTATGCAAGTTTGGAACCATTTCTTGCTGCTGTTTTGAGCAAAGACCCATTACTTCTGTACGCAATTGATGGCGGTATTGGTAAGTCACCCTTCACAAAAAATGGCGTACTTATGATTGACGATCCATACATCATGCTTGGCTCAGTCATAAAGAATTTCCAGGCAAAGATTGAGGATTTAGTCACACCAGAGGCTTGGCTTGCAGATAGTGAAGCAGTGAAGAAACTACTCAAGGCTGAGAGATTTATTATGAAAGTAACCTTCCTGTCATCTCTATATGGAGCCCAACCACCAAAGGTATTGGAGACTCTTCTAAAAGAGGGTGTGAAGATTACATTCAAAGAAGTGAGCAAAATTGTTGATGATATGAACTCTCTTTTTGCAGGCTTGACCCTATTCAAACATCAGGTAAAACAAAAAGCACTGTACCAAGGTTTCATCAATAATCCACTTGGTTTCCCCTGTCATGTGCAGAACACCGCATCACATAAAATATTCAACAAATACATTCAATCCACTGCAGCTATGGTGATGAAGTTTACAGTAAGTAGTCTTTGGTCACGCATAAAGAACAGGGAAGAAGATATGTACCCGTTGATTATTAACCTACATGACGCATTCTTTCTTAGGGTTCGTGACGAGAATATTGACGAAGTAAAATCAATCATCTTCGACCAAGTGCTACCAGAAGTGAATGCTGGCTTGGATTTCTGTGCAAATCTTCGCATGTCTATTGATATTGGAAAGAACTTCTATCAAGTAAAGGGATGAAATATGGGCAAGATGTCTGAGTTACATGAACAACAAATCGAGCGAAACCATCTCGAAGCACTAAAGCGTGATGAAATACACATGCGGGCCTCTGACATGATTGACTTCATGAAAGACTACCGATTGGAGTCACGGAAAATGTTAGACTTCTGCTTGGGTGAAGAGGACGCAGTTCATCTAAGGAGTTTTCGCATGGGTATCGAGGCTGCAATCCGAGTCTTTGATAACTTACTTATAGACCATGACCTGAAAAACTTAGTCAAATATAATTAAGACAGGGGAAATGAAGCATATGGATAGCTTCGCAGAGTTTTCATGGAGAGAGAAAAGGATCTGGCTACGATCCCAAATCATTCCCACTTGGGTGGATTTCGGAAGCACGGATTTTCCACTAAACAAAAACTGTCATATCAGTTTGTACGGGTTCAAAGGGGAGGACATACATGAGCACCTTAAAGAGAGAGGACGAAAGCTCAGCAAAAAATACGACCACTACAGCTCAACCATCATCATCGACTGCGAAGAAGAGCAATCCCTCCGAGCCGTCCTATCAATACTCGATGAACAGCAATTCGGGTATTCGCTCTATAAGACGGGAGGTCGAGGATTCCACGTCCATCTTCCGAGAATCGCCAATCCGAGCAATCACCTTTACACGCAAGACAGAACCTTCCTTTTGCAGACGTTTGGGCACATCCCGTTCGTTGACCACGGAATCTACAACTCGCCGATGCACCTCATCAGATGCCCAGGACGGGAACACGAAACCACAAGGCAAAAAAAGGAACTCGTGGGCCAACAAGAGGGACAGTTCCAGCCGGACTTGAGAGAGCTAGAACCGCTTGATTTTTTGATGAGAAGCCACAAAAATTGTGATAACTTCAAACCGCAATTCGAGTGTAAAAACACATGGTCATATATACAGAACCGTATAGCCTATCATTCTCCTGTCTCTACAGGACAGGTGAGATACACCGCTCTATTTACTGTCGCAAAAGACCTAGCGAAAGTAGGACTTCTTCAAGATACTATTCTTGACCTACTCACCTATCTAAACTCCAACAACGAAAATCCACTAGAAGATAGTGAATTTGAAAGGGCAGTGTGCGATGGTATTAGGGCAGCAAAATAGACCATTAAATAACTTACATCTTGCTATTGACCCATCAAGTAATTGCATGGGTGTGTCGCTGTGGTTTTCGGATGGTACTTTCTTTTCTAGTTCGCAGATAACTACGCCGACTTGTGTGTACCTCTCTGAGAGATTGTATCTACTGAGGAAAAAATTCGAGGAATGGTTTCAGAAAACTGCTCCAAATGGCTTTGTGACTTCTGTTGTAGTGGAGCGTATATCACAAAGACAAATGAGCTATGCCCTACTCTACAGTGCAGGGGCAGTCTTGGCATTACCTTTCATCAAAGCCAAGGTAGGAGTGAAGGATCAGCTTGTTCCTCCTGTCTGGAAGAAGCATGTCAGGCTGTGGGGAAGTCATATGTCTGACCCTAAAGGTGTTCCAGCCCTAAAAGGAATCGGTTGGAAAACCAATCTTGCCACCTTGACAGAAGACGAAGCAGATTCCATTATGCTTTACCTCGGATGGCGGGCCGAGAACAAAATGCCCGTTAATTTCAAGCAATAATTGAAGGACTTTTTCGATGAGCAAAGAAACTATAAAACTCACTCGTGACTATTTTCCCAAGCCTCACCAGCCTAGGGAAGAGCAAGAAACTTTTCTAGAGTTTCTTGATAAGACTAGAGGAAATGGCAAAAAATACAAAATTGCCATGTTACCTACTGCATTGGGAAAGAGCTTCCTTGCAAAGACAATCATTGAGAGAAATGCTGCAAATGGTATACGCACCGCAATCACAACTCCACAGAATATTCTCATCGATCAGTATATACGTGACTTTCCTGATTTACCCAATCTGAAGGGACAGGGGAATTACCCATGCCTCGTTTTTGGTGATGGGACTGCCTTTGGAAATGATGGTAGTTTCTCATACCACGATGCGGTAGAGGCAAAACTTTGTCTTCATAATAAATGCCCCGTATTTCATGAGTGCCCATATGCTGTTGCCCAGACACAAGTGGTACTCAGTCCGTATGCACTGTTTAATCCCCTGTCATACACATACAGTAAGCTATCCTATGACAGCATAATCATCGATGAAGCTCATGGCCTCAGTGATATGTTGCTTGGCACCTATGAGGTAAAAATCTGGCAAAGGGACGTAAATTGGGACGCCTCACTAGCAATGAACGTGGTAAAGTTACTAGAAAAAATACGAGAGCGTCAGATTGTTCTTATGGCTTTTTTGAAAAACGTAATCTCCAAAGTAAAGGTGGGAGAACCACTTCCTGTGAGTAAACGCAAGGAAATCTCCAAACTAAATAGAGAAATTCATACGCTTTCTCGCATCCATACTGACTTTTTCATAGAGCATAGAAATCTTGTCGTTGAATACGTCACCCAGAAATACAGGGGAGTTGATGAGAAATGTTTCCTCATTCGTGCGGCCCGTCTACCAGAAAAGGTGAGTAAATCCTTTTTTGTGGGTGCGAAAGAGATCATTCTCATGTCTGGTACAATCATGCCTCACACCCTCCAAGACCTACGCATTGACCCAAGCGAGTGTGATTTCTTCGAGGCCGACTCACCCATCCCCGCAAAGAATAGAAAATTCAATGCGCTCAGTCGTGTGAACAATGTCTTTGCAAATAAGGAAGCGGTGATTCCAATCATTGCCCAGAACATTCAAGAAATTGCCAACAACTACCCAAATGAGAGAGGCTTCGTCCTCGCTACCTACGATCAGGCAGAAAAGCTAAAACCTCTCCTCCAAAGTGACCCTAGATACATTTTCCATGACAGAATAAGCAAAAAAGATGCGTTTCAGGAGTTCCTAAACTCAAAATCAAAAAACTGCATTGGTGTGTTCAGTGGAATGAGTGAAGGGGCTGACCTGAAAGATGACCTTGCTCGATTCTGCATTCTCACAAAAATGATGTTCCCTCACCTTGGCGATGGTGTGGTGAAAAAGCGCATGGACAACAATCCCGAATGGTACAGCGGGCATACTCTCATGCAAACCATCCAAGGAGCTGGTAGAATTGTCAGAAACGAGAAGGATTTTGGCAGCGTGTATATATTAGATACAAACTTCACTCGTGTATATGCCTCCAACAAGAAGTCTTGTCCAAAGTACTTCATGGATGCGATTGAAATTTTCTCACAGACAGAACCCCTATCAAAAATTCTTTCCAAGACTAGACAGGAGTATGAACAGTGGCGGTCTTCAAAAAATATTTAGGGATTGAAGAGTATTTGAGCATGAGTTTAGAAGAAAAAAAGGAAGTGTTTCTTCTCCTGTCTCTCGAATTACTACGAGAGAAAGAGGCAGAAGACGCTGACCATGTTCTCAAAAAAGCAAAAACTACCTATGAGGATCTCCGTGAACCATACAAAAATAGACAGAAATCTGTCAAACAGCGTATAAACACACTATTGTCTATTTGTGACTTAGATATGCCTTTTGTGACAGGGGAATAACAGTGCAATATTTATCCATACGAGACACCGAAACTGCCGTATCCTTGATGACCTTACCTGAGAAGCTCGAAGTCATGAAAAAACACCCTCGAAAGATACTCATCAATTTTCTAGGTGGTTCTTGTTGCGGTAAATCAACTGTGGCGGCAAAACTCTACGCTTATCTGAAACAAAAAGAAATCCAGTCATACCTGATTCAGGAGTATGTCACTCGATTTTGGGTAAACGAAGGTCGTGATGTGGGCCAATACGACCAACTACTTTTTGCTGCTACTGTTGCCCGTGAGGAATACACATGCACACAGAAGTACCAAGTTTGTGTGAACGATTCTCCTGCACTACTGTGTCTTTTGTATGCGCATTTACGCCAAAAAGAAAATGCAGACATGCTAGAAACACGCTCTATTACTGTGATGTTGAAAAATCACTGGGAGTATATGCGACAGAAAGAAATCACCACACTCAACTACATATTGCCATTTAATCCCCTGTTGTTCAGTGCAGAAAATAGGTACGAAAAAGATGTTGTAGCTGTGCAAAATGTATCCGATTCCTTGCGATTGCTCCTACGTGACCTAGAGAGAGAAGGACAAGCACATTTCTTGAAGCGTACCTTCATTGACGTAACTGACAGCATGGAAGACATTTTCGACAACATTATCTCCAGTCTTTTGTGGGAACAGAGCCAATGAGTATTATGTATCCATTCCTAAAAATAAACGTTTACCGAAACAGTCTATTTCCTCTGGAAGAATACCTTCGCTTGTATCTTTGGACTGACAAGTACGAAAAGCTTGTCCATCGTGTGGCAAAGGTCACAGGCACTACTGAAGGTGTCCTAAATCTGGACTGCAGGGAACCAATTCTTCACGAGAAACATAAGTTTTGGGGAGAAAACAGGAAGATAATTCTCGTTGATAAGCACGTCAACTTCACGCTTGGGGTTCTCAGCGACATAAATTTCGATACCGTAAGGATTTTGGATGTGGCTGAAAACAGGTTTAAGAACGTCAATAACATGGGGTTGACTTTGCCTTGGTATACCATGGGGGCTAGGAAGCCTAGAATCCCTAGGGCCAGAAAATCAGCCAACATCCCCAATCCCAGCACCATCCCCTAAGTATATACGATCACAGAACAATACCAACACATTTTTAGGCAATCCAACTGTTATCTTCCTGTCTCGTGAAAGATACCCGTCCATAAATACAGTTTCACCAATTTTCACATTTCTCAACGTATATTGTACTGCCCCCTCATGAAGTAGTACATAAATAGGCTGATTATTTGCCATAACAGTGATGCACAGCGTGTCACCACCTTTGGCATTTTTGCGTAGTTCACCAATATCTGTAAGCTTTCCACATATTATAAATTTTGCAATCATTTCTTCTTACCCTTTGGCTGGATGCCCTTGTTGTATGCGTCCCTTACATCTGCAGGAAGAGCTTCAGGAACTAATACAGGGGCAGTCATTTTATCCCTAATTCGCTTATCTTCAATTTCTTTGTATCTTGCTTTCAGTTCTTTATTCGAATCTACGCTAATAATACCTAATTTTTGCAGTCCATCAACAACTTCGCCCATAGTTTGTAAACGTGAGCCCACACCATCAGGTAAATCGCTGTAAGTTAGCCCGTTATTTTCTAGGATATTTCGTACAGTATTTGGGTTAGTTTTTTCATCACCTTGTCTACCGTTTGCAGCAAGAACATCCAAGTAAGAATAAGTCTTCAATTCTTCCTCGTATGCGTCCATAGCTGCATGGAACATTTGCGGTCTTACTGTCACCCAAGCAAGCATGTTGAGTGGATTTCCCTTATACAAACCTTCCCATAATTCATTGTACAGACTCAAATGATGCGCAGTCATAGCCTCATGAATTTTGTCCCATTTTTCGCTTGCTTTCTCTGGAGCTTTTTCAGAGAGTTCTGCAAATTCAGCAAATCCTTCAGGGTCAAAACTTGCCATGTGATCTTTTATTTCTTTTTGTATTTGAGCTTCTATCGTAGAATCTTTCAAGCTTTTCATCTGTTCAGTAAGGTTTTGTGCTGCTTGAGCGTGGTACTCTTTCATACCAATTTTCAGCAATTCAAGTATTTTTCCTACGATTTCCACAGAACTACCGACACCAAGAATAGCTCTTCCAGGCGCAGTACCTAAATCAAGTCCAGAATGACTCTTGAACATCTCTCCAAGATCTGTTGAAAGCACGCCAAAAGGAGAATAAGAACTCATATCTAATCCTCCTGTCACACCATGTCGAGCGACATTTTTCAAGAGGTGTTTCAGCATACCTTCTTCAGATATGGGAGTCTCTGCTCCAAATAATTCTTCACCACCTAAGTCAGACAATCCATTTTGCAACAGGGGAAATAAGGCCATAGTTGCGCCCATACCAAACAACACTTTCAACGCATGTGGGTGTAGTTCATTAGGCATTACCGCAAGACCTTCTTTTGGAAATACCCCTTCTAATGCTCTACTCACACCGCCAGAAGTAGCGTTAAATAAGCGCATCCACATCATAGTTTTCGCAGTGGCAAACATTGTTGCGCCTGGAAGGAATCTTCTCCAAGATTGAATAAAAGGAGATGCGGTAATTGGGCCGAACATACCTATAGTGGAGTCAATATACTGAGTAATAAATGGGGCGGTGATATCCTTACCAGCCTTGGCTTGAGCATACCACTGAGCAGCACTTGCAGTGGTAATTCCTTTGTTTTTCGAGTTGAGGAATTGAATTGCCTCTAACTCAGGCCCATTGTGTACTTTATCTAAAAATTCTCGGTAAAGTGTGAGTCCTTTTTGTGCTTGCCCAGTGGTCATGGAAAGTTCAATATTTTCTTTTCCGTATATATTTACCTTATCGTTGAACCATTTTATAGCCTGTTCTGCTTTTTGAGTAACAACGTGATGACCTTCTTCTGCAAAAGTACCATTTCGTGCACGAATGAAGCCTTCTTTTGCTTGGTTGCGCATACGAGAGTCGATATATTGCTCAACAACACTACTAACAATCTTATTGTCTGCTGCGTTTATTCCAAATGCTGCAGTCCTATCAACTCCACTGTGAATGCTTCTTACAAATACCTTTGCTATGTCAAATGAGTCTGCATACAACCTAGCAGATAAGTATGATTGGAAGACGTTTTTTATCATACTTTTTGGCGTAGAGAGCGTGTTCAATGGCATGTATGCTAATTGCCCTGTTGCATTTAGTAAGTTGTGTACAGAAATCATCACACTATGGGTGATGGGGTTGTTTGCATTTAGGCCAATACTACCAACAATCTCTCGCATCAAGTCCAGTGCATTTGGGTCAAAGTTTGCGCTCTCAATCACATTGTCTACGAGATTTTTCTCATAAGCAAAACCCATCTGATTCAACAAAGTACCATGATTTATCAAATACTGTTGGTGTAATCCTGTGGCACCCTTAGTGATGTTCTTTTGAGACAGGGAGATAATAGCTTCAGCAGGTGATTTTAGCTCTGATATCTCAAATCCGTAAGTCTTACCCAACTGGCCTTCTCTAGAAGAGCCATGAAATTTAGATGAACTTATTGGGTCTCTATCCCAGTTTCTAATGTTCTGGAAAATGTTCACGTTGTGGTCTTTTGGCTTCATCTCCACATATGTGTAATCAACTCTCCTGTCATGCCATGGTAAATCTGTATCATAAATGCTTGAGTATTTTCTACTGTTGTCGAAATTCAGTCTTTCACCCAACAAGTCAGAGGCTCTAATTGTGTTGTAATAGTCAAGAGCCAGTTTAAAAGCTTGTTTGAAATGGTCTTCAGGTAGTTCAGGAATCTCAATATCGTTTAGATGCTTTTTCACGATTATTTCAGCCAGTTTCTCAGTAGTCTCTACACCATCTACAGGTTTAAAGTTGACTCCAGAATTACTTATCTGATTGTGCGTATGAATGATACGCTGATCCACATCCAAATCCGACAGGGATTGTACAAACTCATGGTCTGTTAATATGCTGCGGGAAATCTCGCCCACCTGTGTGAGGTATGCTTTGTTTGTTTTCTTGTTCACTTCTACATAAGTCGTGTCTAATTCATGTGCAATTAGTCTGTTTGTGGAGTTGTTAAAATCTTGACTGTTCAAGTAAGTATATTTTTTGAATACTTTTGCTAGATTTTCATTATAAAACTTATCCGTAACTGCCTGCGCAATTCTCTTACCGATGTTCAATAAGTTATACGCTGAGCCTTTTATCGCAAGAAGTGTCTTATTTTCTACACGTTTTTGTGAGTGTTCTGGCCCCTCAAGTAGAGACATAAGCTTCGTAAATACAGTAGGATCTTTTCTCAATGCTTTTGAAAATTCCCTCACATCATTGTGAAGTACGCCAGCCGCATCCCAACCAGTCTTTGGATTGAACAGGAAACCTACAATAAATGAATCGTCCACAGGCATTCCAACAACCTTTTCAACTCCTGTCTGAAGTTCAGCGAGTGTTTGTTTGCCAAAGAACTGGTATGCGTGGAGAATATTGTCAAAATGTTCTGACAGTTCCACTACTCCTGGATATACAAGAGAGTTACTAATTTTCTCTTCTACGTTACCTGTGAGAAAATCAAACAAACTATCCCGCAAAAGGAAAGGAATGTTTGTGGATTCTACGGAATGGTCGAATACATTCTTCGCCAAAGGCATAGTCTTTTCGATGGTGCTTTTCATCAGCTCATTTGCTATGCCAAACCGAGCATCCCTTATGGAAGACAGGAGGTTTAGAGTACCTTCCGCTATTTTGTCATTCTTCAATTGGTTCATTGATTTACGAACACGTTCAACATACTTGGCATCTTTTTGCAGGGAAGTAAGCGCCATTCTGGATGCCTTAACTCTCCTGTTTTTCGGCTCAACTATTTCAATCTCTTTTAATGCGTTAATTGTTGGCGTAAAATCTACACCAAACGCATCACCACTACGGATTTTCTGAAACTGTTGAGCTACATATTCCCTGTCCACGTCAATTCCTTCAAGTGCTTTGACGGGATCTTGAGTGAAGTCCGAAATGACTCTCTTCATTGCTTGAGAGACGTTCTGGGAAGGTGGAGTGACGTTTCTTGCAGGTCTGCCAAGTGCAAGTGGCTCTCTTGTGGCCTTGTCAGTGGCATACACTGCTGCTGCTTGTTCCCTTCGTAGTTTGTCCAATCGTCTGGCTTGCGTATCAATAAATTCCTTTGCAGCAGCTTTTTCCTCTGGTGCGAAGTCTTTGATGACCGACTTTGTGTCCTGCCCAACAATGGAACCTTCAGTCTGGATACGGTTTTGCATCCTGTCTTTAAAATTCAAAAATTCCTCAGAAGGGTTCTTTACGCTCGAAATCATCTCTTCCAGTCCACTAAGGGCTTCCTTCGTGGAGAGGGCAACTTCTGCATTTTTTGCTTTCAAAATAGCATGTTCTGCTCGCCCACGGTTGATTGGGTTGTTCATATTCGTGGGATCGAGTTCTGCCGTAGCGAGATTTTTGCTCATTCGTGAGTAGTCGGCAACAAGAGGAGAGTTCAGGTCGTTCTCTCCACGCTCAATGATAGTGGATTTTCGCCCTACTTGAGATTCAGGTATATACTGGATTCCTCGTGAAAGCCCTACATCACTTGTATTTACACCTTTAAGTCTTTGCTCGAGTGCAGGAATACTTACTTTGCGTGAGCCATCTGGGTTGGTATTTATACGCTCTATCTCTTTTAAGAGTAGTTCTGGGTCGTGTGCAAATGGTCTTATTTGTTCTTGGATTCCCTTGATTCTCTCGTCCACAATTCTGTTGTGGTTTTGCTGGTCAATCGTGGTTGGTTTTTCAAACTTGTGCATAGATTCAGAAAGAGCACTGCCCACTTCTTTCAGGTTCTTATTTATTGTGGGATTCTCACCACCAACTGCAATACTCTCAGCCATAGCCTGTGGAGTTGTTTTTTCTTTTGAGTTGAGCAGTTCTTGTACTTTTGTGAATATTACTGGATTTGCCCTACGCTCGTTTGCAATTCTCTTACGCACATTTTCAAACTGTTTCTGTGTGGTGACTGCCTTTGTCTCAGGAAGCAGATCATCATAGTTTTTCTGTATCTCAATCTGGTACTTGTGTGCTGCAGCTTCCTCTGGTGGTAATTTCCTATACCAACTGTCGGATACTTTTTTCCCTGTTCCCAAATCACCAACATACTGCTTTGCAAGTTTGGCATTCTTACCAAAAATATGCACAAGAGCAGGAATAGTAGCGCCTAAAACTGCACCAGTAACTACACCCTCTAGTGCAGCTTGTCCCCTATCAACTCCAATACCTGCACTGGCTGCACTCTGGGCTGCGTTTGTTGCCGCATCAGCTCCCATTTCCACAGCGTGGGGTAGGATTTTTTGTGCTGTTTTCCCAAGTCCTGCGAAGTATTTTGATGCTTTAAATGCACCTGCAGCGCCTCGACCAATCGCACCTGTGAGAACGGTTTCGGCCCAATCTGACACAAGAGTATTGGATGGGTCTGCAGCCATTTTTTGAGCAGCAGCAAATACTGTGTCTTTGTGGTTGTCGTAAAGTCGAGCATTAAGTGATTTAGGAGTTTCACCTTTTTGGATTTCAATACCAAAAGATTTTGCCAGTTTAGGGTCAGCAATTAGTTTACTTGCAACATCTTCTTCAAGTAAATATACATTGTCTGACTTATCCAACAACTTGTCCATTTTCTTTTTTAAAACAGACTGAATAACATTTCCTATGGTAGATCCACTTGTGGTGATTGGCTTACTACCACCAAATAAAAAATCATCTTTCTTCTCTAATCTTCCCAAATCTCTACTCGTACCACCAGACAGGAAGTTAGCAATCTCCTTATCTGTGGCAGGACTATCTTGTAGGAAGGGTAATTGGCTCTTCAAAAATCCAGCAGCAACTTTCACCTTATCGGCCATTGGCATGGTGGATTTGGCAAACCGTTCAACAGGAACATCAATGGTCTTGTCAGGATTTTCCACTGAATTTAGGGGTTCTTGTCGAGTGCTGGTGGTATCAACTCCAGGAAGAATATCTATCACATTCCCAATCATCCAGTACGGAGAAAACACTCTACTCCACATAATATTACCTTCGTCTTCTTTAGACTTACGAAGGTTGGCCCTTAATTCCCCTGTCGGATCAGTGGTATCGTTGAATTTTAATGTGGGATTGAATTCAAGTTTTTTGCGTGTGTCAAAGTCATCCCAAGAAAGCGGCTTCTCTGTAGTTTCATTTTTTGGTGCACTCTCAAAATCATCCCAAGTAAGTTCAGCCATCTCATACATCCTTATCTAGAATTTGCAGTGGTTTCTTTAGTGGGTTTTTTTGCAGGCTCTGCTGCAGGTTTTTTCACACTTTCAGCCACTTTACTTGAGAGTGATTTCTTCTGAGCGGGATTAGCTTTTGCACCTGTGTTTGCCTTTGGCCATTTAGTTTCTGGCACATATGTGTTTGTCCCACTTACTTTTAAATATCGAATACCATCTTTCTTGTAGACAGTCCTTCCATTGACTTGCTCTTGCGTAGGTACATACCCGCCTGTGCTTGTCTCTGGCTGTGCGACAGGAGAAGAAGGAGTAGTTTGTGTTTGTGGTTGGGTTCTCGTACCAGTTGTTACTGCAGGTCTGGATGTTCCCGTTGCAGGATCGTAGGTAATGTTCTTACCCAGACCAAAAGCTGTTCTGAAAGCATCATTTGCACGTTCACGAGGTGAGTCTTCAAAAGGCTCTTTAGATAAGTTTTCCATGATCTTCATAAACACGCTACCAGCAGAAAGCCCCTTGAAATCAGGGTCATTTGATCTGCTTAATTCTTCTGATTTTGCCCAAAGGTCATTTACGGTCGCTTCATTCATTTTGAAGTAATTCTGTACTTCCTGTTTGGTTAGCTTATCGGATGTGATTGCGCCCATAGCTCTTGTTTTGAAATCGTCACGTCTCTTAAAGAAATCATCCCAAGGTTTCTGCTCGGCTTCTTTATGCTGCAGTGGCATTGGCCTACTACTTGCACCACCAGCATTGGGATCACGTATCTGGATTGTTTTCAAAGTCTGTTTCAAGGAATCTGTTACTTTACTATCGCCTGATTTTTCCGACCATTCAATCATCTGTTTCAAGCGATCTTCAAGGTCTTTCGTATTTTTGTATGGCTCTAGGGATTCTTTGAGCATATCTTTCGAGGAAGTCATCTCACCTGCACGACTTGCTTGGCTTGCTTTTATGGTATCACCATACACATTCGCAACATTCTCTTGTTGTTTTTGGTAATCCATCAGAGGTTCATACTTCTGCATGTTACCGCCAACGTTTAATTCATTGACATTTCCATACAGACCGCCAGCAATTCTACCAATACTATCAATCACCCTGTCCCACATTTGATTCTTCTGTGAGTTGAGAGTCTTTTCTTCATAATCTGTTCCAGCTTTTGCAAGCCTATCATCTATTGATTTAAGCACTCTCTGTAAGTCGCCCTTACTCTCTGAGGTGAGAATTTGACGCATCATCTTGTTGGTGCCGTATTGTTTGTCTATGTTAAATGCACCTAACATTGATTCGCTGATTGCTTTTCTTTTTACTTCGTCTGGAAGTTTTCTAGTTTTTTCATTCTTAGTATCGGTCTGAACATCTCTCACAAGTAGGGTAGTTCCTGGTTTAAATACACCTAGGTTTTTTACAATGCCAGAAGGGGGTATATCTTTTTCAGGTACAGCAACAACTTCTGCACCATAAAGATTGTTCATAATTCCGTTGTATTTTTTAATATCATTCTCTAAGGATGCACGCATTATTTTCTTCTGTGCGTCATTCATAGGATTTTCAACATCTAAATCAAAGTCAGATAGGCGTTGATTTAAAGCAGCAATTTGATAAGTAAGTGCATCCATTGTGAGAGGAAATCTACCATCTTCACGAATGATTTTTGAAGAAATATCTTTTGATGCACCTGTGACTCGTTGTCTTGCAGGTAAATGATTGCCATCTTTTTCAAATATTTCAATGATATCTGGTTTGTATTTATCACGTTCAGTGTAGTGTGACGCTACAAAGTTACGTGATTTTCTTGCCTGTTGTGCAATACTTGGATTAGAGCTTTCCAATGCTTGATTGAACAACTCCCCTTCCATATACTCTGCTTTTTCCAACGCTTCTGGATCATATTGAGAAATGGAATTAAGCCATTCTTCTGTTGTTTGGGGTGTTTTAATTGACTGTACGTCTGGTGAAACTCCAAATTTTTGGTCGCCTGGAGTGGAGGTTTCTGCGGATTTTATTGCAGGGGTAGTAGGAGTTTCTGTAGGAACAGGAGAATTAACGTTTGATTTTTTGTTTATGTCTTTCAACTCTGCTGTATCTTTTTCCCAAGTTTTTGTAGAGGTGTCTACGGGATCGTACAGTGTTCCTGGACTTGGGCCTGCCTTATCATCAGACCAATCCCATGATTGGTATCTTGGTGGCTCTAGATCTTCCATATCCGTAAAAGGTATTTTTGCAAAATCAGTCACAGGTTGTTGAGGAACCATATCATTTTCTGGGGTATTTTCCGTAGGTATTTCTACCTTGGGAGGCAATCTAAATTGCTCAAACCCAGGGTCAATACTCGGTTGAGCAGCAGTAAATTCCTGCATATCTGCACGTTCCTGCTCAGTTAATTGCTCGCCTCTTTTCTGCTTCTCAACCAACTGTTCTGCCTGTTCTCTCGTAATAGCCATATCAAACTACCCCTTATCTTCCTGTTTCTCACAAATATAACAAAGTTAAGCCAAAAATGCTGCCGTACCCAGCTTCACAACACCGCCTAAAATAGCTGCAGTGTTTGCCCCTTTTGCTGCTGCAATTGCGGCCTTCTTCTGGTACTCCAACATTTTTATAATATTGGCTTTCGTCACTTCTATACTAGCTTCAGTCTGTTCAGTATTAAAGTTACCTTCGATCAGAGCCATTAATTGGCTTGCCTGATTGGAAAATTCTTGTTGCTGCTTTTGGAATTCTTGTTGTAGTTGTGTAATCTCTTTCGCATTAACTCTGCCAGCTTCGTAGTCAGAAGTTAGTTGCTCAAAGGCCATATCTGCAACCTGAACATTGTTATGAAAGGTGAGTTCCTTAGATTCCATGCCTAAATCAAATGCTCGTTTCGCTACTTGTCGTGCAGCATCTTCTTGTTTAAGTAGCATGTTTTGCTGGAATTTACCCAACTGTGCAGTCTGAGTTGCGCCTATTATTCCCTGTTCTTGTTGAGCACCTTGTTGGGCTAGGGCATCTTGTTCGGCTCTCATTTTTGGCATACTTTCACCAATCTGAGAGGCAATTTGTCCTTGGATATTTGAGACAGGAGCAGTACCGTACCTCTGTGCACGGAATAGGGCCTCACCACCGCTGAGCATTTGTGCTCGTTTACCGGCTTCGAGTGAGTTGTCCTTTGCTACCGACACATTTCCAAAGCTATCTAAAGCTTGGCGTCGGTATTTAGTACGCTCTTCGGGAGTCATTTCATAGATGTCTGTATCGGCCATTAGTAATTACCTCGCAACATTCCCTTTTTAGATGCGCTTATGTCAGGGAAATTTGTGTCCATACTTGCACGAGACATGTTTAAGTATCTTTTACGTGCATTGAAAGGTGTTTCTCCCTCTGTGGGAACAGGAGGATTAGAGCCCAACATCCTGTTGGAGTAGCCTTCCATGGCAGCTTTATTGATTGGAGTGTTCTTTTTAGGTGCCTTTAAGTCAGGTGGAATAAATGCAGAAGGGTTGCCCTCTGGAGTGTTTTCTTCCTGTTGTCCTAGAGGATCCCCCACTTGTTGGCGTGGCCGTAGGATGAATGAAGGGTCTTCCATGAGTGTGAGTATTCTTTTCAATCTATCTAGTGCCATGGTAGTTTGCTCCTATTATTTATTGTATTTCTTAATTCCAGCAACACCAACTCCAGTGAGTCCATCGACAATAGCTGCAGTGTTTTTGGACATTCTCTCAAAGGTATCTTTTGTTCTCATTGCACTTATATCTTGGTCGTTTTTCCAAGTGCTGAATGAGTTTTTCATATCATTTATCAGGTCTTGGAAATAGTTCTGAATGTCCATGATTTTCAACTTACCTTCAGTGGCCGAATTAAGTATATCCATTTCCGCATATCCTTTGGCATATGCAGCAGACATTGCATCAGCACGGTCAGAGCCATTTTTATAAGCAGTGAAATCATTCGTCTTGAGTTTGTTTGTATAGTCTTCGTTTATTTGAGATTTCTGTAGGTCATCTGCTCTGTTTGTCTGGTATTGAGCATCTTGCATCTCATTACCAAATGCACGATCCTTATTCAACAGGGCAGTTACTTGGTCAGCAATTCCAGTCCTACGGGCATCAATTCCTGCACCATATTGTTGTTGGAATTGGCTAGCTTGTTGACGTCTTGCAACATCACCCTGGTCAAATTTTCGCTGACCTTCTGCTTGTTGCCCGTAGGAAACAGGAGAAATAGGCGTACCACCACCGAAGCCTTTACCTAAAGTCTTGGCATAGTTCTGTACCCCAGAAAGGGTGTTGGCGTATTCATTCGGGTCTTGTTGTTTGGTCTGATTCCATACGTCTTTTTGATAGCTTGGCATGTATTCCTCCTGTCTCTTTATTATCTATTTCTTCCACGGTCACGTTCTGTTGGCATTGGCGGTGCTTTTGGCGTTGCCACAGCTTTTGGTGGTGGTTTCGTAATAACTGCATCTTTAATTGCTGTCTCAATTTGCTGGTACTGTTGCTTTGCTTCAGTCATAAGTCTCAACAACACATCGTTTTTAGCTTTGATTTCTCCATATTTCTCTGCAGTATCAGTACCAGCAGGTATGGATTTCTTCAGGTTGAGTATTTCAGCAGCTAATTTACGAACATCATAGATTTTTGCTGCATAAGCATTGTCCAAATTGTGGGCAACTCTCGCTTTAGCTTGGTCAAAGTTTGCTCCTTTTGGCCAAAGTTTTTGCGTAGGTAGTATACTTGTATCGGAGATGATTTTACGTGCATCATTTGTAGTGTTTTCAACAAAAGTACGTAAATCGTTTCTTGTTGAATTGCCTAACGTCTCCACCTCACCACCAAAGTCTTTTGCTCTTTCTGCAGAGGAGGTATTAATATCTGCAGTAGTTGTGCCAATATCCCTAGAGAACCCCTTCAGACCTTCATTGAAAGCGTCCGAGGCAGATTGTACATTCGCACCACCACCCATGTTCAAGTAGTTTCCAGAAGCAGCAATCTTTTCCTTGCCCATAACTGCAAGCTCAGCTTGGATTGACTCATCGGTAATTGATTTTCCCTGTTGTGCAAGTCTACCCACAGCAAGTGAATAGTTCGCCACGTCACTAGAGTCGAAGTTGATTCCTTCAGATATTTTCTGTGCAAGTATTTCAATATCCTGGCCAGTTTTTTCCAAAGCAATATTGCGGTCATCGAGAGATTTTTTATACATGTTGAGATTGGATAATTGACCATTGAGTTTTGCTTTCAGTGCAGCCATTTCTGAGGGTCTATACTGAGCAATGTTTTTGTCATTGACAAGCTTACTGAATATCGTCGTAATAGAGCCAATTTTTTGTTCTACTGCAGCTTTTTCTTGATTTACTCTATTGACTTGCTCAGCCACACGAGCTTTCTGTGCAGCAACTTGACCATCCACGATTTTCTTTTGGGCTTCAGCAGCAGAGTTGACTGCCTTCTCACCAATCTTTGGATTCTTGGTTAATGTATCGGTTAGTAGTTGTTGTTGCTGCTCTTTACCTAAACTATTCCACTTGTCGTCTGGAATGCCAATGTATTTTCGTACAGCAGTTTCAGTAGATGAATTAATAAAGGTAGCCATAGATGTTTTAAATGATTCCTTTAGTACATCTATTCCTTTGGTAAGATCACCCGAACGAATATTGGCCAGTGCGTTGTTTATACCGTCACCAAAATGACGAGAGTTGATAATTGTCTGAAATGCTACTCCCTTATCTGGAGCTTGGATTATGGACAACTTTTCTTCTGCTGTCGGTTCAAACGTAACTTCATTGCCATTCACATCGTCGAATGTTAGCTTTCCGGTATTCTGAAGCGAAGTGAGCCAGCCAACTATCTTGCCTGAACTGCCGCCCATCATATCCCCGATGTATCCCTTCAAAGTTTTTCTCTGCTCTACACTCATTCCGCTTTTCTCATCATAAATTGCGTTCATGAGTCCTTTGACAGGATCGCCACCAAATTGATTTGAGAACCACTGAACAGCAGCTTTATTGTTCGGGTCTTTCTTTAGATCATCGAAGATACTAGAAGAGACTTCTTTAAGCGCACCGTTCAGCTTATCCCACTCACCTTTGAAATCTTTTTGTGTTTTTGTAAAATATTCCTTACCGCTGTTGAATAAGTCTTCATTTAATTTCTTATTTCTTGCAGCAGCTTCCATGGCTACTTTGCTCTCTTCATCTGCCTGTTTCTTCACAGAAGAAGAATAAGTATCACTGAAAATGCCTTGTGAGGATTTAGCCTTTTCAACCTGGTCTTTTATGTCGCTATCTGACATGTTTAAAAAGTCTTGCAAAGTGAAAGCTTCTCCACTCTCACCTGACCAACTCTGATTGTATTTATCGTCGTCCGCCACACCAAGCATACGTTCGTAGTCTTGTTTTGCTTGATACAGGCCAGTTACAATCCCACCGACATCGTCACGTTTGAGTTGTTGGCGTAGTGCTTGAGCTTCTGCAGATTGCCCATTGCCCATGGCTTCAAGGTTGTTTATTTTTTCTACGATATTTAGTAGACCATCTACACGAGGATCTGCACCAATTCCCGTATCTTCTTTGACAATATCTCTAAAATCACGGGCAGTATATTCGCCTGTGGTAGGGTTTTTCTCAAAGAATTTATCGCCAAATTCGTTGGCCATTTCATTGCGCTGGGCTATTTTCGCATCAGCAAATCCAGAAGAATCTGTATCAAATGAGCCAGTGGTCTGGAAGGTGCCATTACTAAAAGTAGTGCCGTATTGACCGGTCTGACCTAAGCTCGTGTTGGTATTACCCTTCAAGTATTTGTTTACCTGAGCTTGTACCTGCAACGCGTATGTACCTAAACTCTGCTGTATACGCACAGAAAGAGGATCAGTTGCAATCTGTTGCTTTTCCACAGGTCGCTGTTGAGGTTGGGTCTGGTCACTTGCTGCCTGAGCGCTCACCTCATTTTGGTTGTTGTTGTTCATCGGATTGCGGGCATTGCTCATATCTTGTTGTTTAGGAGTGAGCCCTTCTGGTGTCGCAGGAGTTGAAGTCTGTGTAGGTGAAGAACCCCATCCGCCCGATTGTCCCCAATTGTTTGCCATATGATTGACCTCAATAGATTGCTACTTCAATGTTTTCTTCAAACAACGAGATAATATCACTCTCTGGCAATATAATCTCGGCATCCAGACGGAAGGAAGAATTTTCTATCCTTTGTATTGTACGCACCTGACCACCTATCAGTATACGATCTCTCTCACGAAACAGGGAAATATCTGTTACTTGTACGACATATGTAGATGACCCTATTTCTCCTGTCTTTCTATTCGTAGAAATCAGTAGAGGTACTACCGTGACAGACGTAGAATCAGAGGCGGTTTTTGACCACACAACTACACGTCCAGTCACATTAACTATGGCAGGATTACTGTTTAAATTGTGTGCTATTTTCTTTGGTTGTTTGTGCTGCACAACTACAGTGTTTGTACTTCCTACCAAGTTTTCACGAATACTTATACCCTGACTTGTGAAGCCAGACACGAACTTAATCACTTGGTCGTAGTGCTTTTTGAACTCCTGAAACCAATCAGGAGAGTTCTTTGGATCAGGAATGAAAGTAAATCCAAACTTCATTATTTCACACTACCTTTCTGTCCAACACTTCTAGTATTTCCTAGCTGACCTTCTACATACACACCGAATAACTCAAACGGTTTGTCGAGTGTACTTTCAGACAGGAGAAATGAGACTTGCGCCACTCTGCTTGGTGAAAGTGTTCGGCGTACAGGAGAGAGATGTTTGTTTGCCCCGTAGGTTCCTCGACCATATTCTGCAGTACCAAACTTAGAGCTGTTCGTGATGATGAGGGAAAGGTTGGCGTAGTCTTTCAGGTAATCCCAAGCATACTTGATATCTAATGTGCTGGAATCACTTTGACCAATTTGAACAATAATATTCCTGTAGAATTTGAATGCCACTACTTCTTCTGTGGTAAGGAATCTTGTTTGCAACAGGAAGGTAATAGGGTCATTGAAGTCGGCGTATTTTGTGTTACCATTTTCGTTACGGACTGCAAAAATACGACCGTCAAACCCACCGAAGAAGTACCTATTGTTTAATTGTTCCCAACAATTAGCAGGATAGTTTGTGTTAACTGACCAGCCCATGATGTTTTCATTATAGTTGAAAACAAACTGCCCATCTACATAAGGTGCAAGGGAGTTGTCTTCACGGGAGTAAGGAATGCCTAGGTGAACTTCCTTGTCCAATTGGTTGTGATAGCCTGCAGTGAGTGGGAAAAGGGATGAGTTTTGTTTTACCCGATTGTCAAAAGGTCTATTCAAAACAACCTGTGGCTCAACCTTGTATCCATTCGTGACGTATGCACCAGTCGGATGGATGAAATGACACTCATTGTCTGTGGTAATTAAGTTACGAGGAGACATAGAACCAACAGTAGACTGAGCACGATTTATGTCAGTTAATCTCCTGTTTTGGTCAGAACCTACTCGGTAGATTGAGCTTGGTTTGAAGAACAGAAGGATGTTTTGGAACGGTACAAATCCGCTAATACCTTCACCATCGCTATTACCAAATTGATTATTGTTGTTCTCCTGAAAGGAAGGTAACAATCTGTTGTCTTGGTTGGAGATCACTTCCCGCATCCACCAGAACTTATTTGGGTAGTCAATTGAGATTGGTACAGGCGAATATGTTGTAGTAGGGACAAGCTCATTTTCAGAGACAGTCACTCGACCAGAAGAGGAATACACCCCTCCTGTCACCTTATAGTAGGGTTTTTGTGTACGATTCGCTAAGTTTTGTTGCGTGATAAATAAGGATGGGAACCGTCTTGGGTACGAATCACCTAAACTATTTATCGGTAAAAACAGGGAAGTAAAGTTCCCTAATTGTGAGTTTCTTACCTTGAAATCACAGAAATTCACTGGATAGATGTGAGGGACGATCCTATATCCAATTGGCAAGGGAGTGGCAGTAGTTGTGCTGCGAGTTCCCCAATAGGCAAAGTATGTGGATGCACAGGTTGCGTTGAGGGCATCTGCGAATCTCTTTGAATAGCTGGAAAGGATTGTTCGACTCAGCGTTGCATCTGTCTGGAATAGTGGGCCAGCAAGGTCATCAAGTCGCTGTTGGACACCACCTCCATTGGAGCTGATCAGTTTGCTTGCTGGATCGCCATAGGAAATAGGAGTTGGTACGGGGCAAATTTTCTCTGCATAAGTACGGCTCACACTCGGCTGATACACGGCCACAACACCACTGAGCACAAGGCCAGAGGAGAGATTTGTGATTGTGTTCACAAATTGTTTATTCAAGTTGGTGTCTTCAAACGCCAAAGTGAAGTAGCCATTTCCTGTGGTAATTACCTTGAACCATCCAGAAAGTTGTAGGGAAGTTGATGAGAAATCCGCACCACGAGTAGAGAGATACACCCAGTCGTTTGGCAGAATCGCATCATATGTGGTTGGGTTTCCCGTGACGTTTACTTTGAGTTGGCCTGCAGTGATGGTGTATATACTGGAAAAAGCGTACGCAATTGGGTAACCAGACGCAAAAGTAAAAAATCTTGGGTCGCCTGCAAGTAGCACGCCATTGCCTGGGGCGTAAGGAACTTCTACCACAATGGCAGTAGAACCTGGAGCACCGGCAGTGTACACATAGGACACTACTTTGAATGAGCCATTGAACTGAGGGAATTTATTGAATGAGTTTCCCTTACCATCTACGAAGATGTACTCTCCAACGACAGGAGCGAAATTACCACTCACAGTGAGGGTTGCTGTTTTCGGTACTGTGGAGAAGCCAGAAATAGCACGAGTTCCTGCAGCCAGTGTGAATATTGTTACTGTTCCTGTTTCTTTTTTGGAGACACCTGCAGAAGCACTTTTGAAAGTCACGTCCACGAATCCAGTTGAACCGTCAGACAATTGCGGTACTAGAATATAAGTCCCTGCAACAGGAATAGAACTAACTCTCCAGCACAAATCCCTATCCCAAGAAAGAATGATATTGTCTGAAACTGTGAGCTGGCCGAAAGTATTCAGACCATCAATAATCATCACATCACCCACAACAAATGCAGGTGCAGTGCCAGAAACAAGGCTTACTTCTACCGTACCACTGCTGTTTGAGTTGACAGTAATGTACTGTGAGGAACTTAATGTGAGTATTCTCGCGCCTGCAAATGCAAGCACTTTTGATGCGTAATTCGAGATAAGGTCAGGAATACCGGTACCACTTAGGTTTTCGTATGTCCACCGATTTATCTTAGAGTAAAGAGCGTTTGCAGCAACATCAAAGATCTCTCCCTGTAAATCAATAGGAAGATTCTTTGACAATCCACGAATAATAAATCGTAGTTTTGCAAGTGAGCCAGTAAGACCTGCACCACTAAATGAGAAACTGTTCGACAGGTCATTGAAGTCTACTCTGGTGATGTTGTAAGTCACAGAGGGTAAAACTGGGAACCATTGGGCCTGTACTTTCCCTGTTACACTGGTGTTGTTTGCATTGTAGTCTGCGTTTGCAAAAGCTTCTGCAACCACTGCATTGTCACGCACACCAAAAGATACAGGAACAAGCTTCATATAGGAGTCGTTTGTGCGAGGAATCACTTTTTCGATGAAAGCGTTGTATTCGTACTTGGGAGTAGTCCCGTGTGAATAGGTTCGGTTGTTCGTCTCGAATCCTTCATAACACTCTACATCGATGTAGCTATCTTCTTGGCCATTGGCGGCAACAACTCTATTATCATAAACTTGCAGGTACTTCGCCAAGGGTGGATTTACGACAGGGGAATTGAAAATATTCTGGTCACGATCGGTGCCAAAGTCGGTAGAACTGGTCAAATCAAGGGGTATTCTGTCATCCAGACGAGCATCCGTGCCCAAATAAGCCACGATGAAGGAGTTGTCTGGATTGTTCAGGATGGATGTGTCGAGGTAGAACTCGCTATCTAAAGCCGTCCAACCGTTTCTGTATATATTGATGGACACTCTATCAGCACTAACTCCAATATCTCTAGGCAAGGTTTGCACTTGTACTTCTACAAGCTCTGATTGGTTCGTACCATCTTGTGGTGCATTTGCCGTGATGACACAATCACTTGGGTTGCTTGCAGGACTTTCTACACGATTGCCAAAATCATCTAAGTAACTATAAGTAACTGCAATGCTAATTGGCTTAGTTACTCTCCTGTTGTCTGAAGTAAGAGTCGTAGGGAGTTGACCTCTGGAACCCAACACAGAACGAACATGTGGGATTGGTGGTTGAGGAATCTTTATACTTGTAAGGGATCTACCATCAAATCTCCAGATGCCGTTCTCACCAGTAGCGATATATACAGTCCTGTCTAAAGTCACAGAACTGATTTCCTGATTTATGTTGACAATTCGTGACCTGTTTATTGGATTGTAGTCAGGAATAAATCCCCCATCAGTACGATAACTTCCAGGGCGAACGGGAGTCCAAAATGGTCTTTTATAGAATACCGTATCGCTGTTCCAAGTTACCTGTCGGTCTAACGCCAAATAATAAAAACTGAAACCTCCATCGGCAAACATATTCTTGATTAGGTAAGTAGGATTTTCCCCATTCATCGAGACAGAAGAACCAATCAAATTCTCTAAAGGGATATTTCCTGATTGGAAGAATGATTCAATTGTAAAGTTGTTCTGTAAAGTTGTTTTTATTAGGTTGCTAGTTTTTTGTATTTTCAGCATAGAACCAATGGATATTTCAAAAGGGTTTAACTTACCTTGAATTTCTAACTCTACACCAATTACGGTTGGTGATGTTATTTGGTCGAAACCAACAACAGTAAAGAATGAACTTGCTACGTTATCTAAGTAAACTGTCTCTCCAATATTGTATATATTGACCGCATTGAGGTTGTTTGAAAACACAGTGAAAGTGCTTTTCCCAGTAATGCTACTGAAGACAGGAGTAATGACAATCTTTCTATTGGTGGAACTGATAACTTCACACAATAATACTCCCTGCAAAGGCTGGAAAGAGACAGAGGGAATATCTGACAGTTTATATAGGGAACCATTCGACACACAGCATAGATTTGGGCGGTCTAAGTCTCGGTCGTAGTATTCTTTCACCGTATCGATTTGGCCGTTGTTTATGTTCGTGCCGTATAGATACAGGGGATTGGTGAAGTCATTTCTCTTCGTGCTGCGGATAAGTGAGTTGGCAAACTCATTCTGAATTGAGTTTGGTGAGTGAAAATTTGTTCGTAATGCTTCTTGATAGTGGTTGTATATTTTTGTGCTTCTTATCCCGCTGTTTCTATCGAATACTTCAATACCTAAGCCGAAAAAAGAGCAGTAACGAATCTTGAGTAAGTGAGTTGGAAAATTTCCTGCACCTACTTCTGGTTTCTGTTCTAGCACACCAAAAACACTTCTAAAAGTGAGAACAAGTTGTCCATATTGATCTGCTGTAGACCCAGCAATTATTTCCAACAAACCAATTTCAGAATCAACTGTATATTTTAAGGTGACACCAAAGCCACTCCAAACCGCAGTGTATTCATATTTTGTCGGTGTTAAAACAACAAAAGAGAAAATATCAGCTTGAGTACCCAAATATATCGGTGCAGTTGCTAAGCTTAAATTTATTAAACCAGCCAAAGGAATGGTGGTAGTTTTTTGAGAGGAAGCTAAAAAAGTAGAGAAATCAAATATGTGTACTATTCTTTTATTGTTGTTCACAGCCGTGGTGATTGAGTCTTCAATCGCCCCGTTTACTGTATTAACAGACATTTTCTTTTTATCTACAGGATCAACGTAACCAACCCCTGTCACTGTTTTGAAAGAGGATGCCCCAGATTGTTCTGGTAACATTGATTCGAACAAGAAAGAGAATCTATCTACATTATTCGGTAAATCACTATCAAAAAAAACTGTAACAAAAGAACCAGATATTTCCACACTATCAATTGAGTAAGGTATGCGAGGAAAGGTTTGTCCAGAACACAGGGAGATAGTTCCATCAGTAATGTCGAATCTACCTAGCTGATCAAACGTACTGTTTGCTCCATTTATTGCCACATATCCTTCGAGTATCTGCTTGGATGCGATAAATGTGGTGGCATTTATTACCTTGAGAGGAGTGAAGAAAAGGCCACTTTTTATCCCTTCTCTTCGCTTGAACAATGTATCTTCTGTAAGTTCTATAGAGACAGGGAAATTAGGGATACTCACGATGATTGCATATCGGTGATCCCAATCAGTAATTCCTATATCTTCTGTGGTGAAATATCGGATTGTTTCTTGGCTCAGGTAATAACATTGCAAATCGACTGCACAAATCTTGGAATAATCTAACCCAATATATTCCCTGTCTCCATCTTCATCCACATAGGCTTTTACAGGTATTTCTCCACCAAATAGATTATATCCAGTGCGCTTTCTAATCACGCCTGCAGTACCTAAATCCACATTTTCAGCAAGAATACAATTCTCTGGCTTTATGTCCTGAATAGATGAGCTACCATCGATACCTTTATTTGACTTTATTTCAATAAGTCTATTATTATTCCCCTGTAGCATTATCTACTCCTTCTTAATGGACGCACATATTCAGGGCCTTGTAGGAATGTTCGCTCCACAACGATACCCATCTGTCGTCCAGCAGTATCAGATTTCACTTCTAACATTGCTTCTTTTAATGAATTTAGCAATTCTGGGTCATTTTCATTTAGAGAACTACGAATAAGTAGTGTCGCATAGTTTGTGTAAAACGTATTGAACACATCAGAGGTGATTGGTTTGGCTACAGAGATACCTGCAGAAACCGAGTCATCAACTCCAGGGGCCTTTATATTATCTACAAGAGTTAGGTTCAAAGTCGCAGGGGTGTTTGTGAATACAAATACTTGACCTGCAGCGATGTATGTAGCTGCTTCAGTTGCGGTCATACTTACATAGAAATCAGTAACATCATCGTACACTATTTTCCCTGTTATGCTGTTCTCGTATGTGAGAGAGTTTGTCCCTGCACACACTTCTACGGTACTACCAGAAGCGGGATTTACTGGGCCTTTTGTTATTTGTAGCGCACTAAGAGGTACAGAATAACCAACTGCAACAAGACTATACTTAGTAACAGAAACGACAGGGTAGCCAATATGAGTGACTTTATTGGTTGTTGTAAGCTCAAGTACATTATTCTGAAACGATCTATACGGGAATACACACTTGTGTTCTCCTGTTTGAAAGTCACTTACACTGAAGTAATTGGCATCTGTCTTGGTTAAGTTCTCATCTAATTGGTCAGAGTTTGCTTCATCTAATTGAATACGATCTCCACGGGCCTCAACAATTCGTCCTACATGTAGAGACAGGGGAATTAGAGCTTCAGTCACAATGATGCGTGCTGCGTATCCATTTAGTGGAGGTGGGGCAATCATTATTTTATTTCCTGCTTGCGCCCATGCAAGAGGAAGCCATGTTTTTAGTCTTGGTGAGTCATATTTATGTAGTCTTTTTACTTCGACTTTATCAATCGAAAGCCATGCCCATGGATTGTCTGCAGCATAAGGTGGGCTAGGAACCTCAAGCTGTTCGATTCTTTTACCCCAAAGATTCTTAGGTAAATTGTACACACCAACTCCGGTAGCAAATTGAATTGGTATGAACTTCGCAAACATACTGTCGTTTGATTTCACGGTATGTGTATACACAAACCGGTAAGCTTGATTCAATTTTTCCATTATCAGTGAGTCACTAATCGGATGTATGTCAAATTCAAGTAAGCCAAATCTGACTGATTCGACAAGTTCTTTAGTATTCATGCTTCTTCTCCAACAAAAAACCCCTGAACAGATGAACAGGGGAAGTAGTGACACACTGATTTATTAAGATGGTTTTACTGAAATAGCTTGTCCATCTTGCTCTTTGGTTTACTTGGAGCAGGAAGCGGTGAAGCCTCTTCTGTCCCTAGTTCCATATCAGGTGTTTCTCCGCCTGTACCTGAATCAAGAATACCTTTAATTTGGTCTAATTGCTCTGGTGTTGGGTTATAACCTGCCTGTTCCAAGGATTTTTCCAAAGGATCTTCCATTCCTTCGTCTTCTTCTTGGACTTCTTCGTTTTCAGCTTCGCCGCCGAAAAGGTCTTCCATGGGGTCTTTTTTAGGTGCGGCAGATTCCATAGGGCCTCTACCCTTTTTCAAGAAACTGTCCATGCCTGCTGAGCTTAATCCAGCCATATTTAGGCTCCTGTTTGAATTGTTCCGTTAATTTTTACCACGTCTCCCGAAGTGCCGCCTCGACCGATATCAATAATAAGCGAGCCGTCTGCTTGGGGAGTGATCGTAACACCTTCAACAAGAACTCCAGAACTCAGACGGGTACGAATACCCATACTGGAGCCAGAGCTAGTTTGGTTGCGAAGAATCTCGGCAAGCAAATCAATTCGACTATTGTTGAAAACTGAGTCTTGCAACCAGCTTTCGTCTCCAAGAGTGACGTTCCGCAATCCCAAATATTTTGTGACAGAGGAATAGGCCATCTCTTATTCTCCTGTCTCATTAAGCACGAGGAATTGAAACCATCAATGTATCTACATCAACAGAAAGTGCAGTACCTACACCAACATGTCCTGCACGAGCAAGGACTTGTAGAGCCTGTGTAAGCTTGGTTGCGCTTACAGAAGATACGAATTTTCCATCAACAGAGAAGTTTGCAGTCTGCGCTCTTGCAACATAGTCGATACGGAAACTAACTTGGCGTGAGCCTAATTGTGTCCAACCGCTATATACTGCAGAAGTAGCATCTCCACATACTAAACGTGCACGAGAACCAGAAATCTCAACAAATAAATACTGAGCTCCAGGACGATTTGCAACGCCGCCTTCAAGGCTATTCATCAACAAAAGGTTTGCACCTTTAGCAGACATAACGCCGATTTGTGCAAGTGCAACTGTGTTTACTTGAGATACTCCAACAGTGTTGGTGACTTCAAAACACATGGTGAAATCTACGCCAGCGTTGATCCAAAGAAGATCATTCTGATGTAATGCAACTGCACCTGCGCCTACACCGTCTGTTCCTAAGCGCAATGCACCACGGGAAAGAGTAGCAGAAGCATCAGGAATACCAGCATCAGCAGCGATGTTTGCAGCAGCAGCATCAACTTGCATATACTGAGCAGCGTTGGGAATTGTGTTAGAAGAAGCAGCAGCAACTACTTGAGTAAGTGCAGCGCCATCATTTAAAATTTTACCTTGAAAATTTTCCAGAAGACCATTGCACAAAGCGTCCAGAACAAGTCCTGGGTAGCTAGGGCCATTGGTAGCGCTGGACAAGTGTCTGTCCATTGCGTCTCTCTGGAGAGCATTATAACCAACTAATGGAAGCATGTATTCTCCTTTTTCCCTAAAAAACCCCTATCCATTCTTCCATGAATGAGACAGGGGAAATACAGTTTAGACCTACTCTTAGTAAGTCTGAATTGTAAAGTTACGAACAGCAGCAGCGTCACGAGGAGCACGCATCAACATTTCGCCCATAACAGTATTATAGGACTCAACTGCATTGATACGACGGTTCATCGTGTTGTGCAGAGCCAAGAATTCTTTTCCAGCGTCTGTCGCAACAGGGTCAATAGTACCGCCGTGCATTTCAATACTGCCTTTAGGCAAGCAGAATACTCGGTCGCCACGCATGAATGTTTCCATTTCCATCTGGTAATTCTTGCCGCCCATCTTAACGATTTTAGCGCCATCTTCACCACGAATACCCTTGCCTTCTGTGATCCGGCGATCCATTTCAGACAGGGAGATTAGGGACGAATAAACCATTGGGTTCATCATACAAACATTCCAATCGGCAGCCATTGCACGATTACGGTTGAAATGCTCAGAGATTAGGGCAAAGAACGTGTTGAACGTCAAAGGACGACCTTGGTTGTCTTTGATCGTTGGTAAGTATTGCTGAACTGCAGAACGAGGAATGCCGTGAACGGTATTCGTGTTGTTCATCAACAAAGTTTCAACACCAGTCATCAAGTAAGGGTTCAACATGGATACGTCAGTTGCGCCTGTCCAGTTTAAGCCTAACAACATTTGACCGATTTGGTCACCAGTTTTTGCAACAGCATTGTATGCGGAGAAGTCTTGGTTTCCGATTGCCCAAGAGGTAGATCCACTTGGTAAATACAGAGGGTGTACCAAATAACAAGCAGTTGTCTTTGCAGTAGGTGCAAATACAGCGTTGAAACCATTGCTCAAAGTAGCAGCAGAAGCAGCAGCTTCGTAGCTATTTGTGAAGCCTTGGAAAGGAGATACGGTAGAAGCAGTTACGTTCGCAACTGAACCAACCCAGTATCCTTGCTGTACATATGCCCCAGGAGTCGTTGCACCAGCAGTGTATACACGGCCAGGGAATACATAAACTGCATTCTCTTCTTGTGCTACTTTTACTACGCGGAATGCGTCATATTTAACAGCAGGTAAAACGCCGTCATTGAAATTCAACACTAATAAACGAGGTTTACAAGTGGTTTCAGACAGGTCATAAGAACCGTTATTGTCGTCGTCATAAGATGCGAAAAAGAACGATACCATCGATCCTTCCATCAAATGAGCAGCGGAACCGATAGCTGTGTCCAAGTTGGATAACTTGATCTTCATTGGAGATAAGTTAGCCTGTGTGAAGGAAGCACCAGTTGCAGTATCAGCAGCGCCTAATCCAACAGGAGTAGCAAAGCGGCCAGTACCATCACCTAATTGCTGCAAATTCATGAACGATTTTGCAAAAGAGGTTTTTTGTTCGAATTCTTGCTTAACAGAATTGATGTACGCCTTAGCAGACGAGTTCGTCAATTTGTTCAGGAAGCGTTCATAATAAACTGTGAAAGCCTGATATTTAGGAACTGCCCGACCTTGGATTCCAAAGGTAGGATCGTTAGGGGCAAACATGCCGCCATTCAAGTCAATACCCGAAAAAGCTCCACCACCGGCATCAACTGTCAAGTGATAGGTAACTTCTTTTCCACCTTGCCATTCGGCTTTCTTCGTGATGGCGTCTAAACCATTCACTTCTTTCCACAAGGTTTTAGAGCCGTTTTCTTGTACAAATTTAAGCAAATCTGACAAGGTAAATTGGGCATTAGAGAACTGTGCATTCTGCGGTGCTGCTGGCATGTGTGCCTCCTATAATCAGCGAGAAAGTTTCAATGAACCGTTTTCCACCATATCTCCAAAGAAATCGAACATTCCTGCCGTATCTCCAGATTTCGTAAGTTCTTGTAACCGATTATTTCTCGCAGATGGCTGTACAACTCTGCCTGCCGATGATTGCAATTTAGAAAGAGATTGTTGTCTCTTTGCGTCAGTTGCTTTCCCTATTTCTTGCCTTACTTGGTTGGGAGTTGCCCTACCTAATACAGGCTTAATCTGTGTATGTAACATTCGTGACAAATCTTCAAAAGTAACATCATCCCCATTATCCATGATTTGTCTAGACTTTGCAACGACGTATTTGATCTGTTCATCAACCCAACCTTTGTATTCGGCAGGTAGCTTGGCAGAGTATTTACTGAACTCACTATTTGCCCAAGAAGAAAGTTGTTGCTGTTCGGATTTTAATCGAACCTCTTCTTGTTGCTGCATAAGGCGTTCGTGACGTTGAATGTCCATTTGTTTTTCTTGACGGATACGTTGCGCATCACGAAGAATACGATCACGTTCACGGTCAACTTTTGACTTGCGTAAATTGTCAGCCTGCACAAGAAGCCAATCAGCGAATTTTTCTTCCTGTTCCTCAGTCAAATCCTCGACTAGATTGTCCATAAATTTGATGGGGTCTTTTTCTGTGAGCTGGTCAATTTGGTCAAGTAACTCTGCTTTTTCTTTGTATGTACTCAGTTCAGCAGACATTTTCTTGTGTTCTTTGTATAGGTCTTGAGCAGCAATTGCCTTGGAGATCATCTTGTCTAGTTGTGCTTTGTCTTGGATATCAAGCACAATATTTTTCTCTCCAACCAAACCTTCAAACTGATATAGAGGCAAATCCTCATCATCATCACTGTCGGTGTTGCTGCCTAATTCCTTCACACCTTTTACGTCATTTTCCTGCTGTTTCGCCACATCATTTCCAATGGGGCTATTTATACTATTCACAAGGTCGTGCATATCTACAGAGGGTGAACTGTCATTATCCTGTGGCGCTGAGAAAAACTGCTCAGCCTGACTAAATAAATCAGCAACTCCCATAACACCTTCAGATTGTCCTGGCATTGTGTTGGTTACTGGTGCGGATTCTACTACGGGTGCGGGTGCAACTACATCTGGCATATCTATTTCTCCTGTGTGAAAAAACCAATTTCAAAACAACTTATACTACGGGGCCACTTGAAGGATTGACTGGAGGAGGTTGTGCTGGCCCTCCGCCTGAAGGAACAGGAGGATTAGATTCTCCCCCTCCTGTTGGTGGTTGAGTAGGTGCTCCAGTTTGTTGAGCATCTGCCTGTAATTTTGCAAGTACTTGAGTATGAGCTTTTTTATGGGCGTCAATTTTTTGTTTGAGTTCGGGTTCAAGATTTTCAAAGAACTCTGTCTGTTGGAACTCTTGGATGGACTCAATATGGGAGAGGTGTTCGTGCCAATCTTCCACAGGTATATCTTGTCCATCTATCATACGGGTAGTCTCGTTATCCTGTACGATTTTCGCCTTCTCAAAGTGGTCACGAATGTCAATCATGTCGCCATCCACAAGGATAGATACAAGCTTGCGCATATTACCACCAGCTTTTTCAAAGATACCAGACTTGACTAGCTCAAGAATTTGTTGCTTACGAGCAGCAGGGTCAGCAGGTAAATACATTCCATAATCCACAAATATTCCATAATCACCTTCGAGTTCTAGTGAAGAGAAATACTGTTCACTGGCAAGGTTTTCTTGACCAACAATCTTTAACTTTCTCTTTTCCACGACGAACTGTTTTGTGATGGATAGGATTTTCTCGTACATACCTTTGATGAGTTTTTTCTTTTTATTGAAAAGGCGTATACGGAATTTATCGTCAGTTTCGATAGACATCTGCACAGCATATGAGGAAAGTTCACGAGGGATTTGACCTTGGGAAAACTCACTCATACCGTATAGACGCTCAATGTTGCTATTCCAATAGTCTCGCAATCTCCAGATGTCTGAAGTTACGGGTGATGGTCGTAGGTAGTCTGGTTTGCCATTCGTAGCAGCGTTGAAAAAGATCACATCTTTAGGATTGTTGGTGGATTTGTCAGAAAGCCCACCTTCAGGCAACAGGAGCTTGAGTGACCCATGGAGTTCTACGTTCTGCATGACCAAACTATAAAGTGTGTTGCAACAATCCTGCAATGGAGCTGCGTATATATTACGGCTCATACCGTATGCGTTTCTTTGCACATCGATATCTGTAATCACATCATAGGGAAGTTCGCCATGATTGTAGGGGTTTTTCTCACGCTTCAATAGTTTTGGTTGTTTCTTGTCGATAAATACAACGTGAGAGCCAAGCATCGCATTCCAAGGACGAGCACGTTCCCAATAGTGGTACAACACAACATCTCGTACATTTTCTTCTGTAATTGCAGGGTCGATTTCTTTTACGATGTTCAGACAATCTTCTGTTTTCATCCAATCACGAATGGCTTCTTCATGTTCTGGGAAGCTTAATATCGCCTGTTTGAAAGGTAGAATTACTTCTTCCACGCAATCATCAGCTTCATAAAAAGACGTTGCAGAAGGATTGATGAGAAAACGCCTAGGATCAACAGAGCGAACGTCGTAATCTCCCTGCATTGTGAATTCGTCACGGTCGGGATCAAAATCTTTAGGTACGTCCAAAACCTCTCCAGCATTACTGTCCCATCCTGTATATACGACGCCAGTCCCACAAACAACCACATCTAAGTATGGGCCGCTTTCTAGTTTTTCCTGCATGTCTGTATGATTACGGACATGAAGAATCACGTTCTCTGCGTATCTAGCACCATTTTTACTGGCCACATCATTTGAGTATGTACGTGCAGTAACTACAGGGTCAGAGATACAAAGCTTAGAATGAAGGAATAAGTTTGCACGAATTAACTCAATACAATCTATACGCACATCATCATCTGTTGAGGCTTTTGGGCCAGACAGGAGATAAGAGAGTGCACCTACGTCCAGTGCAGTCCCTTTCAAGGAATTTTGCACTCCCTGATAGATGTCTCTACTAGCGTCAAACTCCACCTTTAATCGGTGCATCATTTTTGCGCCAGAGTCCATAAATGATTTTAAATTGTGGGCCATCTCACCATCAGTGAGTGTGCGTACTTTTGCCACGATAATTACCTCGCTTGGCGTGTAGATACTCTAAATTTAGTTGCTTGCTGCAATATGCCTAAATGCTGTTCGTATTCTGCTAACACTTTTGCAAGGGTGTCAACCTTTACTTCGAGACTCTTTATTTCCCTGTTTTGTCTAAGCATAACTACAGTAAAATATGCAGTCACTAGAACAAACAACAGGAGGATAACTATTTCAAAATTCGTCATTATCTCGATCCCCTTGAGCGGAGTGAAGCCAACGATCCAGACCTACTGAATCGAGGTATATTTCTTGAAGAGTCGTTCTGACTGATTCTATTCGCATCTTCTTGCTTTTTCAAATGGTTTGCCCACAGCTCGTGCTTTTCTGTCCAATTTATATTGTGAAATTTCTTTGAGACAGGAGAAGGAATCTCCCTACTAAAATACATTACACAGTCAAGAACGTGGTCATTTACTTTATTGATTGTGCCGTTGTCTTTGTAGTGGTATTCGCCAAATTGTTTAATTGCCAGTGCTGCACCTTTTGCGAAAAACTTCAGGCGGCCTTCTGCAATGACAGTACGTAACCCCATCTGGGCCTGTTCACGATTCTTTAAAATACAAGGAGTAAAACCTACAGCGGCTGCGTAGGCTCCGAACCATGCTTCGTGGTTATCGTATCGGGACAAGGCGTACACGAATTCTGGATAGGGTTTATACTTTTCAATCTCATCCACAATCGTTTCAGCCTTTGCACGTTGGTCTTTCCACTCAAGCTCCACGCCCTTATGACAATACCAAACACCGCTGTCAGGATCTTCTGCAAATAAAGCAAGACCAGTAACCCTAGCAGCAGGGTCTGTAAAACGTACCTGCCTCCAGTACGGAGGAATAGGAAAGTCAGGTACAACATCAAGATCAAGACCAGCAAACACTCGCCCGTGAGCGTGTTCACGATACCATTCTCCTGTTTCACGAGATTCCCTTTCTCCTTTTGGAAGGTGTTTCCACGCATCCAAGGCACGTTGAAGTCGTTCTGGCTCATCTCTAAAGTGTGGATTATCCCGCAGTGACCACTGGAAGACAATGACTTTTTTGTTTTCTTCGATGAATTTTTCAATCTCTTCTACGGGATTTAGTGGCGTAAATCCAAGGGACACTTCACCATCTAGGTCAAGAGTACGAGTGATGATTTCGCCAATTAACTTCACGTTTCTAGGCATTTCATCAAGCGTAACGTGGTGAATTGCCTTACCCATAAGAGAGGTGAGGTTCTGGTCGTATGATTTGAATTTTAGTTGGTCGCCATTACGAAAGGTAACTGTGTCAATATTTCCCTGATTGGTTTTGTCAATCATGGGTTTGTTTAGTATGGGGTCAGTGTAGTACCATTCTGGAATGAACTTACTGAGATATTTGTCCCACATAACCTCATTACAAAAGGTATAGTCAGGCCCAATTCCCCAGAACTCTTTTGGCTTCGAGGAGTCGTAATGCTCTTTCCACTTCTTGTTGTATGGGTGGTTTCGCATGAGCTTCCATGCAAGATCACGCATGGTGGAGAATGTTTTACCTGCACGGTTTCCACAACGAGCCATCTTAATGAAAGCGTCACATTTGAAAAATGCAAGCTGCTGGACAAAAGGTGTTTTTGTGGGTTCGCCTGGAATGAACTGGTCTTTATTTCTGTCGCGGTGGTATATACGCTGACGTTCTAATTCATCAAGCAAACTTAGCTTGAGTCCTATATCATCACTCATCTAATTCCCCTGTCTTATTCAGCTAGGAGGTTGAATTTCTTTAGCGTGTCTCGGCTGATAGTATCAAAGCCTTCTTTATTTGACGAGTTTAGTTTCTTTAAAAGTTGACTGAGCTTGGATTTGCTCATCGTGGATGCAAGTTCACCCTTCTCTGAAACAAACGAAGTCTTACCTCCAGGCACTTTTGCTGTGCGTAATCCGATGGACAACTTACCACCAGTAGAAGGATTTACCTTGTCTAATACTTCGTCTCGAACAGTCTTGCTCATTTTGGATACACGTTCTGGAGTAACTTTACCTTCCAACAAATCCCTTGAGATTGCTTTTGAAACAGGAGGAATAGAGGTAGCTACTTTGCTGGCCACAGATTTACCAGCAGAACGACCCAGCAACTTAGCAATACCCAAGCCAAGACCGCCTGTGCCGAGATCCATAAGAGTGTCAGAAACAATATCACCTTCAATGACACCATCATCTTTTTTGGACATCTTCTCTTTATGTAATTCACTTAACATTCCTGTTGCGTCTTTGCCTGGCTCTGTATACTCAATCTTTTTCTCTACGACTTTCTTAGGTGCAATCACTTTTTTCTTCTCAGGTTTATTGCTGAGAGGTGCAAGCAAATTGTCCAACTCTTCTAAGTCGTAATACTTACCACCAATGGAGATGCCGTTTGCCATGACTATTTTCCTTTTTTAAATCTGTCAGAAAACTTCTTTGCACGTTTCGTATTACTCTCTGCCGTATTTTCTGCACGAGATCCCCAATCAGCAGCCCCACCATTTTTTTCAAAATGAGAACCACTGCGTTTGTGCATGGCAACAGTATCTACACCAGGGTCTTTACCTAGCTTCTCCATAAGTGCTTCACGGGCTTTGGATACGACTTTTCCGTATCCGTCCTTACCTTTGGCAATTTTGGATCTCACCATACCGTAAGCAACGTTACCGCCTCGACCTGTAGTACTCTCACGAATAGCCATAACTCACCCGCAATTCTTTAACTGTAATCTGCGAGACAGGGGAATAAATGCTCCCTTGGATTCTTTTTTCTCGTCTTTATTTAAGTGAGAGATAAGCTTATTTTCCAGCTTCTTACTCATCTTTTTAGGTTCAGTTTTTTTCATGGGGATTCTCGCATTTAGCGTCGATACATGGCCTACCACTTACAAGCTTTTCAAGGCTAGCTAAGCGAACACTATGCTCCACGTTGTTCAAAGATAGGTGCTTTATTTCGGTACGTATGCCTCTCAGCTCGACCCAAATAAGACCTGCCATACCTCCAATTAACCAAGTCAATAGCTGTTCACTCATCACAATTCACCTCAATTAGCGAGGGCCACCTAAGCGGCCTCTACTTAGTTTTTGATAAGCTTCTTCAGCTTTTACTCTTGGATCTTTTCCACCGATTACTTTTTGCTCGCCCATTCCATCACTAGAAGGTACGTTACCCAGTGGACTTGGAGTTCCCCAAAGCTTGTTGGAAAATTCTTCGTCTGTGACTCTACGAGGTATTTCATGGCCAGTTCCGTCACCAGTTTCAGAAGGAACCTCATCACCCATTGGCATACGACTTCTCATACGACCACCCATGTTGTTGAACTGACTCAACATGTGACGTGGGATTTGGAACTTGTTACCGTTTGAGTCAAAAACCATTACCATATCTGGATCAGCCATAACCTTAACTCTCCTGTATTTACAGCGGGAATAATCGTATAAATCCTACTTCTTTCATCTTACCAACGCCGCCTTTTGCACGACTGCGTCTGTATACACCTTGACCATCTCTGTCTATATTCTTACCCGAAGAAGTATTTCCTTCTACTGTGATAAGGTTTCCCTTGCTATCCACATCAACAACAATACCGCAATGACCATTAGTTGTGGGTCGGTTGGAGGAATCATAGTGTTGCCATATAACTACACATCCTTTTTCTGGAGTAGTTAGCCTTTGATTTGCCGGTGTTCCTTCCCAAACAGTCATACAATGTTCTGAAGGAAACAGGGGAAATATGTTGTATTGTGAGTCGACTTTTCCAACAATGAAGCGCATACTTTTGACGAAATACTGAACTGCTGCCATGCACCACGCCTCACCATCAGCGCTACCATCAACAGCTTTTTGGAAATAATTAACCAACTGTCCTTGATTATTACCGCCTTGTTCTTGTGCTCCAACCCAACGTTCAGCTTCATAGGTCAATACATCAATGGCGATTTTTCGCATATCAAGTGCAGGTGCTGCTGGTTGTGCAGGCGGTGCAACAACAACTGGCTGAGTAGCTACTGGGATTTTTTTCCAGATAAACATTTCCAATTCCCCCGTGGATGACTGAATGAAGTCAAGATTTCAATATCGATACGCATTCGTCTGTAGGTTGTCCTACACAGACCCAACAATCTCGCACCTTTTGAATCAAACTGCTTGCCTTGGGCATATGCAGAAGTCAGAAGATCACGGACGGCATTTCTCATTGTCTCAACTAATGGTTCAATTTTCAATGGATCACAGTGACGTGAAATGAGTAAGGCAAGAATTTCTTCTTCTTTCTCGGTAAGGGGTCTATACATCTTGACCAACTCCTCTCCCAGAAAAAAACATACCCCACAGATAATTGTGAGGTACGCAAAGGAACTTTTTCGATAGGCCTAGATTATGCCTGAGACAGGAGAAATAGGCTACCTTATTTCCCCTGTTACTTTGGGTAAGCTTGGATAGTACGATAAATCGCAATACCAGCCTTCAAACATTCCGATGCAAATCCCATCCACTCACCACCGATGGAAGGTAGCTTCGCAAGGATATGGTCTTTGATCGTTTCCAGCTCAACAGCATCAATGTCAGACAGCTCGGTAGGGATTTGGTCGATTCCTTCGATTGCAGGCATCAGGACAGTGAACAGGGGAAATAGGTTAGGCACGTCAACCGAGTCAATCTTACCGTCCTTCAGGGAAGCTACAACAGCGCCTGAGAGGGCAAGTCCAAGGTCAATTACTTCAAGGGTCTCTTTAATCGTAGCCATGGCGTCACCTCTAAGAAAAAATAATGGCGGGTATTGGCTGGCCTTATTGCTTACTTCCTTCGCCATTGGCTAGAACAGGTCGGTATGTGACGAAATGGTTGCGGAGAGTAAGAATAAGGTCAGTGTACCCATGGATATGGTTGCATAGATGGATGGGTAGTTCAAGGGTGTGGAGGAGAGAGACAGGGGAAATATGGGTGATTTACTTTCCTGTTTTTTGGGGACAGGAGGAATGACACCCATCCCTTGCGAGGATGTGCCCAGATTTCAGATGACCTTTGAAAAATGCCCAGGAGCAGATGACCGAGTCTCTTATAGTATTATATTTATTAAGATTATTTGACTTTAAGAATAGAATCATTTAGATAAAGAGTCGGTCATCTGCTGCTGGGCATGGGGCTCAGAACAAATGATGACCGAAAAATCACCACAGACTGGAGAGTACCATGGGTTTTATGTCTGAGCAAGAAGTCAAAGAAGAAATTTCTAAAGCTGCGAAACAGGGAGATAACCATTATTCCTCCTGTCTTAAAAATCCTAACTCCCCTCTAGTGAAACCTACATTGAAAAACACTAGAGAAGAGGTGATGTTTTACTCGGCTAAAAATTCAGTAAAGAATAAAAATGCTAAGAGCTTGAAATACTCCATAAATAAAGTGAGAGAACTTGAAACAGGGAAGTTAGAGGATGATGTTTATTCTCCTGTTTCCCTAGATCAAATTGAAATTCTCCGACTTGTGACTGTCAGTGGGACAGACAGATCAATCCTTTACAATTCACTACGTGCAGCTTGTGATCGTTGGTATGAATCAGAAGATTGTAAAATGGGATTGTTGCCGCCTTTGGAAGAGATGGTTCCAATTTTAAGTTCAATGGGTGTGATTGAAGTGACCGAAAATTGTCTCATCTTTCCGAATATTTATCTTGAAACTTTTCGTAGAGCTACTAGAATTTCTAGAAAGAAAATTCCCACTAAACTTTTGTGTGATTATGGTATCCAGATCGCAAGAGTAAGAGATAAGAAGATTTATGTTTCGGCTGAGAAACAGGGGAATAAGAGGGTAAATGTTCGTATTGTTATGGACAATGTTACGGAAGCAGATGAGTTAGTCCACGAGCATAATCTCTCTGCTCCTCAAGAAAAAATGATAATAGACGTTGAAGAAGTGTACCAGTGGGTTGGTTTTGATGCGAATCAATATGGTGCGAAACGCCTAGAGGATTTTGAGAATTTTATTATGGGTTGGGCAACAAAAACTAAAAAAAGTAGAGAGAGTAATCCAAATTTGAAACAATACCTCGATCCCCACACCGGTAAAATCACCACCACAAAAGAATACGCTGAGACATACAACGTAGATAGAAAGACCGCCTACCGTCATCTCAACAAAAAATAAGCGATGCCTAAGAATATTTTCGGTTCTTAGGCATCTAGCCCCTAGGGCGGGACTGCACAGACCATACACTATCTCAACAAACAACCCAAGTCAAAATAATTTCTCAGGACCAGGCTCTAAAGAACCTGGCTTGAAACCTGAGAAATCTTAATACTATCTAAAAGATTACTATCTTTCAAAGTATTGTTAAGGCTGTTTTGCCAGCCTTTTTTCGCTATATTTCTAGCGGCGTTCAGGTCACGATCTAACGTGAAGCCACAAGAAATACAGTCAAAAACTCTATTAGAAAGCTTAAGACCTTCCTTAATCAACTCGCAATTACTGCATGTTTTAGAGGTATAAGCTTCATTAATTTCTTCAAAATACCTACCAGCACTTTCAGCCAAGTATGATATTTTACACTTGAGATTTCCGATTGCGATGTCGGAGGCACATCTTGCCAATCTTCCTGATATCAACCATTTGGGAGACACATTCCCGACAAAAATATATTCGCTTGTCTTGACTATTTTCGTGGCGAGCTTCCAGTTATAGTCTTGCCTTCTCCTTGCTATTTTCCGATGAACGAAAGGCAATGCTTTCCTGTCTTTGTTGGAGGCATTCTTCAATGACAGCAAGTTTTTGTCGTCTAGAAACTTCTTCCGCTCAGGCTGAACGACAAAAGACCCTTCGATGTTTGAAGCATTTATCGTATGTTTCAAGCCAAGATCTATTCCTAGAATCTTATTTGTAGCTGCGGGATAGGATACTTTTTTGATGTTGTTTGTTATGATACAAGCCCAGTAGTCTCCGCATGTGTCGCATTTTATCGAAACTTGTTTGATCGTTCCTTCGATTGTTCTAGAATCGCCGGTTCCTCTTACCTTCCCAATTCCAGGGATATTGAGAGAGATCTTGTTGCCAAATTGCTTGACCGGCTGGTTTGTTTTATGCGCAGAATAAGAGAAACTACTTCCTTTTATCTTCTCCGTTTTAAATCTTGGCCTTCCAAGTCTTTTCCCTTTCTTATCCCAAAACTTATATCTTTCCGCAGCCTTGTGGGCTCTAGCGCACATGTTTTGAGAAATCCAGGCTGGCAAGCTGCTTGTTTTATAAAGCATGTTTATGGAAAACTCTGGAACTAGAGTGTCCTGCGAAAGCAAGATTTCAAGAGATGTGTTGAAAATATCTATACTTTCAAATATGTAGTTATCAACTTGCTGTTTTTGATTTTTGTTCAAGTTGAGCTTTACTTTGAAAGACTGCATTAACATCTCCTTTCCTCTAGGTTATATGCCTTTTCTTCTTGTTTCAAGACCTATCGAATTCTGAGAGAAAATTCATCCTGGAGCTAAAGCACCAGGTCTTCTTTTCTAAGATAGGATAAAAACCCCGCAAAAGAACCATTCTCTTGCAGGGCATATGCGTGAACCAACATGAACCTACTTATTAGCATCTTCACCCAACTTACGCAAGGCTTTCACATCCTCATCCAAAGTTTCACGTAAATGCTTCTCATTCTCCTGTTGTTCATTTGCTGCACGAATAGCCTCAATTGCTGCCTCTAACTGCATGGCTTCATCCGTATGTTTCCTTGCAAGCTCCAACTCCTCCGCAGCAAGCTTCTTTGCACGGTAGTAGCCAATGATGGTGTTTATAAGCGAGAGTAATGGCCCCAGAAACTTTAACAACAAACTAATCATACCGTATTTCTCCTGTTTTAAAAATAACTACTTACACCTAAATGAAGATGCTTCCTTCGACCAAGCATAACCGCAATTGTCGATTGTTGTAGCTGTGGTGGCGTCAAAAGGCCAACGCCAATCTTTACCGTTCCACACTGGCTTGGGTAGTAGATCTTCCCGTGAGTAGGTACGAAACACAAGGGTGGAGTTTCTTTCTCCTGTTTCGTCAACTATCCTTACTCTCATCTCACAATCTCTTGCAGGAAATTCTTTTGAAACAGGAGAATTAGAGGTTACCTGTTCCACTGAGTCCGTCTCGCAGCCAATAAACCGTACCACAGCGGGGACAGATTTGGGTGCCACAGTCAATGTGATGTTGGCTTTGACTGGAAAGGTGCAAGCTCCCACACCTGTTCCAGCACTGAACTTGGAGTCCCCTAGCTTCGTGGTGTTCCCTTGGCAGGAGTAACTCAGCTCGTCGGCTCCAATCGGATTGGGTGTGACAGGGAGATAATAAATATCCGCTATCTGTTTGCCCGTTTGAGCGCTGGCAAGGCTCACTACATTCGGCAGGTAGGGTTTCTCCCCTACTGGAAGGCCCACAGTCACCTTGCCATTCTTTTGAACGCTCTCTCTCCACCATAACATCCCCTTTTGCTCAGGTGTGCCGTCGAAGTCATAGACCTCGAAGATTTGGTTTATGTTTTGGGCAATGTATTTACCACGAACAGGAGGAGTAAGTAACGTAACTTCCCTGCTTCTGGTGGGCTCTGCACAGACAAAAAGTCCCTCAGAGGTGTATGAGCGTGGTAGTTTAAGCGGGCCAATTAACTGAGTGGCACCACAGACAACTGTGATCAATAGTGGATTCATAGGTCTTCTCCTGTGAGGTTGTTCTCATTGAGTGTGCGATAGAACAATCTACGAACTGCTTCCCAACTGACTGACTTCTCATCACTGTACTTACACTTACTGCGTAGAAATTCAGACATGTCCCAGAGAGTACGTCTGTATTTGTCTGCCTTGGTGAAGGTTTCGTAGGCTTCTTGGTCGTCTTCACCTGGGCCTATTTTGAACTCAAAGATTGCTTTGGTCACACCTATTTCTCCTGTATCTATATTCCATTTATTGCTAGGTTTGCAAGGTACAGTTCTAATTGCCCATTACTTGCAGACCGTTTCATATCACTGCATGAATCACTAAACAACCACCGTGTCTTGTGTGGATTTGGTTTGGTGTTGATATTGTCTAGAGCGAAGGAACCGTATGCGAGGAAACGGAAGTAACTGTTACATCCCTGTCTCCTGTAGAGGTTCTTTGCAATCTTACTCGTGATATTTACACCGAGTTTTCGATAGATGACCACTTCATCAGCAATCAATCGAAGCTGGTAGCCTTCTGGTGCAGTGAGTGAGGCAGTCAAAAGTGTGCTGTTGATTACACTCGAATGCAGTGCGCCAGAGGTTACAACTCCAACTCTGCGTAGCAAATCATGGATGATAGGTGTGCGAGTACATTCGTCGAAGCAGACTGCCTTTGGATGTTTGCTGAAATATTCAGACGCTTCCTTCCTGTATTTATTGTCATCAGTAGCAGCTAAATACGCCACTACTCCCAGCGTCATATCCCGTGAATCATTGTCACTTAAAACAGGGGGAATACAGTAACGCTTCTCACCGGCTAAACAACCCATGCCTGCGTAAAGATTTGTATCCCCAATTCCACACGAGTTACGCCCACGATACGTCGTATTCTGTGCAGGCAATCCGTCACAAGTATGCGCCCACATTCTCAACTCATCCCGCACTCGAATAAGTTCGTCTTTATTTTGTTTAACCGGCTTATCCGAACCACACGCCGCAATTAAGCACGTGAAAATAACGATAACAATTTTGCCCACCATGCTGTTTTCTCCTCTTTGGTGTTGTCTAACTGGTCTAGAATCTCTTCTTGTGTATACATAGGATAGTCTAGCAAGCACTCACAATTGTCTTTCGGTACTTCGATGATATACGCATCATTAAACGACACAAGATTATCGAATTTACCAGCACTTGTTGATACATTAACCATACGTTGGGTTGTCTTAGATTTGGGCACTACAAAATACAGTGTCATGGTACAACTCCCTGAATCTGGCTTGCAATCATGTTAATCATAACACCTGTTTTGTTTGATTTAACGTCCTTAATGTTAGGAAATGTGCTGTCATCGCCCATGCGATACCAGTTGGAGCACAGTGCATAATCCGTAAATATGGATATATCCGTAGGAACACCAGAATTATATATCTGCTCTATTTGGAAATCGGTTAAGTTTGTATAATATATGGATAATTCATCAATATTACCCTTAAAATAATATACGCTAGCATAAGCGCCTATCATGAGAGGTACTGATGTGGTCGTATTAGCACTGCTTAGAGTGTCTGATTGTACCGTATTAGTGCTAAGAACCCCGTCTATATATATCTTCACACCGGCTGCAGACAACGACCCGTCATATGATATAGCCACGTGCTGCCAAGTGTTACCGCTAACGTCTACGGCAGAATTTGAAAACAAAACTAGGTCATTCGTATTTTCAGCGGTTCGAATATAGAACCATATCCGCCCATCGGGGAATATGAAAAATACAGTCCCGTTAGTTCCCTGCCACTTAGATAGTATTGG
>CAZRIK010000002.1:0-64665 GCA_964600125.1 uncultured Candidatus Bathyarchaeia archaeon
GTAGATGCGTGCCTCGTCAACGTTGTACCGTTGCACGGCGTCCACAAGCAAGGCGTGAAGTTCATCAATCATCGTCGTCCACAAGGAAGTCATAGGGCACTGCGGCGAGATGGCGATGAACGGGAAATCGCCTTTTCCCTTAACGATTTTGGGGATTCCGTGCTTCTTGACGAGTTTAAGGCCGTCTCCCCTTTCGCCCATCCCGTGCAGGAATAAGATTGTCGGCCACTTGGCGTCAGGTTTCTTGCGGTAGCCCTTCGGCAGGTAAAGAAGGTAGTTTAGGGTTACCTTTTTCTCGATTTTTGTTTCGAAAACATGCTCAGTTTGGCTCATTGAACAACTCTCCGTTAAGCTTCATTTACTAATCTTGAACATATATAAACGTAGAAGCAAAGACGACCAGAAGTGCGCTCAATTACTGAGGTACAATTAATAAAGAGAAAAAGGCATCAAGCGTTCTTTTTGGAAATTTATACGCAAATCGGATTCTTCAAAATATGTGCATCGAAAAATTTCTCAGGCCAAGATAATGAAAAGTTTCTAAATTTATCTTAATAGGGAGAGCATTCACGTTTAGACGGTTCAAACGACGACGGAGTAATAACTGTGACTTTGGACTCCGACTAAAGATACTGGAAATCGAATATCGCTGCCGTCCGAATCCAGTTCAACTTGATTTGGGGGGATTATGTTTCACCCAGTATGATCTTAATCCGTGGTTAACGGCTCAATGTCAAGCAAGTAACAGAGATCCAGCAATTCTTCCTTAAGATCGCCGTAGCACATGGAGATGTATTCGCTTCTTTGGTTTTGAACAAATTGGTCAACGTCTCCTTTGAGCTTGATAAAGGCGTGAGGCCAACATGGAAAGCCGCACTCGTTTAGCTCTTTCTGCAGTTTCGACTTGGGTGGGACGTATGACTCGCCTAAAGAAATGTGCATAAAGTATTTCCCCTTAATTCTCATCAGCCGAGCAAGCGTTATTGGCCCAGGTTTGCATACAAGACCTACGCAGATTCCGTCTGCGTCGCCTTCTCCGAACACTCCCCTTTTGCTGAGCTTGACTTCTTTCTTGTTTTCTGCAATGTTCAAGGGGCAAGTTCCATCAGAAGTAAGCACCACAACGTTATCACTTTTTCTTATTCGCTGCACATCTGGGTTGAAAACCGAAAAACCGCTCAGCAGCTGAAGCATGTATGCTGTGAGGGCGGTGTTCAAGTCTCCTATACATGCGCTTGTAAAGCCCTCGTTTCCAAGCAGGCTCTGAGCAAGGCAGGCGGTGGCATAATTGTCTCCAATTTCTGGGAAACACTTGAGGGCGGTAAAATCGAACGCGTTCTCCTGAATGACCTTCTTCATAGCCAGATACAATCTTATGGACCGATCCATGACGTCGTCAAAGGGAGGCACGTCGCCCGCGACGTTCTTCAATTCCTCATATTCCCTTGCAACTTCGTCTTTCGGTATCCGCTCAGCTTTTTGGACGACCACGTATTGGTCAACATGGTCTACGTTGACGCCAAACTTTTGCATCCAAAAGGCTTCGTCGACCCTTCCCGGAGAGGCGCCCATGCTGATTCCTCCTATCAAGCCAACGGTCGAACCCTTCAGCCGATTTACCACTTTTGCTGCATTAACGTAGCCCTTGATTTTTTTATGGGTCTCGGGGTCATCTGGGAAGCCGTAGACGAATTTGTGCTTAAGGCCAATCTCGTCGAATGCTCCATGAAGCACCAGCGCCCCACCAGTCCCCCAGCCCTGCGAAATCGGAGTTGTCCATATGAGAATCGGCTTAGAACTGAGAGATGCTGCGCCGACAATCTCCGACGCCCAAAGCCACGAAGCCACATAAAGTACTATGCAATCCACGTTCTCTTTTTCCACAATACTCACAGCTGTTGCTGCGTCTTTCTTTGTGCGCACAATTTCGTTGTATCTGCAGACATCAAGCCCAACGCCTTTTAGGCTGTTCACCGCTTGCTCAATCATTTGGCGGTCAATCAGAGGACGACCAAAAGTGTCTATCATTTTAACGTGGACGCCGCAGGGAATAAAACCAACTTTTGGATTTGACATTTTGTTTCATGCTCAAGTTTGGCATCTGATATTTATCAGTTTCTAAGGGTCAACAAGTAATCTGCAATATATTATAATTCAAAGTTTTATGAATCAGTCTGCAAAGCATAAAACATATTACGTTCTTGGAGGTTCGGTATAGCAGCTTCACAAGTAACATAATGAAGCTCAAAACTTTGTGGGCATGGTTGTAGGCGGTGGGAAAAAAGTGTTCGACGTGATCGGGCTGGGGGCTTCTGCTTGTGACTTCTTAGGGGTAGTTCCCCACTATCCAGCACTGGACGAGAGGTTAAGGATGCTGGAGATTCACCGTCAAGGCGGAGGCGAAGCGGCAACAGCCTTGGTGACTCTTTCTAGGCTAGGAATCAGGACATCCTATGTAGGGAAGATCGGGGACGACGAGATGGGCAGGTTCATAATCAACGAATTCAAGAGAGAAAACGTGGACACCAGCCACATAGTGGTCGAGAAAGGCGGTTCATCAATCTTCGCATTCTCGATCGTCGACAAAGAGACCGGAAAGAGGACCATACTGTGGCACAAACAAATGAAACCCTTAGCTCCCGACGAGATGAACGAAGAGTTCATGCTCTCAGCGAAAATACTTCACGTGGATCAGCACGAACCTGAAGCGGCTTTAGCGGCGGCTAGATGGTTTAAGAAGGCGGGCAAGACGGTTGTTTTGGACATCGATTCGATTGATGCTCGATTACAGAAATTGGCAAGATTAGCAGATGTAGTCATAGGCTCAGAGGTCTTCGCCAAAAAATTCGCTTCAGGCGATGACTATTTCGAGGCAGCAGAGAACGTTAGTTCCTTTGGGCCTGAGACTGTTGTGTTCACGCTCGGGGAGAAGGGTTGCTTATGCAGGTCAAAAGGAGACGCATTCGTACAACCAGCCTTTGAGGTCAACGTTGTAGACACCACGGGAAGCGGAGACGCATTTCACGGAGCCTTCATCTACGGGATTCTGCAGAATTGGGATTTGAGAAAGACCGCCGAGTTCTCTAACGCCGTAGCCGCGATGAAATGCAGGAGAATCGGAGGCAGAGCTGGCATTCCCACCCGTAAAGAAGCAGATGAATTCTTGAAAAACGCAAAAACAAAAAAATAAGATAAAAAGAATCCTATTTTTCTATCCATTCAACTTCCGATAATCCGTCATTCGGCAGCAACGCGGGTCGCAGATACTTGTCTTTGAAGAAATTGCTGGCGTCCTCCTCAAGGTCCTTGAACCTGTATTTGTTTCCTGAAAACTTTGCGAGTTCAATTGTGCCTCTTTCGATCATTCTCAGAACGTTCTCAATGGCTCTCGTGTTGCATCCGCTCAAGCCTTGGGTTCCAGAATTGCCATAGTGCCAGACTCCGCTTTCCACTCTGATTTCGCCCTTGGTTCCAGCAAACGCGTGGATTCTCCAGCCTGAACCAGAAACGATCCTGTGCGCCAGCTCAACCGCACTAGCATCGCCTGCAGCGATTAAAACGTCATCAATAGCGGACAATTTGCTATATTGCTTTCTGAATCGTCTCGCGTTCTCTTCGTGAGGAAGATTCGAATCGTAAACGAAGAATTCGATCATACCTTCGAATCTTCCGCCAAAGAGTTTCTCGGCAAGCATGGCTTTCTCCTCGCTTCTGACGAACATTACTACCTTGGACGCGCCGCCCACCTGCATCTGTTCATCGACCGTTAATGCCACCTCAGCAGCGATAAACGCCATTGCTCCTGAACCCATTATAACAGTCACGCCCCCTCTTCGCACTCCCTTCTTCATTATATTGCCATTCTCGTTCTGACCTTCCGGATGAACAGAAAGGTCAAGGCAGTCAACAAGACAGGCCGTAGGCTCGACTAAGGCAGCCTCCGTGTCGCTTATTCCATTCGGCACCCTCGTGACGCATCCGCTTCGGATCGGCTCAGGCGTAATTCGCACGTACTGCGCAAACCCGCCATCGAGTGTTCTAGAAACGTCCTCGATGTCCATTCCAAGAAGCTGGACACCAGCAACATTTCCTTTTTGCAGAAATTCGGGAGGGTCCCTGTATCGAGCGCACCTTGTCTGAAGAATGACTCTTTCGCCTTCCTTGAAGTCAAGATACTCTCTAGGCAGACGATGGAGCCAAGTGCTTGTGTATCCTAAAGGTTTAGTCAAGTTCTTAACGTTCGAACCGACTTTTTCAATTGTGCCAACCATCTCGTGACCAACGACCCTACCCCACTCCCTGAAGAGGCTGCCAGTAAGATTGGCTCTTTGCTCCTTGGTCAGGTTTCCCCAATACCTCACTAAGTTCCTGTAGAGTTCGTCTTCAACTTGCCCATTTGCCTCGTCTGTTCTGAGAAAGCGCACGTATTCTCCCAGGTTTGATTGATCAAAGGACCCTTTGAGGTTTGTGAGGTCGCCTAGTTCACTCAATAGAATGTTATCTGTTTTACTGTTTCCTTCGTTGTAGTATCTGACTTCTGTCCCGCAGCGATGAACCATGCTGACCTTGACGACGAGGTCGTTTGCCGTGTAAAAGACGGGTCGGTCACTCACCACTCTGAAGTCGCCGACGCCGTAATAGACGAGAGCGTTCATGCCGCCCGCAGCGACGCCTTCAACTCTTGCCTTCCTACTCTTTTCTTTATAGACGTCGCTAGGTTTCAAGTTCAGCCTTGATTGTCGTTTATGCAAAGTAGACACTTCCTCAAGTTGGCATCAAGCCTCCGTTGAGCAGAATCGTCTGGCAATTGATGAAGCCTGCCCTCTCAGAACTCAGGAAAACCACCAAGTTTGCCACGTCCACAATCGTGCATGCTCTTCTGACCGGAATCTTGCCGATTCTGCTCTTTATCAATTCTTCAGGCGACCTCACTCCTTCCTTCTCTATAGAAATCTCGTAAAGGCTTGGGTTTTGACTCCAGCTCCCCGTTTCGTATATGTCAGTGGGCGCTATCGCGTTCACGGTAATCCCGAACTGCCCCAGTTCACGTCCCAACGCGTGGGTAAGCCCCCTTAAGGCAAACTTGCTCATGGAATAGGCTGATAGTCCAGCGCTGCCTACAACGCCGGACATTGAGCTGATGTTGATGATTCTCCCATATCTTTGACGTTTCATGTGCGGAGAGACCGCTTTTACGCAATGAACTGCCCCCTTTACGTTCACATCCATGGTTGTCTTGAAGTCTTTTTCTGTGACGTCCTGAATAAAGTGGGGGATTACCACGCCCACATTGTTCACGAGCATGTGAACCGAGCCGAACCTGTCAACCGTCTCCTTGACCAGATGCTTGACGCTTTTCTCGCGTGTGATGTCTACCTCTTGAGCAATGCAAGTGGCTTCGGGGAACTTCTCCCTTATTTCGTCTTCCACTTTCGAAGCTTTCTCGCCATTTATGTCTGCGATGACTACGCATGCACGCTCTTCCGCAAGACCCATAGCAATTCCTCTACCCACACCTGATGCTCCGCCAGTCACGATGGCGATCTTGCCTTTGAGATTGAGCTGCAATTTGATAATTCCTCAAAGAAATAAAATGAATCGTAAGATAAGAGTTATGGAGACAGGTCGTCATCTGACTAACTGTCGAGGAAGAAAGCAATCTTTACTGAAACGGAAAGATGGAATAAAATACTTTTTTTTAAAAAAAAGCGACTTTTATTCGTTAATAAAGGTTCCTTAGAGGGCAGTAAAAGTTAGCTATTTGGGCAACTTTTCTCTTTGAAGCCAATATTACCCATCTCTACTTGCGGCGCTTCAGGACGGGGCAACATCAGCGTCTTAAAGGTAGTGTAGCCCTTGTTCTTTGGCTGATTTTTCGAGATAAAGGACCGCCAGCTTCACAATCACGGCAAAAAATGCCAGCTGCAAGAACATTCCCCCGAGCTCCTTCCGAAGACCAAGTCGTTGGTCGGCGCATAAGTCTCGTTAAAGGCTGATCTGTGAGACATCTTTGCTTCCTGTTCAAGGATTGCGTCGCAATTTCCACAGGTAACTTTGCTGTTTTCTGGGTCCTTAATCGTGTGGTTGCTGAAGCATTCGGGGCAAGTTTGGTTTAATTTAGCTAACTATTTGGGTTCAACGCCTAAGCAATTCGCTAACTCCAAAGGAAGAAGGAGACCTACGCGCATCTATTACCCAGAACCCCTTAGAGTTCCTCCGCGGAAATCAGTGTCTCTCGACTCTAAAGACATCTTTAGAGGGCTAGAAAAATAGAGAGCGCATAACTTTGAACTAGCCATTTATTGGTTTTTGACAGTTTCTATTAGGGCTATGACATTTTCTAATGGAGAATCTGCTAGGATGGAGTGGGATGGTCCTAGGATGTATCCTCCACCTGCCCCCACCTCCCTAATCATACGGTGTACGGTTTCCTTTACTTCTTCGGGGGATCCGAAAGGGAGGAGGTTTTGGATTCCGATGCCTCCGTGGAAGGAAAGTCTGTCTCCATGCTTTTTCTTCATTTCATAGACGTCCATTATTTCTGGTTGGAAGGGATTGTAAACATCTAAGCCTATCTCAATCAGGTCTGGAAAGATTGCTGTAACATTTCCGTCCGAGTGAAGATACGTGGATTTTCCTGCTTCTTTTACGAGAGCGAACATCTTCGCCATCCTAGGCTTGATAAACCTGCGCCAATTCTTAACACCCATAAGAAGGCCATCTCGGTAGCCCCAGTCGTCCCCGAAGCTAACCGCATCTATATCGTACTTTAACATCTGTTCAATTACAGCCAAGTAATACTCAGTTACACCGTCCATCAAGTCCTCGACGAATTCTGGGTTTCGGTACATGTCCACTATTAGGTTCTGCATACCCCTCAAAGCCCAAGATGTTTCAAAGAGATGTGCCTCGTCAGCAAGAATGAAGTAATCCTTATTGTCCTCGACAAATTGGGGAAAATGCGAAAAAGCTGCCTTGCTAGGTGGTTCAGGAAATTTGAAGTCATCAAACAATGGCTCCTTAAGAACGCAGTTGGTAGGGCGACCCCATTCTCCTTCACCATAAAGTCCCCTTGTGTCCCAGACTATGTCCCATCCGTCCCGCCATAATCCCGGACTTACTTCCTCTTCAAGTCCATGAAATTGCCCTAGGCTCTTGGGTTCGACGTTTCTAAAGTGGTTGCCGACCCACTCGTTGAAAAAAGCGGGGTCTTCTAGACGGGTGTCTCCATAATATTTCTCTACCTTCACCCGTATTGGATCTGTCAGACTCATCTGCCAAGGTACTATATCTACATCTTCATGCGCAATGGCATCTTTTACTCTTGACCGTTTGGTTATCATGCGTTCTCACTACTTAACTTTCGACTGAGCAGAGAAATATTAGTCGAACATAAAAGATTATGGATTCATGTGTGCCACAAAATGAAGTTGGCATACACTCCATCGGATTATCTGTAAGCTGCGGCTAGGTGCCACGTTCTGTATCCTTCTATGCTTAGCCCCGTCAGGTAGACGCGTGATTCGTCAACGTTGTACCGTTGCACGGCGTCCACAAGGAAGTCGTATGGCACTATGGCAAGATGGCGACGAACGGAAAAAACGTCTTTCTCTTCAACGATTTTTGGGATTTCGTGCTTCTTGACAATTTCAAGATCATCTCCTCTTTCACCCATCCTAGCTAGCTACTAATTTCGAACGTATACAAACATCGAAGCAAGGACAGTAAAAGTTGGCTATTTAGACAATTAAGACATGGCAATATTAGTGCCTTAGAGGTAGTGTAGCCCTTGTTCTTTGGCTGATTTTTCGAGATAAAGGACCGTTAGCTTCGCAATCACCGCGAAGATTACTAGCTGCAGGAATAGTCCCGCCCATTCGTACGCGACGGGCATGATCGGTCTTGTGTCCATCACGTAGTATCTCAACAAGTCCATACCGAATGTTAAGGGCAAGGAGTACCCCACAATCTGCAACGGTACCGGAAGCAGCTGGAACGGAACAAACATGCCTGTGAGCATCTGGAACGCGAAGTTGAAGAAGCTAAAGATCGCTGTAGTCTGCCTGAACTTTAAGACCAAACTGGCGAATATGGCGCCTAATTGTGCCACTGCAGCCACGGAGACCATGGTTGCCGTTAACCCTAGGAAAAGCCCGAGCGGAGTCAAGGTTGAGCTGGTGAAATACAATGCGACGCAGAACATGGGAGCAAAGAATATTGTGGACTGCAACGCTGAGGCAGCTATGTTGCTTGCGATGTACCAGTACCTCGAAAATGGGCAGCTAAACGTGTAGTCAATCTGACCTGAGCTAAGTTCACCTTGGAACATGCCTGCTGAACCCCAAAGAGCCGTATTCTGCCAACTTTGGAAGCTAATGCCGAGGATGATGAAGGCCACATAGTTCGTTGAGCCCACCAAGTTGCCAAGCATGTTAGTGTCAAATGCCATAGCCAAAATAAGCATGCCGAATCCGAACAGGACGCTTCCAAGCATCTCAAAAATGAAGTTCGCCTTGTAACGTGTCATGGTTAAAAGGTTCCGCCAAACCGACATGTAAAACAGTTTAACCGCGCTAGGCACCTGTTTTCACCTCGTCCTCACCATTCTCAACGAAAAACGCAAACGCGTCCTCAAGGGAAGGCTCAACCATCCGCACCGGGACTTTTAGACCTGAATGTTTAAGCAAATCCACAACGTCGGACAGAATGCTGAAGGCGTCGTCGCAGTGCAACCTAACACTTAGATTGCGGGAAATATTCCTTACGCCAGGCAACGCCAAAAGGTTTGACTCCAACTCTTGGCTGAGGTTGTTAACGCCAATCTCTAACGTCTCTTTTACTGTGACCTGTCTCTTGAATTCGGATGATGTGCCAATGAATTTCACTGCCCCGTGGTCTATGAGCGCCAGCCTGTCGCAGACCTCTTCAGCTTCAAGCATGTTGTGCGTCGTAATCATGAGGGTCATCCCGTGGTCCTGAGCGTACTTTTTGAGGTAAGTTCGAGCTCGGCGCCCAGTCATCGGGTCAAGGCTCTTGGAAGGCTCGTCGAGGAAGCACACCTGCGGGTTATGGATTATGGCTCTCATCACGATGACGAGCTGCTTCTCGCCCCCCGACAACGTGATGAAGTGCCTGTCCAAACGGTCCGTGAACCCGACGCCTGCAGCGATCTCTTCAGTCCGCTGCTTCGCAATTTTATATGGAATATCTCTTAACGCGTAGGCGAAATACAAAAGGTTCTCCCGGACGCTCAGCCTCCAATAGGCAGACCGCTCCGAGTCTTGGCCTGCGTAGCCGATGATTTGTCGCACCTTGTTCTCCTGCTTGTCCACGTCGAAGCCTCCGACTTCCGCGTGGCCCCCAGTTGCTTTTAGAAGCGTGGTTAAAATCCTGACGAGGGTCGTCTTTCCGGCGCCGTTTGGTCCAAGCAGCCCGAAAACCTCGCCTTCTTTAACGTCCAAGCTCAGGTGGTCGAGTGCCGTGACCTTCTTTTTGCCGTTGTACACCTTGACTAGGTCTTCGCAGACGACGGGGGCTTCCATAATGGTTCACTGCTGATTGGGTACGCTTTTACAAAAACATACGTATGGTCACTTTAGTTAACTGTTCTGCGAAAAAGTGACCAGACAATCAGCTCAGTACACAAATGGGTCTCAAAGCTTCAATGGCTAAAGGGCGTTGTGTTCAACCTGCTTCGCTATTTCGTTCGCCATCTGGTAAGCGAGTCTTCCCGGCATCGTTATCAGGTACCGTCCCCGAGCCTTCTCCTGCACGACAAGCCCAGCCTTCTCAAGAACGTCCAAGTGGCTTGAAAGCGTGCTGGCTCCTATGTCTGGAATTTTTTCCTGAAGATCACTCGCATAACGTCCGCCAGAAACCAGTTCACCGAGAATCGTGACTCTGTTTTCGTGCCCAAGGGCGTTCATCAAATCCGCCGCAGCTTTAGGATTAACCTTTACAGCTTCTCTTTCTGCAGGTTTTTCGGGGTTAAATTTGAATTCGGGTTTAAATTTAAAATTGGAATATCCGCCTAAGGAGCGGTCGAGGTCCTTCATCACGTTGTCCATGACGCCTTCAACTAAGCCGCCAATGTACTCACCGAGTCTGTCGCCGAAAGCGTCGAATTTCCAAGCGGCATCACTTGACTGGGTAGGCTGTTCTGTTTTCGGTTCCTCAACTTTTTCTGGTTGTTCCTCCCTTTTTGGTTCGAGCTGCTTAGAAAGCCCGTTTAATTGTTCTTTAAGCTTTTCCACTTGTTCTCTAAGATTTTTGATTTCTTCGTCGTCTTTTTTTCCGAACATAGAACTCAAATCCATTCGCATTGAATTAAATTAGTTTTTAATCAAACATAATTTGATGAAATACGAACTAATAAAGCTTTTGGTAAAAACATTTTTTTTATTTTAGGCTAACTGCTTAAAATGAATCGCAAAGAACTTCTTCATGCACGGAATTAATGGATAAAAGAAAAGAGGAAAATTATCCACCATATATTGCTGGCAGCAAAAGGACTAAGTCTCCATCTTTTAGGGTGGTTTTCAGTCCGTCAAGGGTTTGGACGTTCTGTCCGTTGAGAAGCACGGTAAGTTCTGGTTCGGTGCGGTCGAATCTAAACAGGGCTTCCTTTTGTACGGTTGCTGTTTTTTCCTTCAGCATAGACAGCAAATCGCCCATTGTGGCTTTGTCTGCGAGCTCGATGGCTCTTTCGGTTCCCAAACTGGCTGCAAGGCGCCCCAACGCTTTAACTTTTACCTTCACGGTCAACCACTTTTCGGATGATGGCTATTCCTGACCTTCCAATAAAGTGACTCCATAATAAAAAGGGAGGAAGGGGAAGTTTATTTTCTTAGCTTCTCCATTTCTTTGTCGACGTCGTCTAGCCCGAGCTTCCTGAGGACTTCTGATTTGGGTACGCCGTTTTTGTCCCATCCGATGGCTTTGTAGAACTGCTTCTTTTGTTTTGCAACCTCTTTCCTGTCGGTTGTCTTGCCCTTGTAAGGTCCCGAAGGCAGCGGCTCGTAGTACCTTTGTGGGTTATCGTCGTGGACAGCAGGGTCCCAAACGATGTCAGGTCCCCCGAGAAGAAGAGCTGCCCTCTGAATGTGCATTATCCTGTGTCCCAGCACTCTGTTCCACTCGTCTTGGGTTGTTGTCCAGCCTGTGATTGCGCGGTAGTAGTCCCAGAGGAGCTCCCAGTCTAGGACGAAGCTGCAGACGACGGCTGAGTCGTAGAACACTGACCCCATGTCGCCGTAGGCGTCGTGAACCCCGGAGGTGTGGTCCCCACACTGTGGCGAACAGGCGTAGCCGATGGGGTTATAGTCCTGTCCGCTTCGGGTCCCGTGGGCTCCGATCTCCACGCCTTTGACATGAACCGCGTACTTCGTGACGTCGACTCCCTTCATCTCAGAAATCTTCAAAGCCGCCCTGTAGGTTCCCTCAGCAAGCACGTCGCCGATGCCTTCCCGCTTGACGATTTTTCTCGCCAGCTTCTCGAACGCTTCAACGTCCCCCCACTTCAACTTGAACCCAATGTCCTTCTCCGTCAAAATGCCTCTCTGGTAGAGCTCCGCGGCGAAGGCGAAAGTATTAGGACCGTTGATGCCCGAATAACCCAAGTAATCCATGAGCGCCGCCAAGTAGATGCACTTGGCTGGGTCGAAGATTCCGAGGTTCGGTCCGCAGTAAGCCTGCAACTCGTAGTCAGGGTCGTCAGTGAAGGTTCCCTTGTAGGGTCCAGTCTTGATGACGGAGAGCTTCATGCAGCAGCTAGCGCAGTTGAAGTCGCTCCACAACCGTTTCACCCAAAACTTGTAATCGAATTTCGGTCCACCAAACCCTTTCTCGTCGTGCCATTCTTCCTGCCAGTTCCTAATAGGCTCAGAGCTGCTTTCCGCTCCAGTCGTGTAGCCCGCGTAACCAGTCCCATGAACGGTCGGCCATTCGCGTTCCCTGTTGCAGAGCCTCTTGTCAACCTCTCTCCACAGAAGCCTCACGGAGCCTGGGCTTGCCACGTCAGGAAGCGGTTTCCTTCCCTTAGCCACGATCGCCTTAAGGTTCTTCGAACCCATAACAGCCCCGTAGCCGCCGTAGCCCGCGGCGTGGCTAATCTTCTGAAGCACAGCCGCCGTCCTAACTCGGTTTTCGCCAGCTGGTCCACAGTATATCATTCCAGGCTCTTTCCACAAGCCGACCTTCGGGTACCTTCTTGCGAGTTCTTCCCTGACTTCCTTGTTCATAATTCTGATCGTGGCGGGAGATTCGATGCCCCAAACGTTTTTGGCGTCCCTAATTTCGGCTTTGTCGTCTGTGACGAGGATGTAGACTGGCTTTTCAGCCTTCCCTGAAACGATGACGCCGTCGTATCCCGCGCACTTCAGTTCTGAGGGGAACTCGCCGCTGCACGTGGAGCCAATTATGCCGTTGCACTGAGGCGACTTTCCCGTAATGCAGACCCGTGCTCCCGGATAAATCGCCGTCATCGGACCCAACATTGCCATGAACAGGTTTTCGGGTCCAAGCGGGTCCACTTTCCGCCATTTTTTACCAAGCCTGTCCCAGAGGATTCTTGCTGCGAGCCCTCTTCCTCCAACGTAGTTCATGAGGACCTCGTCGCTGAACGTGATGTCTTTGATTTTGTCGTTCGACAGGTCGATGTCTAGAAACTTTCCAGCGTAACCTCTCGGCACCTATATCAGCTCCTTCGCTTTTTCTCCGAAAATGTTTTCCGCGATGTCCTTGGTTAATTCTTCAGGCGTCTGGGCGAAGAGTTTCCTGGTCAAGTTTTTACCCATCCACTCCTTCCGTTGCCTGAGCAGCCAGAGGGCGTCGAACCTTGCTTCGCGGCAAACCTTGACGCATTCGGGGTCTCCGCCGCAAAGGTCGCATATCGTCGCCTTGTTGTCGCCGGGGTGGAGGAAGGGAATTGTGCCGGGGCAGGCGTCTATGCATTTTCCGCAGCTTACGCATTTTTCTCTGTCAACCTTGACCGCTAATGTACTATCGTCAACCGACAGCGCTTTGACTGGGCACGAAGCGACGCATGGGTAGTCGTGGCATTGGCTGCAAAGGTGGGGCACTTCAGCTCCGGGGAAAAGCATGAAGACCCTTATCCTCGAGGCTTCAGGCCACATTTTCCCCTCGTGGTGCAGTGAACAGGCGAGCTCGCATCTTCGGCATCCGCTGCATCGTAGAAGGTCCCTGAAAATCCAAACGACTTCTTCTTTGCTCATTTTTCATCTTGGAGAAATAGATATACACAAGCAAATATAAAACATTTCATGAATTCTTAGGATAAATAAAGTCATACCGAAAAAACGAACGGTTTTTTATACCCTGAAGACGTAGATTTTGCTTGGTGAGCTACGGTTGAGGGATCTGCTAGGGTCAGTTGTCCAAAAAGGAGTAAAGGCTGGGGCAAGGTTCTGCGAAGCAAGGTTCTTCGAGGAAAGAACGAAATTCATTTCCGTCGAAAACGGCGTTGCGAAGTCAATGTCCTCAGGCATCCTGCACGGAGTCGGAATCAGGGTCATAGTTGACGGGAAATGGGGGTTCGCGTCGACAAACGTGTCCACAAAACAAAGCGTCGAGAAGGCTCTAACGGACGCCATAGGAGGAGCAAAATCCATATCGGCACAATCAGGGGAAGAAGCAAAAATCGTGGACCAAAAGCCCGCTATGGACACCGTTGTTCACAAACCTAAGATAAATCCCGAGGACGTAAGCGAGGAAGAAAAAGTCAAAAGGATGCTGGAAATCGAGAAAGCTGCCCGAACATTCAGCGAAAAAGTGAAAGACACGTTCGTGAGCTACAGGGAAGTACTGACGAAGGTGGTAACCCATAATTCGTTCGGAACCATGATTGAGGAGACGACGCCCAGAACCCACGTCTACTGCAGCGTAATCTCGAAAGAAGGCGAAAACATGCAAACCGGGTTCGAAACGGTCGGAAACGTCGCAGGCTACGAGATTGTTAACGCCATCCAGGTTGAACAGTTCTCCGAGAAGGCAGCTAAGACCGCTGTCAAACTTCTTGACGCTCATCCTCCTCCCAGAGGAACGTTCACGGTGGTCGTTGACCCAGAAGTAGGCGGACTCTTCGTCCACGAAGCCTTCGGACACAACAGCGAAGGCGACCTAGTCTTCGGAGGGCAATCCATAATCTCCGGCAAGATGAGGCAGAAGGTGGCAAGCGACCTCGTCTCGGTTTTGGACGACCCGACAGTTCCCAAGAATGGCTGTTTCGTCTACGACCACGAGGGAACCAAGGCTGAGCCGCACCTTATTATTGACAAGGGAACCCTAGTCGGCTACCTTCACTCTTTGGAGTCAGCCGCGAAGCTAGGCGGCAAACCTCAGGGCAGCGCCCGCGCCCAAAACCAGCATTTTCCGCCCATCATACGGATGTCGAACACGTACTTCGCGGCGGGAGACATGACGTTGGAGGAGCTCCTTGAGGACATAGAAATGGGGGTCTACTTGGCTGGGTCACAGTACGGCTACGTGGAAACCCAGAAGGGCCAGTTCACGTGCAAGGTGGAGCAGGGGTGGCTCATAGAAAAGGGAGAATTAACGGAGCACCTCAGAGACGTAGCCATCAACGGTCTCACCTTGGACGCGCTCAAGAACGTCACAGCGGTCGCCAAAGACTTGAGGATTGAGATGCCGGGAACGTGCGGGAAAGGCGGGCAAGGCATGTACGTTGACGCGGGTTCGCCGCACATCAGGTTTGAGGACATAGTCGTTGGAGGAAGAAGGTGACAAGCATGGAAAAGGTTGACATAGTAACGCCGGTTGAAAAAGCGGCGAAGCTGCTTTCAAGATTAGGTCTCGACTTTTTCGACATCTACGCAGCCTACTCGCACTCGTTGAGCATCGGAATTCTGGGCAAAGGAATAAACGAATCCATGTCCCGAACCGACTTGGGACTAGGCGTCAGAGCCTACAAAAACAGGGGGCTCGGCGTCGCCTTCTCCCAGAGCTTAAAAGCTGACGACGTTGAAACCACGGTTCGCCGAGCTGCCAAATTCGCTGCGGTTACTCAGCCTGACCCCTACTTTAAGGGCATGCCGGGTCCTTCGAAAGCAGCAAAGGTCGCTGGGCTCTGCGACTCCGAGATTGTTGCTCTCACGTTAGAAGAAACCGCGGTGCTGACCAAGAGCATGATTGGGGCTGTGGAGGACGTTCGAAAAGGAGCCATGTACGCTGGGGGGTTAGGCGCTGGGCACATGAAAGGGTACTTGATGACCTCAACAGGGGTGTCGATTGAGCCCGAAAGGACATCCATTTCGGCAAGCATAATGCCCACGTACAGAGAAGGCGACGACGTTGGGAGCTCACACGAGTTTGACTACGCAATATCTCTTGAAGAAATGGACTTCGAAAAAATCGGCAAAAAAGCAGCCGAAAAAGCCGTCGAACAGTTCGGTTCGAAACGGTCAGAAAGCGGGACCCTGCCGATCATCCTCACGCCTGAATCGACGGCTTCGCTGGTCTTCGGTCTGCTGGGCGCCATTTCAGGGGAGCCTGTCGCCAAGGGAAGAACGTTCGCTTCGGGCTGCCTCGGAAAACAGGTTGCGCCGTCCACGTTTGGGGTTGTTGATGACGGCACGATTCCGGGCGCGATTGCCAGCGGAGCCTTTGACGGCGAGGGCGTGCCTAGGAGACGGGTCGAAGTGGTGGGCGGAGGCGTTGTGAAATCTTTTCTGCACAACTACTATTCGGCTGGAATCATGGGGGTCGAAACAACGGGGCATGCGGCGAGAGGAGGCTACGGCGGCTACGTGGGGACGGGACCGACGAACGTTCAGGTCAAACCCGGAGACAGCACAATGGACGAGATGGTTGCGGAGACGAAGAAGGGAATTTTTGCTGCAAACGTGGGATTTACGCCGAACATGGTTTCAGGCGAGTTCTCCTGCACAATAGACGAGGGCTTCCTCGTTGAAGATGGAGAAAAAAGGCATCCGGTCAAAAACCTTATGGCGGGCGGACACGTGCTGGAACTGTTCATAGACATTGACCTTATATCTAAAGAAGGGCGAACTTTGGGAAAAGGGCTCTTCTTCCCCTACGTGAAGATAAAAGAAGTTAAACTCGCAGGCAAATGATGTCTCCAAGAAAGTCAGTAAAAACTAAATACCCGAAATCAAGACGCTTCATTACGGAATTTAAGAAGATTTAGCTTCGTGCATAGATAGTCTGATGCAATTATGTTGAGGTTTAAGGTTTTTCTGCTTTGACCATGAATAGCCTTTGGGTGAATGTTAGTTTTTCTTCCTTCTCTATCCTTTCCTGCAGCCTCAAAAGTTGTTCAAAATGTGTTTCAACAGTGAAACCTGGCACAATCCACGGTACAGCCTTAAGAAAATACACCAGCGCTCCGACGTCCGTGAAGAAGGTTTTTCCTTCCCATTCTCGGGCGTCAACCATCACGAGTTCTGTTGACTTGATTGCGTTAAGTGCGAAATCTAGGGTAAAGAAAAACCATTTTGGCTTACAATTAAAATCTTGACGAAGGTCCTCAAGGTCTCTTCCGTCAACCTGCTCTGTAAGGAAGAATCCGTGAGACTTCAGAACCCTAGCTACTTCTGAGGCATTGTAGGCTGAATGTCGGTTAATTACTAAGCCAAACTCGCCGTTGGCAAAGGGCAGTTTTTCTTTCAAAGATGAGGGTTCAGTTTGGACAACTTCGACGCCGTATGGTGAAAGCCTTTTGCGAGCCAACACGTAGTTAGGCGGGAATCCCTCTGTAGCAGCTACCCGTTTCGGGAAGTAGTCTTTCATCGCCAGCAGCTTTTCGCCGCCTCCTGTTCCAAGGTCCAGAACAGCCTTGGATGACAGCATAAGGTTTTTAGCCAATTCCATGTAGGACCATGGCGGCTTCTCCTCCACGCATCTTTCTGCAATATAGGAGAAGTCCCAGCCGACGAAAGGTTCGGACTCTTCCTTCTTCCATTGCTGAAATAGGGCGTTGGTTTCCTTGTGGTTCATGGTTCAGTTTCCCGACCTTAACCTAAATGAAGACTATTCTATATAAAAAATTCATAACAATCTTCAGACGCGACTAACCCTTCGTGTTCTATTTTTTGGACAGACTGTTCTGATTGTTGGTTTTATACCGCCTGCTTCTATATTTATTTGGCATGAATACGATGAATCCAAAGATAATTTCAGCATTAATCGTCGCCGTCGTCATATTTTCAGCGGGAGCAACCATAGCTTTAACTGGCATCACGCCCATGTCCGAAAACCCCGTAGTCTGCCCCGAAGGCGCCCACGATATAACTGGAGCTTACGTTTTGACGCCTGTCGGGTCGAGGAGCGAAAACTTCCTGTGGAGGTGCCTCCGTTGTGGCTACTCTTGGACGCAAAGTTACGCGGAGGACGTTTATGTGGCTTGGCGGGACTCTTTCTTGGAGCCAGCCTTTGTCCGAGACTACACGCTGCTTTATTTGAGGGCGGTTTTGGAGCTGAAGGTTCCCGATTCTTTGACGTTGAACTGGACTGGCGGCAGAGTGACGCCCTTGGACTTGTTGGGCTACGAAACCTATGTCTACGAGTCTGACGACCTGACTGTGACGGTGGGCTACCCCGTTGTCCTGCCCGAGAACACGGAATACACTATTACCGTTGAAATGGACGGCGCAACCGTCTGGAAAGGGACGCTTCTCCGCCGAAAGTTCGAGTCGAGCTTGCCTTTTTATGGTGAGCCTGAGACCGCTTACGACTATTACGGCGGAGTCGGAGTCTTCGAGAGAGGCATCCACGTGATCGTCACCGACCAAGACCCATCGCTGCCCACGGACGAGGCGGTCGGCGGTCACTGGTGGATGCTTAAGGAACACGAAGCGACGACCGCTTCCACCGAGGACTTCGTCAGCTTAGTTGTGTCCCGAGGCGACTACCCGACCGGAGGATTCACAATACAGGTCAAAAAGTTCAGCTGGCTGGAATCCTACCCGGTTAAGCTCAGGTTCGAGGTGAACTTCACGGACCCAGGCGAAGGCGTAGCCGTCACCGAGGCACTCACTAATCCGCTGGTCCTTATCCCCCTCGGCACACTTGACCCCGGAGAATACGAGGTTCAGGTCCACGTGGACACCTACATCCTCACCTACGACGCGAACGGGAAACCAGTCTACACCCAAATACTGACGTTCAGAGAGGAACTCTGGACCCTAAAATTCACAGTTCAATAAATGTGTAATAATATGTTCCAAAACGTAGAGTTATTACGTTTAAAGCACAATTGGTCATGGTGGGAATCAGCCTTGAGAAAGGGAAAGCTATCTCGGAGTCTCCTTTTAGCTTTAGTTTTCGCGCTTTTCTTGCCATCCATTTCTATAAGTCATGCAGATATGGGAATGGTGCCTGTTGGACCCAGCGTCTCAGTTTATGAACCTGGCCAGAAAGCTATTGTAGCTTGGAACGGGCAAGAGGAGACACTCATACTTTCCACCGATGTAAACGCAGTGAATGAGACATGGGTTCTTCAAATAATGCCTCTTCCCTCAAACCCGAAAAAGATAGAGAAAGCTAGCTTTGAATCTTTCGTCGCAATTCAGGACCTACTTGTGACGAATGCTCGAGTAGTTTTAGGGGATAACTATTTATCTGAAAGCACCAAGAGCGTAGAGATTACGTTCCACGAAAGAATAGGAGCCCACGATATTACAGTCGTCAAAGCAGCCAACACCTCGGAACTTATGTCTTGGGCTGAAGACTTCTTGGAATCCAACAATGTTACTCAAGATTTTTCGCTGGAAAATTTCGAAACCGTAATCGAAGAGTATATGGCTCGGGGTTTCCGTTTCTTTGCCCTCGACATAATCCAATTGTCAGCTGACCAGAAGAGCGTTGAGCCTATTCTATACCAGTTTGAGACCAGCTTCCTCTACTACCCACTGAAGATTTCATCCCCAATCTCCGGGAACACCAAGATAACTCTCTTCCTGCTGACCAACGGCAAAATTGAAAGTAACTTTTTTTCCTCTTCATATCCGATTTATTTATTTACACGAGCATATTACCAAGGCCTCAGCCAATGGGAGCCAATCGAGCTCAATTTGACAAAAGGTCAGCTGAGCATAATCGACCTCAGGCTGGGTGAATTTTTCTCGAACGGCGCATGCCTAACCGTTGTAAATTATGAAGGCCCTCTGAGCTGGCTAACAAAAGATTTTATGATTTCTGAAACATCAATAATGACTAACCAAAAACCAGAGACCCCCAGCCAAGATAATTCGACTGACTCACAATTAAACGCCGCCTACTTCTTTCTAGCCGGCATCATTGCGGGCGCAGCTTACCTGCTGGCCGGCGCAGCATTCATAATCGGGGTAATACGCATGATACAACGTACCAAGAATTTTGGCACGTCTCACATGAAAGGCAATTAGACGCAGAAGTCCTCTGGTACTTTTTATGTTTTTTATAGGTTTTATGTGCTGTCGAAACCGTTTGTTTCATCTATGAGAGCATCCTTTTGGAATACAAACGTGTACACAATGCTGTCTATGTTGTTGCTTTGCGAACATTTTTTAAAGATGGAAACATCTTAAATTGCTCTATGCCGTTCAGCAGGATTCTGCTTGTGAAGCCTTCCGGGAAGAGCGGGCTGAGCTTCCTCATGGACCAAATTCCCCTCGGCTTGGAATACATCGCGGCGTACGTTGAGGACGCGGTCGACGCGGTCCACGTCATAGACATGGAGATGGAAAGCCGAAGCTTCCAGCAAATCCTCGACCAAGTCAACCCAGACCTCGTAGGCGTCTCAATGTCGGCAACCGAACACAACGAGGGACTGCGCCTCGCGAAGGCTGCCAAGAAAAGGGGCATCGCAACCATGGTTGGCGGCTACCACCCAACAGGAGTCCCGGACCTGATGCTTTCTTACCCTCAGGTGGACATGGTTGTACGCGGCGAAGGAGAAGCCACGGTGAGGGAAATCATCGAAAAGGGCGGTCCGGAGGGCGTCCTCGGAGTCTCCTACAGGCAGGCTGGACGGGCAGTCCACAACGAGAACAGGCCGTTCATCAAAGACCTTGACAGCGTTCCCTTCCCCGCTCGGTACCTGAGACACTATTCGTACTTTGCGCAGGACCGAAAAACGGACTACGACGCAATTTTAACTTCGCGGGGCTGCTACAGCCAGTGCACGTTCTGCTGCGAGCCCAGCATGAGCCGGGGGCACTTTAGGTGGCGCTCCCCAGAGAACGTCATCAAAGAAATCGTCGAGATAAGCAAGTACCACAACGGGAGACGGGTCATCGGGTTCATCGTCGACCCGAGCTTCATGGGCAAGCCCGAGAGGGTGGAACGGATCGCCGAGCTCCTGCGAGACCTCGACTTGAATATTGAATTTATGGCACTTGTTAGGACGGACCACATGGCAAAGTATCCCGTTATCGTGAAAAAGATGTGCGAGGCGGGGATACTCTACTTCGAGATGGGCATAGAAAGCCCCAACCCGAGGGACCTTGAGTCGACGAGGAAGGGCATCACCACAAAAATTCACAGGGAAGCGGTGAGTAACATACGCAAGTACGGTGGAAGTGCAGGCGGAACCTTCGTCATCGGGCTTCCGGACCAGACCGAAGAAGAGGTCAAGTATTTTCCTGTCTATGCCCGAGAGATCGGGATGACGGGCGCCGCCTTCGGCGTCGTGACTCCGTTTCCGGGGACCAAGTTCTACGAGGAACTGGACAAGGACGGCTTGATTTTTGAGACCGACTGGGAAAAGTTCGACGAGATGCACTCGGTCTACAAGACAAAGCACCTGTCCAAAGAGAAGATTGAGGAGCTGGCAACCTACTGCATGGCAAAGTTCTGGAACGTAGACACGTTCATCGACAGGGAAATGGTCACTCAGGTCAGAACCCGGAGGAAAATGCCTCTGGCGAGCTTCGTCAGCGAAAGGGCGAACGACATGCACTTCATCAGCAGCGCCGGGAAGACCCTGAAGAAGGAAGAGTTCGGTCATTACGTGAGGATTTTTTTGGACGCTTACCCTGACCCCCGCGTCGAAGAATACACGAGAAGGATAGGCGTGCACAACGTCTTGGAGATGTCGCGGTTCCTCAGAATCCTCGGACCGCAAACGATCCAGTGCACCTTGAACCTTGACGATGATGCAGCCGTCAGCTTCGTCGTTGAGACCACAGGAAAATCGGTTGAGTACATTCGGATCATGCGCGGAAAGCAACGTCATTCAACCATAAATTTTGATGTCGACATGAAACTGGTCAGCGGAAAGGGGCAAGTGTCCAAGAGGGAACTGTTGAAGCGTTTCCTTTCACAAAAAGGTGGCATCAAGGGACTGTGGGGCACCATCAGGCTTCTTACGGCGGTCGGAACAGAGTTCCTGGTTTGGAAAATCAACTCTACGGAATAAAAAATCAGGGTTCATTACGAGGTCGTTTCCTCCACAAGATTTATATGTTAACTTGTTTACTTGTTATACATGTTTAGGTGGTTTAAAGTGTCAACCGAACAGAAAGACATAACCGCAATAAGGGGGCTCGAAACGGAGCTCTACAACAAAATTCTCGCGAAAGCTAAAGAAACAGGCAAAAACGTCTCCGACCTGATGAACGACGCGATGAGGACGTATCTGAACCATGTTCAAGAAGCCTCAACGGTCTTCGGCGAAAACATGGACAACGTCACAGTCACCAAAAAAGACTTGACCGAGCTCGGAAAGGTGGCGTTCAAAAAAGTTATGAACCTACGATTCGCCAAGGACGTTGACAAGGAAGCCTTCGAAAACAACGTGCTGTCGATCGAGGACTGCGACAACGTGCAGGTGCCTGAACCATTGTACTTGGACGCGATGAAAAAAGCGAAGAGCTGCCACAACGTTATGCGATATTTTGTTGAGGAACAAAAAGCCCAAGACCAGAACATCATAAGAATCGGCGGAATCGACAATCTGGAAATCTCGAAAAGCGACCTAGAATCAATCGACAAAAAAGTCATTTTCGAACAAATTGACGAATTGAAGCTAAGCCCAGATGTTGATGCTGACGCCGTAAATCGGTACATTGAAGCCATCAGAAACGTGGACGAATTAATGGTGCCAAAAAACGTTTTCCTCCTCATCCTGACAAAAACAAGAGACTGCGACGAAGTCAATAAATACTAACCAAAACCAACAAAGGCAAACAAACAACCGCGACAAATCGCAAACCTAAATATTTCTTTTTCATATTATGGAATAGTTACGGGAGAGACTATTCAAATTGCGGGCAAAAAGAACAACCCTAGAGGATTTGGGGACTACGTACTGTTGCGCTGAAGAATTCACGCCCAGTGTTGGATGGGCTGAATGTTTACCTGAATCGAGAGAGTGGTTCAGGACTAACTTAGGAAGGCACATCGAAGGTTACCACCTGTTGGATGGAGACAAGGTTGTCGGCTTAATCTACTGGGCAAGGTCGGAGAAGGCTCTTCTTCCATACGAAATTTAACCCAAGGTCGCCTGCGTCTACTGCACTGAGCTCCTGCAGAGCTACAAACACAAGGGACACGGCAAAACGATGCTTGACTGCATGAAAGACGACCTTAAACAGCAAGGATTCAAGGGCATACTGGTTCCCGCCACGGACTTGGACGTGTACATGTCCTACAAGGACTTTCTGAAGCAGGGGTTCCGAATAATCAAAGAGCATCCGCCTATCAAGGTCATGTATTACCCCCTAACAAAGGAAAACATAGCAGTCAAAATCGTTGATCTGGACTATAAGCCAGCGACCGACAAAGTCGAAGTGACGTTGTTCAGAAACTTCATGTGCCCAGTCGGAGCCTACATGTATCACATGATAAGGAAAGTTGCGGAAAGCTTCGGAGACAAAGTCAAAATAGTGGAGCTGGACGCAACGCTCGAAACTGTCCGCCGTTACGGAACAGCTGACCCCTTAGTCAATGGCAAAATGAAGTTCTTCGGTCCAGTTTCAGAGAAGACAGCGAAAAACGCAATACAGGAAGAGATAGACCAGTTCAGTAAAGGCTAGTCCACAACTTACCAGTCAAGTCACTGCATAATTTATTATGCGTTGAAGCAGTTCTATAAAACGGGATGCACAAAATGAAGCACCAAAGTGGACGGTTCGAAGGCAAGGTTGCGGTTGTCACAGGCGCTGGAGGCGTCCTTTGTTCAGTCGTCGCCGAGGCTCTGGCAGCGGAGGGAGCTTCAGTCGCGGTTTTGGACATCCGAGAGGACGCAGCTGAAAAGGTGGCGAAAACCATAAGGGAAAAAGGCGGAAAAGCCGTAGCGGTCGCGGCGGACGTTACAGACCGTGCAAGCGTGGAATCAGCCTGCGGGAAGGTTCTGGAAGCTTTCGGCACCGTCGACTTTCTAGTTAACGGCGCAGGAGGCAACGTTCCGCGGGCTTCGACAAGCGAGGTTCAACCGTTCTTTGACATCCCGCAGGACGCTTTAAAGTTCGTCGTCGACCTGAACCTTCTGGGCACAATAATTCCGTCCCAAGTTTTCGGCAAGGTTTTGGCTGAGAAGGGCGAAGGCGCCATCGTCAACTTTTCCTCGATGAACGCTTATAGACCGTTGACCAAGATTCCTGGCTACTCTGCATCTAAGGCGGGCGTCTCAAACTTCACGCAGTGGCTCGCCGTCCACATGGCTCAGAACTACTCGAAGAAGATTCGGGTCAACGCCGTGGCGCCGGGCTTCTTCGTCACAATCCAAACAAGATACCTGCTCATGAACGAGGACGGCACACCCACCCAGAGAGGAAGAACAGTGCTTGAGCACACGCCCATGGGAAGGTTCGGCGAACCCGAAGACCTCGTGGGCACAGTTCTTTTCCTATTGTCAGAAGATGCAGCTTTTGTTACAGGAATCGTTGTTCCCGTGGACGGAGGGTTCTCAGCCTACGCCGGAGTCTAGCCAGCAATCAATTAGCAAAAGCCTCAGAGGATAAGTGCTCATCACTTTTTCAGACGGCTCTATCCCTCATCACAGGCACTTATCCATGTCCTCGGCGTGTTTCATAAGTTTATTGTCAACCGATTTTTGCGTAACCAAACATTCCGAAAAAAGCTTTTAATAACCTTAAGCAGAGAATGATGGCTTGTCTGAAAGGTGTGTGATGTCTGATGAAAAAAGTCCTAATGGTCACGCATTCCGCGGGCTTCAAACACGATTACCTCCCGAAAGCAACCGAAGTCATAACCGCGCTAGGCAAAAAAACAGGCAAATTCGAGGTTACAGCCACAACCGAATGTGGTCTCCTCAACAAGGAGGACCTAAAAAGGTTCGACGCTTTAATCTTCGCAACGACAGGCGGGCTGCCCATAACCGACGAACAAAAAGAAGAGTTGATGTCGTCAATCGAGGATGGGAAACCGTTCGTCGGAATCCACAACGCGACGGACACTTTCTACAAGCTCCCTGAGTACGGGAAGATGATCGGCGGCTACTTCAAGGGGCACCCGTGGAGCCAAGAAGTCTGGGTCAACGTTGAAGACCAGACGCACCCCGCGACGAGGCACCTGCCAAAATCATTCAAATTTAAAGAAGAGGTTTACACGTTCCGAGACTGGAGCAGAGAAAAAACCCGCGTCCTAATCAGCCTCGACAACGGCTCAGTCGACCTCAGCAAGGGAAACCGCGAGGACAACGACTACGCGATGTGCTGGTGCCACACCTACGGCAAGGCACGCGTCTTCTACACGGGACTAGGACACTACCTAGAAACTTGGGACCAAGAATGGTTCCGAACTCACATCCTCAACGGCATACTCTGGACAATGAAACTCAAAGACTAAAATGGTTTCTAAAAATCTTTGTCGCCGTAGAAACGTGTTTCAGCGATTATTGTACCAGCGTCCTATTTCGTTCAGGGCTTCCATTCCTTCCTTGAAAGCTGTTCGTGCTTTGTCGCTGTTCTGCTGGATTGTCGCCCAGTCGGAAATCTGGTCAAAGTAAGCACTAAGGTGCCCTTTGGAGCTCACGCCTTCTTCAACCAGCGCTATCATTTCGTCCAGATGCAGCCTCAAGCCGTCTTTCGGGTTGTCAGATAACAAAATCAGGACGGAGTACATATAATTCTTCAAAGATGCGCCTAGAAGCCTGACAAGCGCCGGAATTCCAGCGTCAGGCTTGTCCACGAACCTTCCAACAATAATTCTCCACGTGTCTCCAACGGTTTTAAGGTTTTCTCTTGCTTGCCGTATATAGGCCTGATTGTCCGCTTCCTTTGCAGCTGACGGTAACTTCCCCCAGACGACCTTGAACGTTCCTTCAACTGGTGGCGTCCAGTCCGCTGGGTAACGCTGAGAGTTGATGAAGTATATCTGGAACTGGCTGACCCCGTAGTCTTCGGGCTTAACGTGTCCGAATGCCTTCTGGAACCTGAGCGCGTAGCCGATTTTCGGGATTCTTTCGCTTTCCATTGCCTTCTGGTTGAGAAAAACGTGGAAGTCGAAGTCCGAGTAGCTCGGAATGAAGTCTCCTTTAACAGCTGAGCCCTTCAGGGTCACGCATTCGAGGTTGCTTCCGAAACTTTTTTTGCAGGCGGAAACAACGAGGTCCGCAGCCTCGTCGACCAGTTTCTGGCTTGGCGGATTAAACTTCACGTCTGTTCCGTCCCTGAATGTTTTTTATGTGCTTGACAATGGTTAGCAACGATATTTTAAGGTTTTCAGGAACGACTTTTCCTTAAAAAATCCGTAACCAATATTATATGTGAGGAAAAAGTTTACGTGCCTTCACGGAGCAATAACATTCGGGATGCCAATAGAACTCGGTGATGTCGAGTGAGGTATGACGTTGAGGTGGTGTTTCACAGGGACTTCGTTCAGGTTGAGGGAGACAAAATAGTAGTCGGCTTGACATCCAAACCCGAAAAAGGCAAAGCGAACACGGAGCTCGTAAAAAAGCTCGCAAAACACTTCAACGTGCCCTCTTCACACGTGAGCATAGTTTCGGGTCTGAAAATCAGAAACAAAGTCGTCGAAATAACCGAAAAATAGTGCGCTTATTGAGGGCAGCGGCAAAACGGTTTTTTCTCAAAAGTCATAAATCACTGAATAATGCAAAATAAGGAACAGCGTGATTTGTTATGACCGTCAAGACCGTCACCTATTTCGAAAAAGCTGGGTCGAAGAACACCGACGAAACATTGAGGCTTGCTCACGAAAGAGCCTTGGAGCTCGGAATCCGAGACGTCGTCGTCGCTTCGTCGCACGGCGAAACAGCCCTGAAGGCAGCCAAGATTTTTGATGCAAAAAAGACGAACATTGTAGCTGTGACAATCAGCGAAGGCTTCCGCAGCGAAGGGTGGACGATGACGCCTGACGAGAGAAAAAAGATTCAGGACAAGGGCGTCAAAGTTTTCACGGGCACCCTCGCGTTAGGCGGCGACGTGAGCTCAGCCTTCTCCGATAAAAAAGGCGGCACCGCAATCAACGACGCGGTCTGCGAAACGTTTTACAGGTTCTGCCAAGGCATGAAGGTCGCTGTCGAGGTTGTTCTCATGGCTGCCGATGCAGGGCTAATCCCAATAGACAAAGAAGTCATAGCCGTCGCGGGCACAGGCAAAGGCGCGGACACAGCCATCGTCGTCCAACCCGCCTACCCGCGAAAGTTTCTCGACCTGAAAATCAAGGAAATCGTCGCCAAGCCAAGAGAAGGATAATTTTCCACCCCCTAAACCCCAAACTCAATACTCCAATACCTATATATCAATCACTAAACAAACACAAACAAACTTTGCTTTTTCTGCATGAATCACGAATCTAATAAGTTAGTCCGTAATGAATATAAATGATAAATCCAAATCCTTTGCTGTTAATCAGAACGAGAGGTTTCAAATGTTTTGGTTATCTCCCGCATTGCTTGTGATTGGGCTGGTGTTGCTTGGTGGCGCAAGTGGCATAGTCATATCTAGCATAGTTGCCATATCTGAGAAGCGAAGATTGAGAAAATCTGTTTTAAGTTTTCTCTTAATAGCCTTCGCAACATCGTTGCCCGAGTTATCCGTTGCCATCAACTCGATAGTCATAGGAAACATGTCTGTTTCGCTTGGAGACATTCTCGGTTCCAATATTACTAATATTGCTCTGATAATTGGCGTGAGCCTTATTGTTGCCACCCTAGTTTCTCATAAAAGGCAGATTATTATCAAGGAAGAAGAAAAGAAAGAATATACAACTGGATTGATGATTGTTTCAATAGTGCTTCTGACACTTCTCTATTTGCAATATATCAGCAGAATCATAGGCGTGCTTCTGTTGTGCATATTTTTTGGATACTCCTGCATATTGATTCGTAAGAGCAAAGAAAAAGAAGATATTGCATCTAATAATGCTAGAGATGGAAGAATAAAAAAGGACCTAGTACTCCTTACGGCTGGGATAGCAGGCATTATAATTGGTTCGAGGCTTACAATTGATTCAGCGATAGACATTGCATCCTACTTGGGAATCGCATCTTCAATTATTGGTGCCACACTGGTGGCTTTTGGAACCAGCTTGCCTGAATTCATTGTAGATGTTAGAGCAGCCTATAGGGGACACTTTGAAATTGCAATGGGCGACATCGTGGGAAGTTGTTTCTTAAATTCGACACTTATCATGGGTCTACTGTTAACTTTTACGCCGTTTAGAGTGAACCTTCTTGTTCTCTCAGACCTCATACTATTCAGTGTAGTTTCAAACCTCTTGTTATGGTACTTCTTAGACAATGGCAAGCTTGGGAGTCGAGAGGGCTTCGTCCTACTTACCCTTTACTTAATTAGCCTGTTAACCATCCTCGAAATCCTGGTTTTGAGGGTTAGCTAGCTAATAATTTTTTTGCCAATTTCCTCGTTGTCTTAGTTTTCTCTTATGCTTCCTTGTTAGCTAGCTAGCGCGTGCGCTGGTAAGGAAACTTATCGCACTCATGTATATCCTGTGGAACAAAAAATTTAATCAAATTCTTCAATTAAAAAAATGCTCTGAGGAGCTAGCTAATTGATCTTATGCGGGTTTATGGCGGTAAGGCTCTTAAGGCTTATGTGATGGGAATCGTTAATGAGGTTTGGAGTTTTAACCTAACTGAAGAACAGGTGAAAATTATGGGGAACTACACTGAAGAAGGTGAGTACTTCATCGCTGAGAGTGACAAGCAATGAGTGATGTGTGATGTCGAGAGCATATAGACTAACTGAAGAGCACAATCAGAAGTGTCGTGAACGAAGGCGTGCACGTAAGCTGAAAGCGAAGGCTGCTACTACTGATGTTCCATCAAAGGACTCTGAGCTAACCCGAATAAAGCAACTTGCGAACACGTACCTAACGAACATAGAGTTTAACAAGATACCTCCAAGGGAACCCCGTCCAAGAGGCAAGATCACCAAGAGGACTGATCCGAGTAGGAAAGGCAGAGGTAACAGAGGTAGAACAAGAAAGAGGAACCCCTAGACACAAACTCGCATTAGTTAAGAAGCACGCGTACTTTCTCTTTCAGTCATCTAGTCTTGGACAAAATCTATATGAATCAATGTTTATTCTCGTTTTGGGTTAAATGTAGTGTTAAGGTTTGAGCGTACTCGAAAATATCTAGCTACTCGGGATCTGAGGGTTGGAATTCTTTTCAATATAATACCTTATGTGGCTTCTAAAGGGGACATTGACCACGTTTCAGAGGCTAATGTTCAAGACCACGTTAAAGCAGTTCAGGAAGCTGTTATGAAGCTCCGGCTGTCTTGTCACTTACTCCCTGTCAAAGATGATATTAAATTCCTCATTGATTCATTGGAATTGTTTCGGCCAGATGTCGTTGTGAACCTCTGTGAGGCCTTTTTTGGGTACAGCCAATATGAGATGAATGTGCCTGCAATACTTGAGCTGTTGAGGATACCCTATACCGGTTCGCCGCCCCTGACCCTAGGCTTGTGTCAAAACAAAGGTTTTACAAAACATGTTCTAAGAGCTAACGGGATCCCTACTCCAGATTATCAGATTCTTGAAAGTTATAAGGTTTGGAAGGGGGGAATCGACTTCCCCTTAATCGTGAAACCTTTAAGAGAGGATGCGAGTCTCGGTATTACTAGAAAGAGCTTTGTCAGAACCAACCGGCAACTTAAGGCGCGAGTAGACTACATAAACAGGCGATACAAACAGCCAGCTCTGGTAGAGAAGTACATAGATGGCCGGGAGATTAATGTGTCAATTCTTGGCTATGAAAAACCCAGGACTTTACCAATCTCAGAGATCATTTTTGAATTCAAGGGCGAACCAAAAATTGTTGACTATTCAGCAAAGTGGCTAGAAAAAAGCGAAGAATATAAGAGGACTAAGCCAGTGTGCCCAGCAAAACTAACGCCTTCTTTAGAGAAGCTTGTGAAAAGAACAGCTTTGAAGGCTTATAGGTTGTTGAATTGCAGGGACTATGCTCGGGTCGACATGCGCCTAAAAGATGATACTCCTTTCGTTGTGGAAGTCAATGCCAATCCTGATATTTCGCTTGATGCAGGTTTTACTCGCTCCCTGAGAGTAGCTGGAATAAGCTACAAAAGATTCATTGGAGAGATAATTTCATTTGCAATCCAGCGGAGCTCCCTATACTAATTAACATTTCACCACTATAACCTTCTTGTTTTCGCTGATCCATGTTATACTGGCTTCATGACTCTCAGGACATTTATAGACATCTCCAACCTTCAACTCCATTCTTCCCGCTTCCAAAATAATCCTTTGTTGTTTTCTGTTAAACCAAGATAATAACTCGTTTCTCCTTAAACTCATAAGGATATCTGGAGCCTCACCATCTTGAGAAGAAAAGCCTTACACTTTAGTACTGGATTGGGACACCAAAAAGATTATCATTAATCACGCCATAATTATTTATGATAAACATGGCTGTGATTTTTGAGCATGTGATCCACCGGTTTCTTAGGGAGCATGGTGGGTCGGCTTTGAAGAAGGAGATTTATAAGGCCTTGGGTGACGACTCAGAGTCTAGGAGAACAATTGATGATAAGTTGAGGATGATGGAACGTTTCGGACTCGTCATCATTAACGGAGAAGAAGTGAAGGTCAAGTAAAAACCTCCAGCCTAGGCTTTTCCATGAAAGTTAAACCCAATTACATTTTACATTATTTAGCTGAAAAATTTATTGAATGGACGTAAACATAATAATCCTTTGCGACACCATGCTTAGGAGAAACCTGTCAAGAGTTAGCTAGCAAGCTAAGATTCCTTAGGCACTATACAATAAAATGGCTAAAGGATTTCTTTTATCGTACCAATTTAGTTAATAATTTGGAATTGGAGCTAGCCAGCCATTCTAAGTATGCTGCTTGAGGTGGGAAGCCTCTACTTCATTCTCTTGCCTCGACGTTTGGGGGGCTAATGTTCATCGGTCTCGTTGAGCTTCGGGATGGTGCTAACTACAGTGATGGTTCTGCTGTCAGAAGTCACTCCCACCAAGTATAGGGGAGGGGCAATCGGGATGGACAGAACCTTCATGAGCTTAGGCGGATTGTTCGGTCCGCTTCTGTTCATAGCGATATACGAACTGTACGGCTCTTACTTCGCTTTTCTTTTAGGCGCTTCAATTTTCCTGTTTAACTTGGCGTTAATGCTGACGGTTAAGCTGCCCAAAGCAGCGAAAGAAGACGAGAACAAGCAACATCCCGTTTGAATACTTAACGTAACGTTCCATATTTCCTGCGAATGTTCCAATTTTGAATTAACGTCAAAAAAATTATCGACGCAAATCTAATTGTGGAAAACTACATTCAGAAATGAAGGAAAAACAAATATTCGCGGCACAATCAGAATTAGGCATTTCAGAACGTAGGTGAATGCTTCATGAACTATCAAAACGTCGAATTGTATAACGTGGTTGAACTGTTGACGCCTGAAAACGGCGTCGGAAAATACATGACTCGGCTTCCCAACAAGCTCAGGACAACCCTGAACCCAGCTGCAGAATCGAACGCGCTGTGTGCCGCTGGGACCGAGATTAGGTTCAACGTCGAAGGCAAATCGGCGAAGGTCACCTTGTCCAGCGACGGGTTAGGGATGGCTGAGGTCTTTCAGGGAAACTTCCACGTTTCTTGGCAAAACATTAACCCGCAGCCCACGGAGTTCACGGTGAGCTTGCCTGATAACCTGAGCTTCCTGGATAAGGTCACTAAGGAAAGGGGTCTGCCGTTCGACCCGCATCTGACGAGGATTATTCTGCCCATTTATTCTCCGATAAGGTTCATAGGCGTCGAGGGGGAAACCTCGGTTCCCAGAAAAAGCCAAACGCCCAAGACGAAGTACCTTGCGTACGGCTCGTCAATCACGCATGGCGCATCCGCTCTGAGACCAACGGGCTCTTACGCCATGAGGACAGCTCAGCACCTCGGCGTCGATTTGATCAATTTGGGTTTCGGCGGAGGAGCCCACTGCGAAAATCAAATCGCTGACTACATGGCAGACCGCAAAGACTGGGACTTCGCGTCCTTAGAATTGGGAATCAACATGGTAGGCGGATTCTCGACCGAGGAGTTCACGAAAAGAGTGGAATACCTTATTGAGAGAATCGCAAAAGCCCACCCCGACAAGTGGGTGTTCGCCATCGACATATTCACCTTCGCAGCCGACTACGACCCTACCTCAGAGAAGCAGAACGAGTTCAGGAAGGCGGTCAGAAACGCTGTGGAGAAGCTGAACATGCCTAAGCTCGTCCACGTCGACGGAAGAAGGATACTGAAAGACGCTTCGGGGCTGACGTTCGACCTCGTTCACCCAGCTGCAGCGGGCATGGAGGAAATGGCGTATAACCTGTCAAGATTCATAAAAACAAAGATTGGAAAATAGAAAAAGTAAGCCCTTTATTTGAAGACCCTTTTTCCGATTAGTCCGCCGACTGCTCCGAGCGCTCCGCAAATTGCCGCTGCGACCGCGGAGAAAATGAACAATGTCATAACAACGTTCATGTCTGAAAGAACCTGAGGCGCCATGGCAGCATTCATTGCGAAGGAGACGACCAGCGACAAGGCGAAGCTTAGGAGAAACCCCTTTTGACGCCCGTTACTACGAGCCCAACCACAAAGAAGGTTAAGAAGAAAAGGATTGTCTGCGGACCTTCCAAGTCGAAGGACCTTAATGTCATGCTGACAGCGGACAAAGCAACTCCGACGATGACGGCGTAGACGACTTTGTTGTTCAACGATAATCCTCCAAAAACAATTTGCTTTAAAACATCCACAAACTATTACTGGCTAATAAACTTTCCAAAAAGTAAAATTTTTGGGTCCAAAGGTTCGTAGGTCAATAATTGGGTTAAAACACGTTTCTGTTCTTCCTATAAACCGTCCAGTCTGCCACTTCATAACCATTTTCTTTTTGGCAAGGGAAAGACGGGGTGAACCCAGATGAAGCCAGAAACGCTGAAGCAGGAGCCTGTCGGAAGAAACGGCAAACTTGTAGAGGTAAAGCTGTTCATGGACGGCGCGTACTACTTCGTCTACGAGAAGGGCACGGTCTTCAGGCTCACAAAAATCGACCTCAAAACCGAAGAAACCGAAAAACACGAAACGCAGCAAGCCCCCAAACTGTGAAAAGCTTTTTCGCAGTCCGCACAAAAAAGAGACCAAAACAAACAATGCACAAACATTCAAAAAAAGAAAAACAAACCCAGCCAAAAACAGACGCTTCTTCACAAACAGCGATTTGTTGTTCAAACAAAAAATCCTATTGTTGAACAAATCAGACCAGTCAATACTTGAATTTGCACTCCAAAACAACAGAAAACTTGCAATGCAAATCAGAACAGGTCTTTAAAGCTAAGCATCGTCACGCAAACAGAAAAACAGTGTCACACAAAACAGACTAGACGCGTAAAGACAGGCACAGGAATCATCATGCGTTACCTTTCACGGTCTTGACGGCTCCCCACAGCAGCTCCTCGACGAACTCCGAAAAAGACAGCCTTTCGTCCTTGCTTAGCTTTTTTCGGGCTTCTTCGTACCAGAGCTGGTTAAGCTTCCTTAAAAGCCCCTCCGACAGGGACAGCGACTTCGACCGCTTCTTCGGGAAGCTCACTCCAGCTGCACCTCCACAGGCAGCCTGTTGCTAAAATACGGTGGACTGTGCACTCGGCAAACGTAGACCATGCCAGTCAACAGCTCGTCTCTTTCCGCATGAGCCAAAAGGTCCCAAGACGGGTCATCCTCGTTCCTGTACGTTTTAGGGTCCAAGTCAGGCGCGTAAGGCTCCATCACTGAGCCGCACAGAGGACAAATCCTGTAGCAGTCGCACGTCACCACGATGGGAACGGGGCTGTCCCGACGAACCGTTTTCCCGCAGCAGCCGCAGACTCCTTGAACCAAACCCAAACGAGACCCTCCGATAAAGAATTTAAAAAAATAAAAAAAAGTGGAAACTGAATGCCATGATTATTGTTTTTTTAGCAGTTCACGATTCTGGCGACAGCGTCCTTTCGCAGTGTTCCGAGTCCGTACCTGATTGTGCAGATTACGCCTTGATTCAGCCGCTCCTCGTAGGGTTGCGTAAGAATGTCTCTGCGTAGAAGCATCACAGCAGCCTTAGAAGTGTCGACCAAATGAACCTTAGCGGACGAGCAAAGGTCCGTCTCGACAATCCTGAACCCAAGATACGTCTCGCCCAAAACGCCGCGGCTAACGTCAACGTTGTTGCCGAAGTAGAAGCTGTGAATGAACTTGTCGTCGTTCCACAAGTCCGCAACCTGGTCCGGATGAACCAAAGCAACGTCAGGCGTGTACCCCGCCTTCCGCACCGCAGTCCAAGCCTCAACCAAATCCGACCAAGCCAGCTTACCCGCAGCGTCCGCAGAAATTTCAGCACCGCCAGCAAGGTTGCCTGCAGAAATGCCTTCGTACAGTGAAACCGCGTCCTTCGTCAATTGCTCTTCCAGCAGCTGCGCAGCGTCCTTAACCGCCCGCTCAATCACGTTGAACGGCACGTCCTCCAAGTAAGCTTGGCTGAACAACGCGTCGTACCCGTACTCGCAGTTGACGTTGACATCCACAGTTTCGAAATGCTCAGGAGTCTGCAGCGGCGGACCATCGTTGACCCGCCACGCTGTTCCACGCTTGCTCAGGTAGAAACGAACCTTCGGGCTTCCAGTCGGAACAACCCAGATGAGGTCTCGACCGACAGCCATCTTCTTGGCAGCCTCCACGGCAAGGTCGTAAACCTTCCCAAGCGCCTGCGCGACGTCGCTGAGCACGTACTCCTTCATGGTCCTCTGGAAAAGCACGTTGCCCCTGGCTTTGCCGACGAAAGATTCTTCCCAAGCGTTCTCGCCTAGGTCAGGGTCCCGCATCACGGCTTCCTTCAGAACATTGCGGTAATCCAGTATTCCATTGTTCATTTTCCGTTTCCTCCCTTTCTAGACTCCTGCCCCGTGAACATCCGGGCAGACGAGGACGATGAACTGGTCATCAGCTTCGCCAGCGCTCATCAACGCGCGACCGCCAGATTTGCTTTCGTCCGCCACCAACGCCGCGACCGCTCTTCCTTCGTTGTCCGTTTTCACTCCCGCTCCGGCTGACACTGCTCCGCCAGCGTACATTTTGACCACGCCATAAACGCAGACCGGAACGTAGTCGCCGTTGCTTCCTGCCTTCAAAGCTGTCCCAAAGACTGGTTCGCCTGAGTCAGCCTCGTGGACGAGCGGAGGCCAGTTTTCGCCAACTGTCACGGTCACGAAACGTCCTTTCCTCACGTTGTCTTCGTCGCACTTGCACGTCAGAACTAAAGAGTTCGCTGAGATTAGTTCTCCGAGAACTGCTTCTGGAACAAGATCCTCAGCAGCCAATTTGCGCTATTCCTCCCTTTCCTTATCATGTTTGTTTGCTTCCGCCGTTCCTTCGCGGCAGAAGGCGTCACGAAAGTGACAATGACCAACGAATCCTAAAATTGTTTGAGCTTCAAGCATTTTTCGCGTTCTCCCCATTTTCGTGGTTCTCGAGCTTATGGATGAGGTCCTTCAATCTGCGGTTCTGGAGGTTTGCGCCGTAACTCCAGTGTTTCGGAACCCTTTCGTAACAAGCCTTCCTGAGGTCAGCCAAAACCTCGTCTCGGCTCACGAAGACTCTTTCATGAGTCGCGGAAGGCTCGATGACGGCTTCGCCTAGACGCCCGTTTTTATTGACGATTTTTTCCAGAGCATTGACACGGCTTTGAAGATTTTCCTTCTCCCTTCTAAGCGCCGAAATAGCAGATTCTGAAGGTTCCTGAACAACATGGCTGTCCTGCCTTTGGGCTTCTTTCAACCTCTTCACGATGGCTTCCCAAACCTGAACAGTCGCCGATGGGTCCCCAGGCTCAAACATCTTCAGAAGCGACAGCCCCGAGAATGTTATGCCGCGTGGTGCAACGCCGTCAACCTTTTCGAGGTTGTCCCACTCGTACTCGACGCTGCAATGCCTGATTGTGCCGTCCTTTATCCAGCCCAGAACCTTCGGATCATCAAGCTCAGCCACAAACTCAACCGCTCCATCAGCGTACCATGCATCAGAAACCTTGCCATCCAACGGTTGATTGTGGTCTAAAAGAAGCGGAACGCCTCTCAACGAATCCGTAGCTCTTTTCAGTTCTTCCTCAAGGTAAACTCGGACACCTGGCCACTCCTCGGGATGAACGGTCTTGACCGGGTGGATGGCTTTCCCAATTACCAGATTGGCTTGTTGAGAAGAAACCTCGCCTTCCCAGCTGAAAAGTTTCGTTGAAGCCTCTTTTTCTAGTCGGGCTTGAAGGGCGCCACATATCCGCTTCGCGCTTTCTTCGGGTTTGCCTTGCGACACAAAGTCTTTGACGCAAGAGTCGAAGTTTTCCCATTTTCCGAACGGCATAAGACATCAAAAAAACCTTGAAACAGTCTCAAAATATAAGCCGTATCATAGAAAACAAACAAATAAAACACATTAAAGAAACAACATCAACCTAACAACGGCTTAAACCCGAATTCCACTGAATATCCCATTTTTACCAATATAATGCCGATACCAAAAGATTGGATACGATTCTTCACAGTTCTCCGTTATTTAGTCCTGACAGAACAGTGCAGCGTACAATTAATAATTAAGATAAAGAAACGTAGAAAGTGAAGGGGACCCCCTTCATTTTTTCCGTTTGATCGTTACACGTATTTTTGGCAGGTGCGGCAGTACCAGCGATTGTACTGTTGAATCAGCTCAAGCGGTTGGTTGCATGTAGGGCATCGAGGAACCTGCGCCTGGGGCTGCGGTTGTGGAGTAGGAGCATACGTTGGGGCAGGCGTTGGATAATAAGTGGCTGCGGGAGGCGGCATGGGTCCCTTGGCTATTAACCCGTAAACGAGGTAAATGAATCCAGCAAACGATATTATCCCACCAACAGTCATTATCATATAATCTACCGTAATGTCGAGGTCCGTGAGATAATACATTATGTCAGCGTACCCGAAACCATAGATGATTGAGCCGACTATCATAAGTAGGACTCCGCGAATTACTGCTTCTTTTCTCATATTTTTTCGCCACCAATATTTTGCATCACAGTCTATTTATACCTTATCGGATGGGCTAACAATTTTCCACAGAAAAGCCACTAACCAACCATAGGAAACGCATAAACCACAACTAACCTCGACTTGATTGTAACACAATTTTTTAAGCTTTTGTTTGTTTCTGTGCGAGTAATGCAAAATCCAAAGTTATCCACTATATTTTAAGCTAGTTCCATCGTCATCACTATTTCGTCCACGTATTTGCCGTCCTTGAAAAATTCTTTGGGTATCCTCCCAGTTTCCCTGAAGCCGACCTTCTCGTAAACGTGCTTGGCTCTCGAGTTCGACGAGAAAACGCTTAGCCTAAGCACCTTCAACCCAATTTCCCTTCCGTGCGCAATCAAGGTTCTAAGTATCTCGGTGCCGATTCCCACGTCCCTGTAGCCAGCTTTTATGGCGATGCCGATTTCGCCCACGTGCCCCGCGTATCCGCTTTTTTGGCTGAGCTCAGAATTGGCGACTGTTTTGCTGTCGACCTCCGCCACCAAAGCGAAAACCCTGTCATTTTCCAGATTCGCCAACAGGCGCCCAAGCCACTCCGCTTCTTCTTGCCTTGTTGTCTTCCTGTTCATCATGATGTCGGCGCTTTCGTCGACGAGCGAGTTGATGAACTCCAAGAAGTCGTCAAGGTCCTCCCACCTCGGCGTCCTAAGAACAACGCTTCGTCCGTCCTTGGCGGCGAACTGTTTGATGATTTTGCCTGCCTTCATGCTTTCGCCCGCAAATCAACCAAAAGAGTGCCTTCAGATAATAAAAGATTAGCGTCAACGAACAACAACGCCAAAAACAAGCACTTTAACGATTTTTCTCTCAAAGTTTCAAAATAGTTAAATATTCGAAGGTTTCTATTTCACCGCCGAGGGGAGCCGGGTGCGACCTGGCTGAGAGGACGGTTGAGTGGACCGTCGACCCTTTGAACCTGATCCAGACAATGCTGGCGGAGGGAAACAAAAATGAGTAAGACATCAACGAACGTTAAGGTTCTCGCGGAAGGAACAGTCATAGTAGCACTAACCGTGATTATTAAGGAATTTTTGCCGCACTACAGCCTTCCACAAGGCGGCTCCGTAAGCTTAGCAGGCATGGTGCCCCTAATCTGGTTCGCGTTAAGACGGGGTCTACGAGCAGGAGTTGAAGCTGGGGCAGTTTACGGGCTAGTTGACATGGCTTTGGGCGGATACATCGTTGACCCAGTGCAAGTTATCATCGACTATCCGTTAGCCTTTGGAGCCTTAGGTTTGGCTGGTTTGTTCCGTAAGTATCCGTTAGTCGGCGTTACTGTAGCAATCTTCGGAAGGTTCTTGGCGCACTTCGCATCGGGCGTGTGGTTCTTTTGGATGTATGCGCCTGAAGGCATGAATCCTGTGGTTTACTCAGCAATCTACAATGGTGGATACTTGCTTGTGGAGCTCGTGGTAAGCGCTATCATCATCTTCATCTTGGACAAGCGGCAGCTACTCAAAATTTACCTGTAAACTGAACCGTGGTTCTCAGCTGCCTTTGCATCATATGAGATTCGGGAAGACTCAATAAACATATAACTCCTTCTTGGTAGAGGATTTTACCATAGAATCGAATTTGAAGGGTGGAAACAGCCTTTCGCCGTCTTGCACGTGACTTCCTCGTCCTCGCCATCGTAGCAATAATCATAGCCATGATTCCAGCCAGCCACATTCAAACAGTTATTGCGGTTGCGCCAGCTGTGGTCGAGGGCGTGGTAATGGACGAGGAAGGTAATCCGCTTGAAGAAGCAAACGTTTCGCTCCTGAATGGCAACAATGCCCTAAGGGCGACAACTTTGACGGACTCGGCTGGCAGGTTCCACATGGACATTTACGAGTCTGGCACGTTCACAGTTGCCGTGTTATGCGATCTGCCGCAGACTTCTGGAATGGACTACGTTCCTGAAACGTGGGAAGTGACGCTTTCGTCCGGTGCATCAATGTCGAAGGAATTCAACCTCAGAAAGGGCGCTACAATCTACATGCAGGGCGAAGTGAGGCACGTCGAAAGTAGAAGTCCGTCTGATGGAGTTTCTTTCTATATTGAAGAACCGACATCGGAAGAAACAATCAGTCCCATAACATGGGAAGAAGAATCCTCAGATTATTATTATGGTATCACAATGACTCTTATGTCCGCTGTGCGTTGGGATTATGGGGTACTCGGGGCTTTAGGCTTTGACGAAAGGTACGTCATTGTCCCAGCGAACGTCGATGTCCAAATCATCGTTGTAGCAGCATTCGAAGGCGAAGACCCGTTCACTGGCGCCCAAAAAAACTTCATCTACGAATTCTGGGTGGAAGGGGAGGCTGGCTTTTTCAGGCTTTCTCAGGGCGAATATCTACTTTTCAACTTGGAGGAAACCGTCATTCTCTCGAACATTGAGACTGTGAAAAGCTTAATGGGGGCAACGTTCTATCAGCTTGAGGACTGTTTAGACGCGGGTTTCTTGGTCAATGTAGAAAGGCGAGAACTCCTAAATTCATACGCGTCCGTCGGCGAAGCGACGCTCCTGTTAAACAAGGAATCCTACGCGGAATCCTTCGCCAAGACGCGACACGCCTACCTCACGGTTATTAAAACTAAAAGTTTCCTTCAAGGATTGACGGAATCGAGTTTGGAATCAGCAATTGGCTTACTGTTTCTTTTTTCGTTCGTCGCCGTGGCTGCTTCCTACCTTATTTCAGAAAAGAAAAGTTATCTACAGATACTTGCTGGAAAAAGGAGTCTCGAGTTACCGATTACCACACTTGTTGGACTAGCTTTTTACGCGCTGCTTGTCGGGTTCTTCTACTACATTTTCCCAGGGTGCCACCTTGTTTCGCAGCTCAAATTCTTCTCAATCACGGTTCTCGCCTTAATAATCGGGCAAGCCGCCATAATCATTCCACCAAAACTGCGACGAGAAAAACCAAGCGAATACCGTTCAATCCAAATCAAAAGCGCACTCATCACGGCCTTCTCTTTGAGTAGCCGCAACCTCAGAAGAAGAAGGTTGCGTACAACACTCAGTCTCGTTAACATCATGGTGCTGGTCTTCGGCTTCATAACTTTGACCTCGATTTCGCCCGGATACGGACTGGTGATGAGGCAGTTAAGCCCCGTTTACTCCGTTGACGCTGTTCTGGTCAGAGACGAATCAGGAGGAGAGACGCTTCCTTTTGTCACGCTTCCAGACTCCTTCATAAAATGGCTGGAAACACAACCCAACGTTACCGCAGTTTCGAAAAAAGCCGAGAACGAACCAGTCTACCTAATGTTTCCAGAAAACCAACTGACCGCAGCCTCTGGGGACAGCATCGCAATCTTCGGCGTCCTCGGCATAGTTCCGAGCCTTGAAGCCAATCTGACAAATTTCGACGACGTGATTGTTGAGGGCAGCTATCTGGAGGACAACGACCTCAGAGGCATACTCGTATCCAACTCAACCAAGGAAGACTTAGGCGTCCACGTTGGAGACAAGGTCTACATTTTCAACCAAGAATTCATCATCCGAGGATTCTTCGACCCAGAAAAACTGAGCAACCTTCAGGACATTGACGGTTCGCTGATGGTTCCCTACGGCATCGAACCCTTCACTGGCAGTCTCACCCCGCTCAACGCGGAAGTAGTCGTCGTGCTGGTTTATGAGAGAGCCGTTTCTTTGCAGCAGGCGTCAGCGTCGCGGGTAGTACTTCAGCTGAAAAGCCCCGAGGACTGCGAAGCCATAGGCCAAGTTGTCGCCTTGACCTACGAGTACAAGGTCTACGTGTCCCATCCCGGTTCGCTTGTTAGGGAAGAAATGGGAGGATACGTAGAAGAAAAGGGGATGGCGATGGTTCCGCTTCTAATGTCGCTCGTTATTTTCAACATCGCCGTGTCCATGATAGGCTCGGTCAAGGAAAGAAAAGACGAAATAGCCTCTCTCTCCGCGATTGGGCTGAACCCGACTCACATCGCAACGCTTTTCGTCGCCGAAGCCGCGATAATCGGCATCATCGGAGGAGGTTTAGGCTACCTATCAGGAATCTCTGGATACCGCTTAGCTTCGAGTTCAATATTGGGCGCTCTCGAAGTCAGAGAAAAAGCGTCAGCCGAATGGGGGCTGGCAGCCATAATTCTTTCAGTGACCACTGCGATACTGGCTGCATTGTTCCCGTCCTTGAGGGCGTCCACGATGGTTACTCCGTCACTTCTGCGGAAGTGGCGGATTGGACAAAGCGAGAGACCACAAAAAATCGGTCAACCCTATGTCGTGGATTTGCCTCTCAAACTGATGCCCCGCGAAGTTGACTCGTTCACGGGCTTCGTCATGAACAGAATGCAGGAGTACACAAGGACCACAATTGGCAAAATCAGGCTGGAAGAAGAAACGTCCGAAAAGGGCGTGCTTAAGAAAATATGTTTTGAGTATTTCATCGTAAAGGGCGGCAAAACGGACAATGAACTTGTGATTCAACCTGAGGCTGGACCGCAGCTCGGTCTCGTCCTTTACTGTGTCCCAGCTTTGCCTACGCAATTGGACGAAGCGGTTCACGAGACTGCGTCTTTCGTGAGAAAAGTCCTTTTCGAGTGGAACGCCATGACGTTCGAGGTGGCGGTGCCATATGACCCGTCCCTTAGCCAGCTCTACAACATGGTAAACTCTTACAACCCGACGACCCTATACATCGTTGCGACCCAACTTGACGTAGAAACGAGACTTGAGACCCTAAAACAAGCACTCGTAACAAAAGGCATCCGCATACCAAGGTTCATCATTTCGCAGGTGGACCCGTTCGACGTAAAAAAAGTCATGAAGGTCGCCGAAGAGGTCGTCTCAAGGGCGGACGTAATCTGCGTCTCGGGGGAACCGCCCGCGATAATCTCAGCTTTAGCCACCTACGCAGCTAAACACAAAAAAATCGCGTGCTACGTGGTTGACAGGCGACCGATAGAAGCACGCATGAAAAATCCGTTTCAGGACCTGAAAATAGAAAACGTGACGTAAAGAAAGCTTTATAGTGATTTGGAGGAAAATTAAGATGGAAAATGAACTGAGAAGGAAAAAATGGATGAAAAATCCCATAAAAAGTAAACAACTTTGTAATGCAATTTTTGGCTGGGCACTAATTTTTTTGGTTCTTGCCACTCAGCCATTAAATTGCGCTGCGCAAACATCAACTGAAATTGATTGCCCAGACTACTGGCAGGTTACCTACCCAGACAACGTAGTGTCCTTTGAGCTCACCGTATCGAACCCGAGCTACTACTTCGACAACTTCATACTGGAAATTGGCACCCCAGAGCTCCCCGAAGGATGGGGGGCGAATTTCTACTTGCAAAACAAAAAAGTCAAAGGCGTCGGCATAGATGGATTTTCGACCACGGCTCTTACGCTGAACGTTACGGTGCCAGAAGATGCCGTTCCCAGCGATTACGAGTTCGCGGTATACGCTGTAGGTCAGTATTCAGAAGCATATTGTTTACTGACTGTGACTGTTGAGAGTGAGCCAACCGTAGAATACGAAGTCGACGTTTACTGCTCCAACGATTGGCTGGTCACCTATCCGGGGAGCAATTTAACGTTCAACATGCGCGTGACGAACAACGCTCCCTACCGTGATAACTACCTATTAAACATCGCAAATCCTGCGTTGCCTACAAACTGGACAGCAACCTTCATAGTCGAAGAGAACAAGGTCCGCTCGCTGACCCTAGCTTCAGGAGAATACGCCGACATCATTCTGGTGGTAAACATCCCCGAGGGCATAGCATACACGGATTACCAGTTCAGAGTAACCATTAATGGCGAATACGCTTCGACGTCGCAAGGTCTAACAGTAACGGTTGAACAGGTGCCACGGAAGATAAGCCTAGAATGCCCAATAGAGGTTCAGTCGGTCCTCACTGGCCAAGAAACGTACTTCCCGATAAAAGTCGTGAACGAAGGGTCACAAACCGAAAACATTTTTCTGACTTTAACGAAAACCTCCGCTATAATGGTTTGGGACATCACCTTCTCCGAAAGCGAGCTGACGCTTGCTCCCGGCGAGTCTGAGTGGGTAAGGCTGATTGTGGAGTCACCAGGCATCGTGGACCAAGGCAACTACACCATCGAGGTGGAAGCCCAAACTGGGGATGGGGAGCTCACGGTTTCCCTCCAAGTTGTCACGAACATTGTGGGCAGCTACCTCATGGAAATTGGAGACATATCTCCCGTTAACCCGCAGCTCTACCAGGGAGAAAAAATAAACGTCGTCATCAGAGTTCGAAATGCCGGCCAGTCGCCAGTCACTGGATTAAGGTTACTCGTGAACTCGACAGGCTTGTCGAACATCCTCGTGACCCCGATGGACGTCGCGTTCCTCGAAGCCATGACCTACGTGGATTTCACAATCCGCGTCTCTGCTGACCCCAACCAAACCCCGGGCGACTACGTTATCCAAGTTCAAGCGCAAAGCAACGAAATCGACACCAGCACAAGAGAATTCACGGTTACGGTTGCGTCCCAGATTCCGTGGACGACAATCATCATCGCCGTCGCGGTCGTCGCAACAGCAGTCGTGGTACTCATCATCCAGAGTATTATCAAAAGGGCAGGAGTACAAGTTAAAATACGGAAATAGTCATCATTTCAATATTATTGGAAAGCTCCCCCAGTTTTCGAAATAATAATTCTTCATTCATTGGAATATTTGAACTTACTCGAAGAATTCCCACACTTCTACTTTTGCTTCATGAAAAAAAGTGTGTGTCTCTGTTATTCATGCACAAATTTACTTAAGCTGTCCGAAAGCTGTAAAACGTTAACAGCTAGCCCTAAGAAGGTGATTCTTGTTTGCCCGAAGAGGAAAGTATAGTGGATTACGCCTCGGTTTTCCAAGACAAAGAAATAGACGACAACAAAGCCAAAGACGTAGGCGAAAAGCTCAGCGGACTTCTCAGAGTCATAACCGAAGACGCCCGCCAACTAAGCGAATACTTGAACGCCGAGTCAGGCATGGTCAACCAGATATGCGGTTACCTAAGCAAAATCCTATCAGAATTAGACCTGTCCGTCGTGTTGCCACAGAAGACAGTTCCTGAACTTGACAAAGCCAAGGAGCTGATTCTCAACACTCAGTGCCACCTCATCGTCGTGCAGAAAGACGGCAAGGTTGAATCCAAATCCTTGGAGAAGTATCCGCCTGAAACGATACTGATGGTCGTGTGGGCTCTGATACCTAGGCTCAGAGAAGAAGTCAGCTTGTACATGAAACGGGTCAGCGTCCGCCTCAACTTCCTCGAAATGGTCAACGAGGAACTGAAGAACATCCAGAGACCCTTCGAAACCCACGACGAGAAACCCATCGGAGACTTCCAAGAGGACAAGGTCAAGAAGGTTCTCATCCCCCAGCAATGATCAACAGGTACAATAGCCAGCTACCGTCGAAGCAAGCCCTGGGCTTCAGTCAGGGATGTGTGGTTTGAACAAGGTTTTCCCAGTTGAGATCCGTAACTTCCGCTCGTTAGGCGACATAGGAACCTACGTCGACAAGGAAATCGTGTGGTACGAAGGATTTCTCAAAGACTACAACGAAAACCTTGGCACGCTTTTAAGAGAACAAGGAGGCAACCCCGAAGAACTGGAGAAACAGCTCCGCGAAAAAGGGCTAGCGAAACAAGCCAGCAGCAAAAAAGGGGGCAAAAAGAAAGGAGCTTCTGGTTCTGACGAGTGGTTCAATTATAAAGGGCTCATGGTCTCAGCAGAGAAACAGTGCAAAGCCGAAATTTTCTTCGAAGCAGTGGACAAGTTCAAGACAAGCCTTGAACGGCTTAAGGAAACAAAAAATATGCTCGACGAACTCCAGAAAATCGGCTTAGGTTCAGACATAGCCTACTCAGTGTATTTTGCTGAGGGAGTTCCCGAAAAAATCATCATAGAACCTTCGGGGAAGGTTCCGTCCAAGTTCAAGTTGAACATGTTTTTGTCCACGTCCATGGAATCTATTGCTGCAATGCAGGAGACTCTGAAACAACAGGAAAATGCCTTAAAAGAAGCCGAGAAACCAGCTGATGAAAAGTTAGACAGCAACAAAGAAGCCTCTGCAAACGCTCAACCAGAACAACCGAAGCCTGAAAACAAATAGGAAGCAATGGACAATTTAAAGTGATAGAAAAAGAACGTCGATTCGTTAAGTCGCATCACGCAGTATATTGGAAGAAAGTTTCTGAGAATTTTTTCATGAGCTCGTAAGGCGTTCTAACTACGCAATTTACAGGGAAAAAGTCCTTTACCCCATTGCTGTCGATTCCGATCCCGATTATGTTTATACCCCTTCTCATGGCCACAGCAACCTCTTCTTTAGTGTCTTCAGCAACACCTCTATACCCCGTAGGATGGCCGTCAGAAACGACTATTAAGATTTTTTCCTCCTCAAGTTGCCTTCTTAACGTTTGCGCAGTTATTTTGATGGCATCAGGCAAATAGGTCATGCCGCTGTGTTCAATTCCGCCTATTCTCGAAGAAACGGTTCTTCCGTGGTTCTCGTTGAAATCCTTTATCACGTAGAACTTGTCGCCGAAGGCAAAAATGCCTAAGGAACGGTTGTCGTGAAACAGCTTTCGCGAAACTTCTGTTAAACATAAAACGACGTCTTTAACCTCGCCTGCGAACTGTCGTAGACTGAGACTCACGTCAACAAGTATTGCCCACGTTTGCCCTCGGTCTCGCAGGGTGTCCTCCATGAAAATGTCAGTTCGATCGCTTTTGCTGGCAACTACTTGTATGGCTTCTTGGATGTCAATGACCCCTGCGTCTCGCCTAAAATCGTCGCCTGTCAAGTTATAAAAGGTTGCAAGCCTGTTCGTAACACGCCTAATAGTCTTCGAATGGCTTATCTTACGCCGTAGGAACTCGGCATAGTCTTCTTCTGGAAATCTAAAATCCTTAAACCGTGTACCTTCGCCTGCAAGCCTATATTTTTCTAGGATTTTCTCCGCTTTCCCTTCCTTTGTAGCCCAGTCTATGATGTTTTGTGCTGCATCATTCTGCAACGAATTCATTTTGAGGTCGATCTTAACATCTAATCTGTGAACCATCTCGTCCAAAACAGCCCTAACCTCGTCTTGTGAAGGCACCTTCACATTGCTGCTAAAAACGGAAGTCCTAGTCGGATGATTCATATACAGGAAGGAAGGAACCTCTGGAATGATGTTAGAAACCTTGAGAAGGCTGTTGTAAACTTCTGAAAAGACTTTTGTTTTAAGGTCATCGTTTACAGTCTTGAATTCGACTTTTTCGCCATTTGCCTGGTTCTTTTGTTCAGTGTAGGCTTTAACCGTTTCATTCTCTAACACTTTAAGCATTTCAACTATGTTTTTTGCGTCTCTAAGCCTCTCTTCAGACAATGATCCTTTAATCATCCCCGTCTTGTAATAGGAAAGTGCGGAGACAGCCAATTTTACTGCTTCGTTTCGGATGAGCTGAGCTGGCTTAAGCAGCAGGTACGAGATGGCGTCAGCAAGCATAATCTCTGGCAACAACGACTGGTGAAAAGCCTTGTAATAAGCAGTTAGCATCGCATCTTCGACAAGGTTTATCGCATTCAGTGCAGCGTCTTCGTCCTTTCCTTTTAGGTGGTCAGCGTATGCGTTGACGTTTGAGGCTACCGTGTATAAGCTGAGATAGTAAACTGAGGACTTGAAAAGGTCCCACATGATCTGGGTGTGCAGTTCATCTTTGAGGTTAAGGAACATGCCGTGGTATTCAACAACATCATCTTGGACTTTCTTTATGTTAGGTATGCAAATGACATAGCCATGGTCATCCATTGTCAGGAATGGAAACGGTATTGAGTCTCGAACAAGGATTCTTAACGCCCCCTGCTCTTTGCCCGTTAAGTCGTACGCGATGAACCAAGCTGACTCGTAGAGCTTCAAGGGCAAGCCACCAAAAAAGGCTCCTACAAAAAATACGTCTTAATTATCCGCCTGACAGTGTCCTGAATTTCAAAGTCGTCGCTTGTTGTGCCAATGATGCTTTCACTAGCTGCAGTAACTGCGTCGCTTCCGTCCGCAATCAGGATAGCCCAGTTCATAAGATCGCCGGGCGACGGACCATAAGGCAAATCGCCTATTTGATACTGTCTTCGCAGTTCAGCCCCAGCCCGTACAATACGTGTACATGTGTCCTCGTCGAGCCCACTTCTTTTCTGTATTAACGAGATTTCTGGTTTGGAAATGTTAGTGCCGACGCTGAGGTAGTCGAACGTGAGCCAAACCGACATTCTCCTTCTGAAAGCAGCGTTAAGAGGTTTTGTTCCAACGAACTCGCTGGAAAACGGGTTCATTGAGATGATGACGTAACCAAAATCGTGCCTTTTTACGACTTCATTATCCTTCTCGGTGAGGACTATGTGGCCTCGAGTGTCCAGAATAGGGTTTAGACGAGCCGCAACGTCCTGCTTCATCATGTTAGCCTCGTCCAAGTAGAGGATTCCCCCGACCCTGCACCACGAAATTATCTGTCCGTCAATCCAGTTTTCTTTTCCAAGACCGATGTACCGCCCGAAAAGGTCGTAGGTGGATGTCTGCAATCCGCAGTTAACTTCCCAAATTGGCAAACCCGTAACTTCAGCAATAAAATAAACAACGTGAGTTTTCCCGGTGCCACTTGGTCCAATCAAGGCGCACTGTTTAAAGTAGAAAAGGGCTCTAACCATCTGTTTGATGTAGTCTTTTCCCGGAGGTGTAATATACTCAGGCACATTCGAAGGAATCATGTCCCTTACTAATTCGGGAAACACGTAATCAGGATGCATGTCGTATTTTTCTATCCCGTACTTCTTTAGAAGCTCAGGTCTCGCCATAGTCTTTCTGATTAGAAGGCTGAGTTTGGTGCCGTTGAACTTCGTGTTAATTTGGGTTTCAACATAGCGTCTGGCGTCAGAACTCTTCAGATGATGGGCACCGTATCCTACTTTCTTTTTATCGCCGCCTCCGCTAGAAGAAGCCAATGTTTAAGCACCGTGGTAACCAATCAATCGACAATTGTCTTTAAACCCATGTACGTAGCATCCCTCTACACACAAAAAGGAAATTAGCAGTAGGAAATCATCTATACTCAAAAGGACGTCCAAAGACCGTTTATTCCATTACATCAGCAGGAGATACGATGCGCCGATGAGCTCCGACGAAGTGACGATAGACGTCAGACTGATTAACCTAGCTGGAGCTCTAATGGAAGGTCCAAAAAGAGACGACGTTTCACCCGAATTCGACGTAAACGTGAAGTTAGAGGAAATGGAACGGGGAACCGGAGAAGCAACCTTCAGTTTTGCTCTGGCAATCAACACGAAACCAAACATCGCAAAGTTCGACGTAAACGGGACAGTGACAGTTACAGGCGGAAACGAAGTAGTTGAAAAGCTGCTGCAAACCAATCCAGAAACAAAGGTGCCAAACCTTTTAGAAAGAGTTTATGAGCGCATCTTCACCTCAGTTTTCGTTTTATCCAGCATAATCAACGCGCCCCACCCGCCCCCAGACTTAATCAAGTCCTCGGCGAAGAGCCAGATGGGTGAACCTGAAAAGAAACCTGAAGGCCAGTAACGCAATTAGGGTCTGAATTTCTGGTTCGGATTGCCTTTTCATAATGTATATAATATTTCTTTGTAGAAGCTTAGCTGCAAAGCCCCGGAAAAAAACAACGTTCATCCATGGTGATTTCCTCAGTGACACTGGCAAAGCATTCGGTGACCAAAAAAAGCGAGATTCTCGCAGACGTAGCTGAAGAGGATGAGGAAACCGGCCTTTTGGAGAACATGCAAAGCCTGAAATTTCATCTGAAAAGCCTTTCGGAGTTCAAGGAGTTCTGCAGTTCTTTTTCAAGGTTCGGGCTTTCGAAAAACGAGGCAAAAGTTTACGTGTACCTCGCAAAATTCGGAGAGCAGAAGGCGCACAAGGTTTCAAGGTCTCTATCGCTTCACAGAACAGAAACATATAAGATATTGAGAAGACTTGAAGAAAAGGGCTTGGCTATCCGCATACTTGAGAAGCCAATAAAGTTTGCTGCTGTCCCTGTTGACAAAGCGTTGGAAAATCTAATTCAAGAAAAAAAGCAAAGAGTCATGCGGCTCGAAGAGGTAAAGCAAAAAATTCTTGGCAGCTGGAACGTCTTCTCTTTTCCGACCAAAGATTCTGAAACCTATGACGAGTTTATCCAGGTGTTGAAAGGAAGAAACCAAATCCACATCAAGGTCAACGAAATAATCGGGGACTCAAAAGACGAAGTATTAATCGCTGCTTCAGACGAAAACCTTCTTCAAATGTTCTATTCCGGGGCTTTGGACGATTTAGCTGAGAAATCAAGTAAAATTGGAATCCGCTTAATCACAGATCCATCTTTAAGGAGTTCCTACATAGTTAAGAAGCTGAAATTGGGAGAAGACAAGTTTTTCTGTGTTGACTTTAAGGGGCTTCCGAGTTTCATTATCTCCCAAAACCATCTCTTATTGTTTCTTAACAGCGAAGGCTCCAACGGGAAAAACGGTAAACGAGCGTTGTGGACAAACCAAAAAGACATAATCAACGCGCTGAAGGCTTCATTTTCCTCTCTAAGCGGACTCAAAAAAACTTTGAAAGTCGTATCCTAAAAAAAATACTGAGCTGTCATCGTTTACTGTGAATTTGCCAATAGAGGTTTGACTTGGAGTTTGTGTAGAATGAGTATTTATTTGAAATCTATAAAATTAACCAGTGTTTTTTCTTCAGAAACCATTAATATTGTTTTTCTTTATTCTGGCTCAGTTAACATTGGAAGCCCTATGCGTAAAGCGTCTGTCTTACGTTTAAGTAGTGATGGTTCTACGTGTGTGTAGTAGGCTACTACGCACAAATCAAAATATCACTTTCTCGGCTCAACAGTTTTTTAGTGAGAAAGATGAAACGTCTAGCAAGAAACGGGAAAGCGCTCAGCACAGTCGTAACGACCCTCATAATTCTGGTGGTTTCGGTGCTTCTGGCAGGCGTTGTAACAATGTACGCCATCAACATCGTGTCAACTCGGACTCAGCAAGAAGACATTCGCCTTTCTAAACAGGCTGTATGGGTGTACGAAAATGGCACAGCTTTCGCAGCTCTCTCTGTGGACAATGTTGGCGGAAGAGACGTCGTTCTGGACAAGGTTCAGGTCAGAGGCGTCGAATCCTCGTGGTCAACCATTTACTACCTGAGAATATCCGCAGCAATCTCAACTTCGCTCAACTGCCCCAATGAGACTCACAGTTGGACAGGGTTCCTTTACACTAGTGGCTCAACCGGAAACTTCGTAGCAGAAAGTACAGACTTGCTTCTGGCCTCGGGTGATACGGCAATCCTTTACATTACGAGTCCAGACAGCCTCAGCGTGAACGACATCGGGACAACCATCGGGATAACGGTCTTCACACAGAACGCGCAGTATTACGTTGAGTGCAACGTAAGGTCAGCGGAAACCGCCTAAGCAACGAATGGGCAAGGTTGAACGCTTTCGCTTCCCCTTTTTTCAATATGGTCGTTTAATAGGTGAAAAAAACGTGCGAGTAACAAAGGACAGTAAGGGGTTAGTTACGCCCATAACATTGACGTTCTTACTGTTCTCCTTTACTTTCCTGACTGTTGCCACTTATTATGTTGCTATGTCTTCAGTCAATTCCAGATCTGGCAGGCTAAACTATGCAGCAGCTAAGCAAGACATGCTGATGCTTGAGAACACGATTAGTTCAGTTACTTGGTCGCCAGGTTCATCAGTGATTCAGAATTTTCAGGGGTTTGGAGGAGAGTTCGAAACAAAACCCGAGATGCGGCGTTTGGTGGTAAATTTAACCATAGGTCCATCATCGATGATTGTTTTCAACTCTTCCGTTGGATATGTAAGTTACAGGATGCCATCTTCAGATTACGGGGAGCCAGACCTTTACCTCAGGGGCGACGACGAACCAGTCATCAACAGGAGCTTTCAGAGTTCAGCGCAGATGTTCATCAGAATCAACGGTGACAATCAGGAAATCTACCTCGGGTATCGACCTTTAGCAATTTCGTTTCAGGATTCTTCGGAAACTAGTACAGTGAATGTCGTAAGAATCTTCATTGTTAACTTGAATTCTTCGGAAAGTCTCCTCTTTACAGGCAGCTTTCGAGTAAGAATTGGCTGCATAAACATAACGACAGAAACCAACACATACAATCTGACAGGCGAATATTCTTACGCCCAAGTCAAGGTAACCTCCGAAGGCAACGAAGGAACAGTTTCCTTGCCACTTTACAGCGTTGATGGTTTCACCGTTGTGAGGGTAGAAACGTTGGTCTGCAATATTGAGCTGGAGGAGGTAAAGTTTTAATGCCCACAGACGCGATGGATTACCTTCACTCATTATTAACCCTCACAATAGTCGGCATCATCCTAACGTCCTCGTTCGCTTTGTATACAAATTCTATAGTTCAAGCATCAGAAGTTAACCAACTCAAGGAAGTCCTTAACCAAGTAGCAGCAGAAGCCATGGACGCCTTGGTCGTTTTGACAGAAGACAACGCTACCGTAAGTGCGGTTTTCAGTCTTCCATTGAAGATAGGAAGCCAAGACTATTGGATAAGATTAGGCAACGATTCCTCAACATCTTGGGTCGAAGGGGCATTCGGAAGAGTCTCCACATCTGGAGAACAGGAATGCCGCGTCTATTTGCCTAAGAAAGTCCATGCTTCAGGAACTTTTGAGGGAGGGTACCAGTTGGCTCAGCTTGTTTGCGTAATGAACGGGGCAACTCCTCAAGTAACACTTAGTCGAAGGACGTGAAAAACGAATGTCTAAGACGGAAAAGAAAGACGTAAAGAAGGTAAAAAAAGAACCAAAAAAATCCAAGAAAAAGGAAGAAAAAAAGGTAGAGGATGCTTCGGTGAAGGAGCTAGTTGACGCGCTGAAGCTTCAAACTAGCAAGATTCAGGAAAACGCCGAGGCGCTTGAGAATTATCCGTTAAGAGCGCCGTTCTCTTACGCCTTGATAGTAAGGGACAAGGTCACAGGCGAGGTGTCTTACATCGTCGACGAGATTCCTCTGAACAACCAAGAACAAGACGTTTTCATGAAGTTAAAGAACATTTTAGAAGCCAACCTTCAGGCGCCACATGAGCAGGAAAGTCCGATCGAGTCTTTCCGAAGACAGTTACCCAGTATCATGGAAAAGTCTCGTGGCTTAACCAAGGATCTATCAAATGTGGGTTTAAGAAAAATTACTCATTTTCTTGAAGGTGGAATTGCTGGATACGGAAAAATAGACCCCCTAATAGCAGACGCCTATATTGAAGACATCAGCTGCAACGGAGTCAACATACCCATCTACCTGTGGCACAGAAAATACGAGAACATCAAAACCAACCTGCTTTTCAAGGACGAAGATGAACTGGACGACTTCGTCATGAAAATCGTTCACAAGGCTGGAAAACATGTCAGCATCGCCTACCCAACGGTTGACGCCACTTTACCGGGTAAACACAGGCTGGCTGTTTACTATAAAAAAGAGGTTACGCCTCTTGGGACAAGCTTCACGATCAGGAAATTCCGTGAAGACCCGTACACCGTCGTTGACCTCATCAACAACGACACAATGAGCATTGAGGTTGCAGCCTATCTCTGGCTTCTAACTGAAAACAAACTGTCTTCAATAATCATAGGAGCTACAGGTGCAGGTAAAACCACGGCGCTCAACGCTGTTGCAGGCATGATTCATCCTGAACAAAAAATTATTTCGGTCGAAGAGGTTGCAGAGGTTAACCTTTTGAGAGAAAACTGGGTTTCGACAATTGCGCGTTCAGGATTCGGGGTGGAAAGTAGCGGCGAAATTTCGCTGTATGAACTGATTAGGAATTCAGTGCGACACAGACCTGACTGGATAATCGTCGGAGAGGTACGAGGTGAAGAAGCATACGTTCTTTTCCAAACCCTCGCAACAGGGCACGGTGGACTTTGCACAATGCACGCCGAGGACGCCGACACGGCGATTAAAAGGTTAACACAGCCGCCGATGAACATACCAGGCACAATTATTCCTTTGATGAACTGCGTGGTCTCAGTTAAGCACGTGAAGGCGCCCGTTCTCGTCAACTACGGGAAAGCTGCGTCGAAGAGGAAATTTGATAAAGTGTCGGAAGTGGTGAGTGCAGGCACAGTTCACGACGTGTTCGCATGGGACAATGCTGCTGAAACCTACCGTGCGGACCTTTCGAACAGTTACCTTTTCAGGAAAATATCCGAGAAATGGAGCCTTCCCGTCGATTATGTGATTGAAGAGTTCGATAAGCGGAAGGAGGTTCTGCAATACCTCATCGAAAAGAACATTAGAAGCCACCGCAGCATCGCAGCTTTCCTTGGCAAGTTCTACGGCAATCCTGAACTCACATACAACGAGATTCTCGAATCAGGAGGAAACATTAGTTGAAGCTGAAATTGAACTTGGGGTCTGCTGAAGCTGGTGATGACGAACTTCCATTCGCGTTCATGCTGATTACCCTTATGGCTTCATGCGGAATCTCGCCTTACGAGAGCTTCAAAAGACTGAGACGCGTTGAGCTTCTACCGTTCATAAAGAAAGAAGCAGACGAAATCGTAAGAAGCGTCGAAGTCCTCAACAAAGACCCTTTAACAGCGATGCTGCACAGAGCCGACCAATCTAAATCGGTCACCTACGGAGATTTTCTGACAGGCTACGTGTCCACCGTAAAAAGCGGCGGAAGCGTGACAAGTTACCTAAAAAGCAAGCTCCGCTCGATTTTCGATGTTCGCGCAGCCGCTGCGGTTCGTTCAATCGAAAGGCTCGAAACCCTAGTCGAATCGTACATGGTCATGCTGCTGGTTCTGCTCTGTGTGTATATCCTCGTAGCTGTCATGTCTTCTACAACCTTCAATTCGACTCTCAGAATGGGCATCAGCGGTGGACAAGTCATGGTTTACCTTATTCTTTTCGTGGCGATGCCTATGGTTTCGCTGGTTTTCATGCTTATTGCACAAATACTTCGGAAGAGCACATTGATGAACCTAAAGACGATATATTTTAAGGCTTTACCTTTCGCAGTTGTAGGCGGGGGACTTTTTGCCACGTTGGCTTTCGTGCCTGAGGTGCTTACAGCCCTAACCAGCATAACCCTGTCTTTGCAGGCGACGTTAAATTCTGTGCTGCCAAGCCTGAATATACAGACCCTTGTAAGTAACACTGTGCCCTTCTTTGTGACAATGATTCTTGCGCTCATATCATTAGTCCCAACCCTTTCCTACAAAAACGTGGTCGGCGTCAACCTCAAGGCGGAAGATGCCATGCCAAATTTTCTGCGAGACGTGAGCGAAACACGAAAAACGGGCATGTCGCCTGAAAAAAGCATTGTCCACAGCGCAGGACGCAAGGGCTATGGGTCGTTCTCGAAAATCTTAGAAAGAATAGTGAACCAAATCGAATGGGGAGTTTCGCTAAGAAAAATCTACAGCGACCTTCAAGACTGGCTGAAAAGTTGGCCTGTCCTAACCAATTTTCTCATCCTCATCGAGACCATTGAGGTCGGAGGAGGCTCGCCTGAAGCCCTTGAGCTTCTAGCGGGCTACAGCGAAAGAATGAGAGACATAGAGAAGAACAAACGTGACATGCTCAAACCATACGTCATACTTCCGTTCATCTGGACGGTTCTGATGGCGCTTACTTTCTCCTTCACCTTCTACGTTGTTACCCAGCTTCCAACAACATACCCTGGTGGAACGGAATTCCCTCTCATGCAAGGGCAGATGGCTCTCTTTTCAAGCGCCATAATCTTTCACTCGTGGGTTTCAGGCTTCTTCATCGGTAAGATTACGCAAGGAAACTTCGCTGCTGGATTCAAGTACTCGCTGCTTCTCGCTGTGACGGCGTTTGTGTCGTTGTTGTTGTCGCAGAACGTGATTGACATCGTTTTCGGAGCACTGTGACATGCCGACAACGACGATTGACACGCTGCTTTCATGCTTCGTCATGGTTTCTTTAGTCCTATCTTCAATGGTGGGCGTGTACACCGTTGTCCACCCCTTCCTCCAAGAGCAGCAGTCATGGTACAAAACGCAGGTCAACCAAAAGCTCGCAGAATATCTTCTTCTTGGACCCGGATACCCAGTTAATTGGGGGTCAGACTTAGCCACTTCTTTAACTGATTTTGGGCTGGCAAAATCTGGGTTCGCAACGCCCTTCGAGTTGGACATCGACAAGGTCACTCGGCTGAACAGTGAAAACGTCTACAACGTGAGTTTCCTTGACGTTTTTTCAGCCTTGGGAACGCAAGATAAACCCTTCAGAATCACAATCAAACCTGTCTTTGACGTTACCGTTAACCTAACCTCGAAACAGGAAGGACCGACCGACACGGTTTATCATTTTCAAGTGACCACAAAAAAGTCAAATCTTCCCATTGCTGCTGATCTAAGCTGCTACGCCGTCTTTTTAGAACAAGTCGTAAGCAACGCTTCTTCCACGTCTCCGACAGGCGAAGGCTTAGTCGAAATTTCGCTCCTTAACGAAGGAACCGGGACAGCATTGTTTATCGTAATCGCCAAAGCCGATTCCAAGACGACCTCTTATGCGGTTTACCCGTTCACGCATCAGTCAAGCGGCAATCCCCACTCCCAAGGCGCGTATGCTGCTTTAAGTCCCGTGGACTACACGCTTAGGGTTGACCTTGTTTCCGTTGAAGACAGAGTATCCTATGCAACAATATTAACATACAACGACTGGTTCAGCCTAGCTGAAATTAACGAATCGCAGGCAACCATGTTCTATACAATGCCTCATCTACTCGATGTTGGCCCAATGGTTTTAGTTGGAACAGGATTAGACGAGTCAACCTCGTTCGCTGAATGGACCGTTTATCCCCAGATTCCGGTCGATTTCGGATCGAATTTCACGGGGCAGCATGACCTTCTGGATTCTTACGCCTTCCGCTACTTGGTGACTATAAACTCTGCGGTTTATGAATGCGAAGTTACGATAGGAGGGACATAAAGCGGTGCCGATGGACAACCGTGGCCAAATCAGGGTTCTTGAAGCCTTTTTTGCGACGGCAGTAGTGTTCGGGTCTTTAATATTAACGGGACCTGTGTACGTGGCTTACCAGAACACGGGTCACACTGAGATTCTGTACTCGCTTGGTTTGAACGTGTTGATTGAGCTTGACAGAGAAGGCGAGCTCGGAGAATTGATCTCTCAAAATGACTGGGCTGAGCTTTCGAACCGTTTGTCATTGTTGTTGCCCATCGGAGTCTCGTATAATGCGACTATATACGACGAAAGCCATGAGATTGTTAATTCGTCTCCTATAACTGACGGAGTCTTGGAAGGAAAAAACGTGGTTTCAGTCCAGTATTTGGTTGTTGAAAGGGCACATATCGGCTTCTATGTGGTCAGTCTTCAGCTGGCGTACATCAAATGAGAAGTCTAAGAAGTAACCGTTCGGGACAGGTTCTGATCATCGCTGCCTTAGCGGTAGCCCTGCTGATTTCGTCTACGATCGTTTACACCTATCAAACTAGCCGCGTCACAAACGTCAGCCAACCCTTCGCTGTCCAAGATTTCGTGAGGAACGTCAAACTCGGCTCTCGTAACTTGGTGATTGGCTGCCTCGTGGATATTACAGGTGGCGGAACCACGATACTTAACACAAACCTTGATAGATGGATAGACTTCGTGAAAAGTCAGTACTACCTTGGGGAATGTGTCCTAGACTTTGAGCTCTGCGACGATGAACCTTACTCTTACGGTTTGTGGCAGAGCTGGAACGAAGACGGTTGCGGCGTATCAAGCGCCAAGGCGGATTTCACACTCAATCTATCGGACAGCGAAATAGAAGTAGTGGTAACTTTTCCCGTGAACGTTACATCCTCAGTTTTGTCATACGGAGCGCATTATTCTAATCCAGCTTTTTGGCAAGACATCAACATGACAATTAACCTTTACAACGAAGGCGAACCAGCGCTCGCTGAAGATTTGGAGGTCTACTACCAGCACACTTCAGGCTGGCGAAACGCGGAACAGCTAAGCAGCTACTCATTGGCTGATTATGGAAACGGAACATACCGCGTCTTTTTCACGGTTTCCAGATTCTGGACTCACCAGCTGTCAATCAGAACTTACGACCAAAGAAACATTTATGTCCAGTCAGTTCTAGCCCCAACGAAAATCATAGAGCAAACGCCCGTCTTTCTAGTCGCCACCAGTAGTATTGAAATCGTAGAATTCGACAACGTAACATGGACGCTGCTAACGGGTTCTTCCGGAATGGGCGAAATACTTTCAGTAGGCTCAAACGCCCAATCTTGGATAATAGGCTGCAAAAACCGCAGAGTCTTCGAGTATAATGGAGAAAACTTCACCGAGATAACTCCAGCCGTAAACCCGTTCACTAGAGACGTTAGTGCAATATGTTGGGGGGACGGTTATTGGCTTGTCGGCGACAGAAACGGCAGAATACAAAAATACGACGGGAGCTCATGGACCGACCTGACGGCTGAGGCTGGCTTCAACTCTCAGAGAATTCCGATCACAGAAATCGAGTGGAACGAGGACTTCGGGTACTGGCTTGTCGGCAGCGACAGCGTTGTAAAAAAGTTTGATGGAAGCAGCTGGATTGGCGTTTCTCCGTCTTTCAGGCAGTTCGAAGACGAGATTGGCGGCATAAGCTGCGACGGTTCAACTTGGCTTGTTGGTGACCTAAATGGTGTTATCCAGAAGTTCAACGGCACATACTGGACCGACCTGACGGCTGAGGCTGGCTTTTATTCCAGTGGAAAATCGATACATGCGATTGACTGGGGAAACAGCCAGTTTCTCGTGGGAGGCAAAGACGGGACAGTAAAAATTTATGATGGGAGTTCATGGTCTGACAAGTCCAGTGGCTGGGGGTCGAACATTGACATTTTCGCCATCGAATACAGCGACACGTACGCGTACTGGCTTGTGGGCGGGGAAGGTGGTAACATAAAAAGTTTCGACGGTTCTTCATGGATTGACAGAACAACCCAAGCTGGACTGGGTAGCACCATCAACGCGATTAGTGCTGAATTCCAGTGTTAGCGGTACATAATCTTATTCAGAAAGGCGTCTTCGTATTGTTGTTTCAAGCCCTAATATAAGAACCTAATTTACAATAAAGGTTCATGGTATCTGCGTCGGTGCTGAGGTTTCTTTTCCCTAAAGGCGAATGGGTGTGGAGGACGGTTCTTCTTTTCGGCTTCATCTTCCTCGATTTACTGGTCACCCTAATGCTATGCGAGACCCCCTATGCCGAGGCGAACCTCTTAGCGAGGAGCTTCATGCAGACCTACGGAATCGCTGCGGGCTTGGTGATTTTTGACCTGTTATTTTCTGTTCCGATTTACGCAATCCTCGTCCTTGACTCGCACCTCATCAGGTACACGGGACAGTACTCGTTGATAGCTGAATTGTTTGTTGACGTAACTTTGGGCTGGCTAATCGCAGGTGCCCACTTTAACGGCGCATTGAGCTGGCTGTGGGACGCTCCGCACTTAATACGGCAGACGCTCGGGTTCGGCTTTTACATCGCGGTTGCGTTTCCCGCGTTCTACTTGCGTCCGAAACCTGTTCTTCCGCGTTCGCTTTCTGAACCAAACGTGCAATAAAAACGAATTTAGCCTAAATCAGAAATCTTTTCGGTCACTGACTATGAGCTATCTATTGCTTTTTGTGTGTGCCAAGGTATTGCTGGTATTCTTCGGTTTTTTCGCGGATGTGCTGTCGTATGTAGTCGTCGGCGTTTTTGTATTCAGCCCCAGTTTCTTCCATAGCTTTGTCGAGAAGGTGGTATTCTTCGCTTGGAATTGGTACGTTAACATAGAATTCTTCAGCTTTAAGCTCATCCAATCGGCGGCGGACAGCGTCCCGGACGAAGTCGGTTACGGTTGTGTATCCAACTGCACTATGGTTTTCTATGGCTTCGTTGATTTTTTGGACGAGGGCTTCTGGAAAAACGATGGATGTTTCAAGCAGCCTCGTTAAAGCGTCAGCGTAAGTTTGAAGTTTCCCGCTTTCCGCGGTTAATTCACCGACGAGGGAGGTGAGTTTCTCGTGGATTTCATCTTGAACTTTGAGGGTCTTCATGCTATTTTCCGTCCTAACTGTTGCGTAGTCTAGTTTGTTGTTTGAGCATTTATGTCTTGTGGAAAAGGGGGACTTGGTGTAACAAATTTGATAAGTTTTATAAAGTCCACTTGGTATACTAAGTATCCTATATTAGGGAGAAAACAAAAATGAAAGCATACCTTGCGGTCACAGTCGACTCCGAGCTTTACCGGAGGATAGAGCAGTTAAGAGGACGCGAGAAGCGGTCAACCTTCGTTGAGCACCTGTTGCGGTTAGGCATGAAGGAACATAGAAGAGTCGTTGACGAAGAAAACGTGAAGGACGTGAGAAAAGCATGAGCAAACTTGCTGGTTGGCTGCACGAAAAAGTCAGCGGAAACGTCGGCAACCTATTACCTGCGCACACGTCGAGGTTCGGAGAGCAGCCTTCAGTGAGCTTCCAGGACTGCGTCAACGCGTACTTGAAGGACCCAACGTGCAAAGCCTTCGTCGATTTCCTCTCAGACCAGGTTGTAGGCGCAGGATTCTACACGACCGTGAATGAGGGTTATGAGGGTGCTGCTGAAGCTAAGAGTGCTGTTGACGAGTTTTGTGAGCATGTGAACCTTGATAACATGCTTCAGACAGCCGCCAGAGAGGTAATCGCTACGGGGAACAGTTTCTGGGAAAAGATTGAACCCAACAGCCTCGTTGACTTGAGAATCCTGCCGTTAACCAGTTTAAGCCACATCAAACGGGACGTCCAAGGCAACATTCAATCCTACGTCCAATCAGCCGCGTACGGCGGAAAAAGCTTGACATCTAACAGGATCATCCATTTCAAATGGAACCCCGTTGACGGTGAACCGTTCGGGACAGGCGTCCTGAGACCGTTGCTTGAAAAAATGACAATAGGCGGAGAGACGAGGATGAGCTTCTTAGAGATGAAAGCTCGCATAGAAAAGATGCTGCCCGAAATCTTCGAAAAATACGCGGGACCAGATGAGCTCTGGGTTTTCGAAGGAGTAAGCGACGACCGACTCGCAGAGTACCAACGCATAATCAAGTCTAAGCCGAAAGCTGGAGCAAGGTTCGTCTACAACAAGAAAGCGGACGTTAAAACCGTGCAAATAGACCCTAGGACCCAGTTCCAAACCTACTTGGACCACATAATCAATCAAGTCTATTTAGGCGGAGAAACGCCGCTACCAAAACTATTCACGACGCCAGGTTTCACGGAAGCCTCAGCCAAAGCAGCCATTGAACTGGCAGAACGGAAGGTATACGCGCTCCAAAGGTTCATGAAACGCGCTGTAGAAAAAGAACTCTTCACGCCGATTATCCAGCAAAGGGGCTACGACCCGCAAAAGGCTGGCTGCCGACTGAACTGGGGAATACCTGAAAAACCGCAGGTCATTGTCGCTGACATCTTAAGGGCTGCTGAGCTCCAGTTGATCAGTCCTAATGAGTTTCGTGGTATGATGAAGAAGGTAGGATGGGAGTTAACTTAGCCAGAAAAAATGATTAAGAAATTTTTTGGCAAACAGCGGTTATATCTTGATTTTTTTGCCTTGACAAATTGTGCTGTTTGTTATTTTTATGTACCAAAGCATTGCCTATTGTTCAAATCACAAATTAAGCGCTGTAAATTTCTTTGACCAAAACTTGTCTATTGCCGATTCTGTGAATCTAATGTCTAGATACATTCTTATAGTTTGGTCTTGCGCTTTTATAGGTTTTATTGAATAGAGGTCGATGCGTCGAGGATGGAACGGTCTTTCTGGCTCGTCAGCCTAACGCACATGTTCTTAGAAGTCTATTACCTCATTCAGGTTGCCCTCATCCCGGTTTTCGTACGCGAGTTTCATATAGAGCTCCTCGAAGCCTCGTTGGTTGCCACTGTCCCAAGTCTCGTCCCGATCTTCATGAATATTCCAGTCGGCTACTTGGCAGACCGCGTGAGCGTGAACCGACTGTTGTTCGCGAGTATGGCAATCGAAGCTGCTTCAGCCTTAGCTATAAGCCAGACGAACAGTTTTTGGGTGCTGGTGCTTTGCGTCTCGGTCATGAGGACGTGCTCTCCGCTCTATCACATCACGGGATTGAGCAGCATAAGTCGAGTTGTCGCGCAGAAAAGGATTAGCCGATCAATGGGCGTCCACAACGCCTTAGGAAGCCTAGGTTCAGCTATAGGCTTGGTCAGCCTCGCAATTTTCCAGTCGATAGCCAGTTGGAGATGGATGTACATCTTTTGGCCCGTTCCCCTGTTTGTTTGGGGAATAATCATCCTCAAGTCTCCCCAGTTAAAAACCACCAAAACCGACAACGACGAAAAAAGACTAATCTTAAAGCGGTTGCCCTTAATATTCTCCGCGGGCTTCATGATTTTCTTGGTTGCCATCGGATTGCGGGAGGTCGGTAACACGGGGACGTCAACCTTCATGACCACTTATCTCGTGGACACGAGAGGGCTTTCAGAGGTCACTGCTAGCCTTATTTTTGGGCTGGGTCCCTTCACGGGCATTTTAGGCTCTTTGGTTGGAGGATTTCTGGGCGAAAGAATAGGCGCCAAAAAGACCCTTAGCTTAGTGATGGTGGGCTGCATTTTTTCGCTTGCTGCCGTAGCTTTTTCGCCAGACCTATTCGTGCTTACGCTTGTCTACGTCTTTTACTCGTTTTTCAGCAACAGCGTTTGGTCGCCGATGAACACGCTTGTTGCCGACTTGACGCCTAAGAACGAAAGAGGACTGAGCTTCAGCATCTACTTCCTCACAGAAGGAGTCATATGCTCCGCAACCCCAGTCGTCGCTGCCGCCGTCATAAGCCTAACGAGCATTTGGATAATCTTCCCCTTCAGCGTCGTATTCATCGCCTTAGGGCTCCTCGCTCTTCAGATGCTCTCTTACCAAAATACTCAGGGATGATAAGCTCCTCAGAAACCTCATCTAAAGTAGTAATTGCATCGATAAAGAACGGAAAGTGCACGTATTCCAAAGGTTCATAAAACATTCAACAGAAAATAAATCATGGCTGAACTATAACATTTATAGATGAAGAAACGTAGAAAAAAGAAACCAAAGCGAGGTCTATACAATGAACGTAGATAAGGTTCGAGAGATGTTTCCGGTCACGAAGACTAGGGCTTTTCTTAACCACGCTGCGGCTTCGCCTTTACCTTTGCCTGTTAAAGCAGCAGTCCAAAATTATCTGGAAAACTCCTTGTTTCACGAAGAGGACCACAGTGCCCCAAATGAGGGAAGGAATCTTTTTGCCCAGCTCGTGAACGCTGAACCAACGGAAATAGCCCTTGTTCCCAACACAACAACAGGGCTGAACATAGCTGCCAACACCCTTGACTATCCAAGAGGCTGCAACGTAGTCACGACTGACCTTGAGTTTCCAACAGTCGTCTACCCGTGGTTGAGGAGAAAGCTGAAACCTAATGTTGAGGTCAGATACGTCAAGAACGTAGACGGGAAACTGCTGCTGGATGACTTCGAAAAAAATGTGGACGACCGAACCGTCGCTGTTGTGGTCAGCCACGTGGAATACTCGAACGGCTTCAGAAACGATCTTAAGGCATTGTCCGAGATCGCCCATGGACATAGAGCCGTGGTCATAGTTGACGTGTGCCAATCTGCAGGCGCACTGCGCATAGATGTGAAACGGGACAAAGTCGACTTTCTGGCAACCTCGAGCTACAAGTGGCTTCTGGGACCCAGCGGCGCAGGCTTCCTGTACGTCCAGAAAGACTTGATTGCGGAGTCCGAACCCGTTTTCGTCGGTTACGAAGGCGTAAAACCCGAGGTCTTCAAGACTATAGAGCTCTGGAACAACCGAGAGCTGGAGTTCATCGAGACCGCCAACCGTTTCGAGACAGGTGGACTAAGCTCTCTCAGCTACGTGGGCGCATCAGCTGCAATGAAGATGATTCTCGAAGTTGGCATAGACGAGATAGAGAGACGCGTAATTGGCTTGACTGGGTTCCTCGTTGATAGGCTAAAAGAAGAAGGGTTTAAGCTTCAAACTCCCGACGCTGTTGAACATCGTTCAGGCATCGTGAACTTCTTAGTAAATGATGCCCGAGGAAAGGCTGAAAAATTAGAGCAAAAAGGCATAATTGTTTCAGCGCGGATGAATGGTATACGGGTTTCGCCGCACTTCTACAACACCGAAGAAGAACTTGACACACTCATTAAGGAAACCAAAAAACTGAGTTAACGTTAGACGGTAAATGAGTCTCCGGGGTTTGGAGCAACAGCCTCTAAGCCAACTTCCTCTTTAATCCATTTTGCCAGCCTTGGGCAGTTCCCTTCAGCACCGTGAACCACGTAGACGATTGGGTCGCCCTTAAACTTCTTCACGGTTTCGTGGAGTTCCGTTGCACCTGCGTGGCTGCTGAAGTCGAAGAATCCAACTTTGGCTTTAACTTTCCGCATCCGCCCGTCGATGACGCATCTGCCCTTATCAAGCAGTTCTTTGCCTGGCGTCCCCGGAATCTGGTATCCAACCAAAAAGACGGCGTTACCCGCTCTCTTGCCAATCGTTTGCAGGTATGAACTCGCGGGTCCGCCTTTCAGCATTCCAGCTGGGGAAATTATGACGCCTGGTCTTTTGGACGCGATTCTTCTGTCTCTCCATCCCTCAACCCAGTTGGTTTCGTGAATTGCGTCCATGTACAACCGCCTATCTTTGACGAAGTCAAGCTGCTCCATCAATATTCTGCTTGCTTCCCGAGCCATGCCGTCGATCATGACTGGGTATTCAAAATGATTCGCCGCCAGAACACAGGCTATTTCCTGAGATCGACCGACGCTGAAGGCTGGAATCAGCACTGTTCCGCCTTTCTCCACCGTGTCATTCACTTCGGTTACAAGCCTCTCTTCAAGCTCTTTCCTCGGAGTGTGCTCTTCGTCAGCATAGGTGCTTTCCATAACCACCACATCGAGCTCTCCGTAGTCCTGGTCAGCAGGCGGAAGAAGCTTAGTTTCAACGGTGTTGAAATCGCTTGTGTACAAGAGTCTTTTGCCTTCCGCTTCAACGAGAACTTGGGCTCCGCCTGGAAGATGCCCAGAGTTAAGGAGCTGAAAACTAAGGTCCCCGACGGGTGCTTCTTCCCGGTATTTCAAGTCTCTACGGCTACGCATCATCGTACGCAGCTCAAGGAACTCAAAGGGAATATAGTAGCTCGAAAGCTTAATGAAATCTTTAATCAAAATGTTAGCAAAATCAAAGGTCATCCGTGTCCCGTAAACAGGCTTCATTTCCTGAATGTGGAAGATTGGAACTGCGCCTGAATGGTCAAGGTGACTGTGCGTCACGACGACGGCGTCAACCTCTTTTGGCGGAACATGCATCGGAAATCCAGGAGTATGATCGAGCATGACCCCGTAATCCAGTAGAATTTGGGTCTTCTGTGTCTTGACTGAAATGGCGGCTCTCCCCACCTCTCTTGCGCTGCCAAGAAATTTTATATCCAATGTTAATATCTTCTCCTTCCGAATTTACAAGGCTTTTTGCGAAATATGTTAGAATGATTGTCTTAAATCCTCGTATACATGCACGCATACGTTAATAAACGTTATTTTTTGTGGGAAACCAATTTTTCAGAAAGGCTTAAATCGCCGCATGGGGAATGGGGAACGAAACCCTTTGTCGTGTGACATCGTTCTTTAAATGGTTAAGGCTGAGGTGAAGGTAGGTGGGTGACGCGTGTTGTTGCCATCCTTTGTTCGCTTGTTCACTGACTTTTTTGGCAGAATACTACAACAATTCCTTGAATGTTCTTGAAAAAGCCCTGAATCAGGTTCCAGCCTATAAATCTTGGCAGTCTTTTGACCCCGGAAGAGGGCACAGCGTCGATTTCCGCTACGCAATGATGCCTGTGTTGACTAAAGAAGACATTCGCAGCCGTTCTCCGCAAGGTTTTGTCCCAGTTGACCGTGACCTCCAGCAAGGCTTAGCAAGCAAAGAGATAGATTTCGTCGAGACAAGCGGAACAATCAACGAAAAAGTGACCAACATCTGGAACCAGAAATGGTGGGACGCTTCAGAAAGGGCATCGTGGAAACT
>CAZRIK010000003.1:0-60142 GCA_964600125.1 uncultured Candidatus Bathyarchaeia archaeon
AAACCTTCAACACTACGCGTAGTAGATTAGTTCTTCTCTTTCAAGCCGCCGATGCAGCTTATCCACAGCCTTGTAAACGTCCTCTTCTTTTTTGGCTCCAGTGCAAACCAGTTTGCCGCTGGCGAAAAGCAGGATAACAACCTTCGGTTCGTCCATGCGGAAGATTAAGCCAGGAAACTGTTCAGGTTCATACATGGTTTTTCCAAGCGTGAAAGCTGACTTTTCAAGGTCTATCATTCCGCCGAGGTTTGCTGAAGCGACAATGTTCTGAATCTTGAGCTCAGGTTTGCCGATTATCACGATTCCGCTTTTCTTGAGTTCCTTGATGACCTTCATGACTGCCCCGCGGGCTTCCTTCTCGGACTTCGCTCCGGTGCAAACCATCTTGCCCGAATTGAAAATGAGGGTAGCAGTCTTCGGCTTCTTGAGCCTGAAAACTAATCCTGGAAACTGTTCAGGACGGTATTCGACGCCTGGGTAGCTTTTCACAACGGCTTTAAGGTCAATTTTCTGGTTCAAGGTTGCGGAGGCAACCACGTTTTCTATTTTCACTTTTGCTTCAATTTGCGGCATCCAGTCACCTTCAAATATAAAAGTTTAACGGTTTTGTTTTGGTCTTTATAAAGGAATTTATAAAGCACAATTTATACTTAATGGTTCATTTCGTAGTTTGTTCCGTATTTTCCTGTCTTTCGGGTTCCTTCGGCTTCTTTGTTTCTTCCTCTGACCCTGACAATTCTAGGTAAACGAGCGCCACAAGCAAAATTATGATGAGAAGCTGCCTGAGACTGATGGCAAACACACCGAGGTTTATGACGTTCTCGTCGAATGCCCTCAAAAAATACCCCAAGTAAGGAATTCTGAAAATCACCTTACCCACTATGTAGCTTTCGGGGTGTCCTGCGACGCTGTAGTTTCCTCCTCTCGGGAAACCGTACCACGACCAGTCGTCCACTGTGGGGTTGTTGTCTCCCTTCGTTACGATGTACCAGATACCTTCGTCCGTGTACTTGTCGACGGCTCTGTGAACAATGGGGATGCCATCATAATCTCTAGGGTCATGATAGATGATGATATCACCGTCGCCGGGATGAGCATAAACGGTTTCTCCCGTTATTCCGCCTTGAATTATGAGCAAGTCGCCGATGTTCAGCGTCGGCTCCATGCTTCCAGATATCGGCGTGTGAAGGGGTCGAGAGGTCTTCAGAATCAAGGTTAAGGCTCCCTGAATAACGAAGTTAGCTAACAAGATGAATAGAAGAAGCAACAGCGTAGCGAATATTCCGTTTTTTCTAAGGTTCTTTATTTTTTGCCAGAGAGTTTTCTTTTCAGATTTGTCTTTCTGCAACTAATGGGCTCCTGATTGTTCACTAAGCTTTTTTGGAAGGTTAAGCAATAGACTTGTGCCCTTCCTTAAACGTCTTATGTAGAAAAAAAGACGTGTCTTTACGCGTTTTCTTTTGAAGTTTGCTCCAAAGACTCAGCGTTTTGCGGCATTGCCTTTCTTGCGTGGGTGATGTAGCCCGTGTGAGCGGTCATTAATGTTTCGGGTCTCGTCTTTCCTCTTTCAGTCTGCATTCCCCTGAGTAGGCACTCTATAGTTTCGATGTCCACGAATCCCGTTTCCCCCAGCGCCTCAACCGTTTTAACCACTTGGTCGATTGTTGGGCTGAACGAGACCAGCGTTCCGCTTCCCTTCAATGAGGCATAGGCGTGGGGAACGACGAGCCAAGGCGTTGCCAAGTCCAAAACCACGGCGTCCGCCTCTTTTTCTTGGATTCCCTGCGTCACATCCCCATTTTTCAGCTCAACGTACTCTGCGACGCCTGCTTTTTCAAGGTTTTTTGCTGCCGCCTGAAGAAATTCTGTCCTAATTTCGTAACTGTAGATGCGTCCCGAGGGTTTAACGTAGCTAGCTAACGCCGTGGTTAAGGCTCCTGTTCCCGTTCCTGCCTCGACGACTCGGCTTCCAGGCTGAATGTTGCTGAACATGACAATTAGCGAGATGTCCTTCGGGTAAATTATCTGCGTCTTTCGCGCCATCTTGAAAACGTAGTCTCTGATGCTTGGGTCAAGAGCCACAAACTCCACGTTCAAGCTGCTTTTGACCCGTGCGCCGTACTCTTTGCCTATCAGGTCGCTGAAGTGAATGAAGCCCTTATGCGTGTGAAGGTCCCTTCCCTTCTCAACCTTAACCAGATAGCTTCGCCGCCTGTCCAAATACAGAAGCACGTTGCTTCCTTCCTGAATAACATTTCCCAAGGATGATTCCTGCCTGTTAATGTCGCGTTCTATTAATGTTGAGTGACTGCCTTTTGTTAAGGATTATGGTCTAAAGGCGAAGGCTGAATCTAACAAAAGAATCCTGAAAATCATTTGCATGAAAGAACCTTTTCAGCGTCTCTTTCGAACATGAACTATTTCCATCTGCATTCAGCAAATCACAGTGTGTAAGTTTTTCCTTTTTCGATGACCACAATTTTCTTCTTTGTTTTTTTGAAAAAGGTAGGGTTCTCAGTGTGAATAGGGAACACCTTCTTCGGGTCTACGCGTTCAACCATCTCCATGAGTTCTTGCCTGCTCATGTGCCCAGAGGCGTGGAGCTGGTGAAACCTGATTTTGAAGTGGTCTAGCCAGTTGTGCATCACCTGGTCTTCTATGTCTTCTTCGCTGAAAGGCTCGCTCATGCTGTGAATGAAGTGGCTTCCCCTGTCTGGCTTGATGTCTATGAGCTCCCCGAACTGGTAAAAATCCAAATCCATAATTAATCCGCCTTGGTTTTCGTGCACTTCATCCGCTGTGACCATTCTTTGCATGAAGGTTCTTTCCCATACGTAGTAGTCTTCCTCAATGAAGGTCCCAGTCTTCTTCCTCCTGAAATAAACAAGTATATTGTTGTCCTTCAGCGGATCAGGAAAGTCCAAATGTTCGTCTTCAACAAGCTTATTTAAAAGGTAAGCCAGTCTTGGAAAAATGACTATTTTCCTGCCGTTCTGCTTTGCCACTTCGTATATGGTCCTGAACCTGTCAACGTCTCGTCCGTGATGCGTGACGAAAACTATCTTATTTGTACCTGAAACGATCTCGTTGCTTTTTTCCTTGACTTCAAATTCGGAATAATTAGCTCGAGGTCTTTTTTCGACAATCCGCGTTCCCTCAGATATCATGGCGATTGGCTTGCACTCACACGCTTTCGCGATGAACTCTTCAGTCATCTCCTTTTTTGGACCATGAGCTCTTAGGTCTCCAGTGTAGACGACATTTCCTTTCGACGTGTGAATTATGAAGCCGTAGGCTCCTGGAATGGAATGGTCTACGTGGATGGGTTCAACCTTTAACGGGTCAACCTCTATGGCATCGCCTGTTCTGAATGTGTGGTAAGGGTGTTCTCCGAGCGGTGTAAAAGTGGTTTCCTCCATCGACTCTAGAAAGAGCTTGGTTCCTGAGCCGCAAAACACTGGAATTTTCTCGTCTACGAAACGCAAATGCGCCGTATGGTCGAAGTGGGCGTGTGAAAGAAAAACAGCATCAAAACTTGGCCTAGAATAACTTAAATCGGTGTACATTAGCTGCTTTTCGCCGTAAAGCCCCCTAATTTTCGGCATCAAACCAAACTCAAAGTAATCCTTTAAGCCACAAATCCATCTAGGTCCAAACGAACTTGTGAAAAAGTCTTCTCCCATCGTGAAAGACTGCCCGAAATCAAAAAACATCCTAGTCTTTCCATCTTTTAAAAGAATTTTGTTTCCGCCTATTTCGTTTATTCCGCCATAGAAAGTAAGAGTTGTAGCGACCATTTCTTTCCCTCACAAATTATATTCGTCAAGGACTAATATGGTCTTTTTTCTCGGTCGCCTCTGCGTCCTTCGATTTTTGTCCACAAACGTTGGAAATAACATAAAGGATGTGCGGAGACGCAAAGAAACTGAAAACCTTAATGTACTTTGGAGACTTTACTTTTCGCACGTTCACAATTTTTCCGCCAACCTCCAAGTATCCTTCAATAAATGCTTTAGTTACTGCCTGAGTCATCTCAATGGACGAAAGCAGAGCGTAACGCCCCGAATAATAGAGGAGCTCAGCCAAGTCCCACGCTTGGTCTCCGCCTCTTTCAGCCTGCTCAAGGTCCACGAACCAGATTCTGCCGTCCTGTCCGACTATGATGTTTTCGGGTTTGCAGTCCCCCAGAGCCACGTTAAGCCCGTGAATCTTGGCAAGCTCCCTTCCGACATGTTTGATTATGCCAGTGAGTTTCGGGTCTTCGTGTTTTGACGAGTAAATCCTCTTGATCAGGCTCGTGAGGTTTTCGCCTTCAATATATTCTTGAAAAATCAGTTTCTCCTTCGGGCTTACATGAATAAGTAAGGGAACGTTGCAGCCGTTTTTTGACAGGTAACGGTTTATGGCATACTCTCTTTCTAGCCTCGACTTTCCGCGAACCGAGAACCCTCGGGTGCCAATAGCCCACAGCGCCAGCGGGAACCATTTCCACCCGTACCAGTCCTTGAAAGATTTCACTACAATCTTCTGCTCTTTGCCTAATTTCCGAATTTTTAGAGTGTAGACGGCGTTTAGGACGCCCCCCAATTTCTCGGTTTCTGCTATTGAACCTCGGCTTTCGGGAATTTGTTTTCCTATGAAATCTTCAATGGTTACCTTTTCTGAGTAAGCCACAAGCCCCAGCGAAGTTGGGATAAAGATGTGCCTTTTCGTGTCCTCAAGTTCAGGCAAACGTATCATCTTAAGGCTTTCAGGGTCCATGAAACGCTCAACATAGACCCCGTACTCGTCCATCAGCGAACGCATCATTTTCGGGAAAACCTCTAAGCCGTGACGAAGCATTGTTGCCCGCACATTCTTTAGTAGAGAAAGGGCACGTTTTTTTCTTCGCTGAACGGCGTTGATGTGTTTTGGCAATATTTTGACGTATCCGTCGGTTTGTGCCACGGTTCCCTCTTTAGCCGCCATTTTTAAAGCGGCATCGAAGCCTTTCTTTATCAACCGCAAATTCTCGTCTTTCGAGTCGTCCTCAAGCATCTTCAAAAATTTGTACGCCATAGGCGGGTACAGAGAGACCTTACGAGCCATCGCCTCAAACATGAAATATTCGGACTCAATCATGAGCTCATGGGACATTTCTGGATACTCAAGAACAAGGTTGTCGAGAATCTCGGTGACCAACCTTTTTTTTGCTTGAGTCTCCTTTTGCCACAAAAAGTGCTCGTTGACCAGACTTTCGTAGGGCGTAAGCAGATTCTCGACCAAAAGCCCGCCCAGCCAGTCGTTCTCAACGTCCTTTTCGAAGGTTTTCTTATCAACCACCAAAAGAGAAACTTTCCCGTCCTTGAAAGGTTTTACTCGATGCCTCAGAATCAGCCTCGGAGAATCAAGAATCAAAAGAACTCTGAAGCCACGTTTCTTGCCTTTGGGGACGTGCATAAATGAGTCGTAACGTAAAGCGGCAACAATTTTCAGTTTTGATGCTTCTTCCTTACAAACGGTTAAGATTTCGTTCCGTTCTGAGCCATCCGATGAAAGACTGTTCATGCTTTACGGTTCCCGAAAGCCCCTAAAGATAGGAAGGCTCTTTCCTTTAAAGCCATTCGGTTTAGCCTCAAATACAAATTCCAAGGTGTTAATCTGATTTTGAAAGTAGTGGGAACAGCAATAACCGCAATCACTTGTGGCTTTGTGTTATATTTAAGCAGACTTTCACTTTCTGTAATATCGTAAAATGAAGAGACCATCATACCTAGCTAAGGCAGTTGAAACTGAGTACTGGATGCCAAGGCAAAACTATACGAGAATAATAGCGAAAGCTCTTGACGGCAAGATCGAAGACGGAGACATCGTCGCGGTTTCCGAAAAGGCGTTATCAACAGCAAAAGGACGCATCGTGAACGAAAGCAACGTGCAGCCAAGAAAGACGGCTAGACTGTTAGCACGGTTCTGGATGAGAATTGTCTGGGGACGCTTCCTTGGACAGGCTTGTAGCCTAAAAAAAGAAAACGTGAGGCGGCTGCGAGCTTACCCGTTGAAGGAAGGAAGCGCCCACAAGCAAGTTGCCTTATGGCATGCGGGTCTCTTAGAGGCTTTGCTTTGGGGGTCCGAAGGCGGGATAGACGCCAGCAACCTTCCATACTCGTTTGTGAGCTTGCCTATTGACGACCCGTCCACCGTGGCTGAGGAGATTCGCCTTTGCTTAAAGAAAGCACTCGGCAAAGAGGTTACAGTGATGATTGTGGACACAGACAAAACATACTCATTGGGCGGGTTCCATTTCACGCACAGACCGAAACCGCTGAAGGGCATTCGCACCTTTGGTTTCGTTGCCTACGTTTTTGGAAGGATTCTGCGTGTAAAGCGGAGGTCGACGCCTTTGGCTGTTGCTGGTTCAAGAATGGACGTTGAGACAGCCTTGGATTTGGCTGAGGCTGCCCACAGGCGGCGGGGTTCAGGCGCTGGGCGGACAGTGTGGGACATGGCTGAAAAGTTCGGGGTCGGCGTTACTGAAGTGACTTGGAGCATGCTGAGAAACTTTAGGCACACACCCATCGTCATTTTTAGGCGAGACAGACTTCCAAATGATACTGTCGTCCGAAAGGAGAGTCTTTATAAAAATTAGTATTGTCCGAGGGAGCCGTCTCTTCTCGCGGCGTCGTATCCTATTCTGAAAACGTAGAGTGCGATTGGCGTCGCTATGACTGTGAAGATAAGGAGGCTTATCGTGTCGTTCAGGACTACTGGCGACGCGAGGCTTTGTCCTCCTTGAAGGCACAGCCTGATTCCGTCGAGAGAGTAGGTTAAGGGGAAGATTTTGCCGACCCATTCAAGGTACCATGGGAGAAGCTTCAGCGGGTAGAAGACGCCTGAAACAAGCTGGGTCATCCAAGAGAACACCCACGTCAACGGGTTCCCCTGTTTCGTCTTCATTATGACCCCTGCGCTCAATACTCCGATCGCCATGTGACTCGCAATCAACAGCGCTGAAAGCAGAATAGCTGAAAGCACGGATTCGACGCTCAACGTGAAGGTTGCTCCGAGAAGGTGACCAGCGAAGAACGAGATGAAGAGGAAGGCTGAACAGATGATGAAGAAGAAGCAGGTTTCGCCTAGAAGGAACACTTTGAAGTCGGTTGCGGACGAAAGCACCGTTTCCATTGTGCCGTTTTCCTGTTCCTCTCTTACGCTTTGGTTGATGCTCTGAACAGCGAAGAAAACGTACTGCTGGAAGGCTATGCCGATCAATGCGAAGGTGAAGTAGCCACCTGTCACGTATCCTGCGTCCTGAACCTGCTGGGAAGACGTGATCAGCGAGAACAAGTAATAGGTCGCAACGAACAGCAGGTTGCCCGTGATGTCAAGCGTCAGCCAGAACTTGTAGGTCCACCAGATCCTGAAGTCCCTTTCAATGAACGATGACACAACCTGATGAACAGGAGTCTTCCTAAGTAGGGTCTTCGTGGACATAAGGTCAATCAGTTTTTTGGGGTCCATCGCCAAGTGCTCCTAGTAGGTTGCCACGGTTCCTTCTCTCCTTACCCTGTCCATGCCCCACCTGAAAACCCGTAAACCCGCTGGCAGAAAAACAAACGTGAAGACCACGAGAATAACGAGGTCACTTAAGACAGCAGGCGTCGTTATTGTTGCTCCAGTTAGGAGGACTCTCCGGGCAGCGTCCAAGGCATAGGTGTAAGGCATGACTCGGGACATTCCGTAAAGAATCGGGTAGCCTTCTAGATAGTTGAGCGGAAAAAGCACGCCTCCAAGAAACTCCGTTACGCTTGCCAGAAGGAAGGTCATCGGGTCTCCCTTTTTGTAGACCAAGATTATTCCAGCTGCCATTATGCCGATGCCTGCGTAGCTGACGATCATCATGACCAGAATCACGATGAAGGAGAAGACGGTTTCAACCGTTGTCACCATGGGCACGTTCAGGACGAAGACTCCTATCAGCAAAGCCCCAAACATGAAGTATGAGCTCACGAGGAAGCCTCTGATGGACTGGCCGATAATGTATGACCTCAGCTTAATCATCGATGAAACGATGGGTTCGAGGGTTCCCTCTACAACCTCGTGCTGAAGTGAATGGCTTATTCGGCTGATGCACATCCAAAGATAGTTTGCTGTCGCGATACCGATGATGGCGAAAGCTAACCAGCTAGTGTCTCCGTATCCGACTGAGATGAACCTGTTGGCGTCGACCTGCAGCCCCATGAACGAGTACATCGCAATTGAGGCCACTGTGCTCAGGGTTTCGGTGATGACCCACGTCTTGTAGGAGAGGAAAATTTTGAAGTTCGCCCAAAAGACAGCCCATGTGTGGGTCAACTCTGACGATGGGCGTGGAAACTCTTCCCTGAAAAGGTCAATTATCTGCTCAATCTTCAAGGTTTCTCTTCCTCTCTGGTCAGTTTAACGAAGATGTCTTCGAACGATGGTTCAGACTGCCGTATCGCTGAAACCTTGATTCCTAAAGAGCGGATTTTTTCTGCTATGATGGGAATTGCCTCGTATTCGTTTTCGACCTGTAGCCGAATCACGCTGGAAGAAGTGTTGTTTTCTGTCTCCAGAATTTTTACGACAATGGGTATGTTGGCAAGGTTTTCAGCGATTTTCTTTATGTCAACGTTGTCTCTGACTTCGACCTCGACGGCTCTTATGTCTCTCAACGTTTCCCTGAGCTGCGAGGGCGAGGAGTCAGCTATTATCTTGCCCTTCCGCATTATAGCAACCCTGTCGCAGAGCTGCTCAACTTCGAACATGTTGTGGCTGGTGAAGATAATCGTCTTTCCAAGTTCCGTGTTGAGGGCTTTCAGCAATTTTCGGGTGTCCATGGCGCTTATTGTGTCCAGCCCGATGGTGGGTTCGTCCATAAATAGAATCGGAGGATTGTGAAGCAATGCTCTGGCAAGCATGACTTTGACCTTCATTCCGGTCGAGTATTCCTTGACCAGCTTTTTTCGGTCCTCGGTTAGCTCGAAAAACTCCAAAAGCGCATCGACTCTTTTGTCTGCGACCTCTCTGGGAACGTTCTGGAGATAGGCGTAAAACCTGAGGTTGTCCTCCGCGTTTAGTCTCCAGTACAATGATCTGCCGCCTGTTTCGCCGTGGAACCATCCGAAGCTGCTTCTCGCGTCGTATGACTGTTTCAGAATGTCGTATCCGTTGACTTTCGCCGTGCCTTCGTCTGGAAGAATTATGGTGCACAAAATTTTTATCAACGTCGTTTTTCCAGCGCCATTCGGACCAAGGAGACCGAAGAATTCTCCCTTCTTGACTTTAATGTCTACTCGGTCAACTGCCCTAACCGACCGTTTTTGACCCTTTTCTTTTGATTCGAATATTTTAGAAAGCTGAAAGGTTTCAACAGCGTAGTCCAAGGAGTTATCCTCCATAAAATTTTTTAATGCCTATAGCCAGCCTAAACTTCTCTGGAAACTTAAAAATCTATTTATTTGTTCCTATTGCTGGTTTCTAAGGGACATCGTCTTTTCACCGATTCCACGTAGGCGCATAATGATTCAAATCAACGTATTTAAATTTTTCTGGTTTGCTTTTACTGTGTTTGTTGGGTTTTTTAGAAAGATTTACTACTTTCCCGAGCTGTTTTATTGTTCGTATCACTGGTAAATTATAAAAGTGGTTCAATTATTATCTTAGTATTTGCTGTTGTTGAGTTAAAGTTGAAGGGTTGCTGGAGGACTGTTTGATACATGAAAAGAAAGGTTCTGTGGGGCAGATTAGATTTAGCTGACAAAATATCCGCGATTTCGGCTCGAAAAGGAACACTTTACGATTACGTGAACGACATTTTGGAGCAAGCCATCAGAGCTGAAGATTTGGGACTGTCGCTTAAGGACGTTCTTGACGACAGGTGGATAATCAAAATGGCGAGAGACGCTGGATTCATAGTGATTCCAGAAAAAATTGTTTATGATTTGGCTGAGGTCTCGTACAAGCGCGTGGGTAGAGAAAAAATGGCTGGTCTTTGGTACGAAACGGGGCAGTGGTACGGACACTACTATGACGACTTGAAAAAACTCGAAACCGCTGTCAAAAGGTACTTTTGGGACGTTTCCGAATTCAAGGTTTCAGGTGAAGGCACGAACATTGCCCTCACTTGCTTGAGCTCGAAGTTTTCGGCAACATACACGGAGCTCTTCAGCAAGTTTTTGGAGGGCGCCTTAAATGCGCTTGGGTACAGCCTATTTCAGAGCGAGGTTTCTAAGGGCATAATTAACCTAAAATTTGTGAAGTCGTCGGATAAGTGATGTCTGAACCTGATTCGAGGAAGCATAAGCTCATAAGGGTACCGAATGACCTAGTCAATAGACTAAGCCAAGACGCGAACCGTCAAGGGAAAACCCTGTACAGTTATGTTTCTGAGATTTTTGAGCAGGCAGTACGGGCTTACGAAATGAAACGGAGCTTGAAGGAGATTCTTGACATTTTAGAGATTCTCGAAGTGCCTAAGGAAGCAGGCGCTATTTATACGCCGAGAGACATTTTGGATTATCTGCTACAGAAAACGTTCAGCGAACAAGGCGGGGAGCTGCAAAGGCTTTGGTATCATGCAGGCAAATGGTACGGAACATACTTGAGAGAAAGGTTCGAGAAGCCGCTTGAAATTTTTCTGCGGTTGTTGCAGGAAGGTAGGTGGGACCTGAACGAGGTAACCATGAACCGCGACAAAGAAACGGTCGAGTTCAGATGCGTCTCAGCCTTCGCCTCTCAGGAAAGGTCGCTTCTGCTGCAGAACTTCATGGAAGGAGCCCTGCATTCGCTGGGATACAAGACCCGAGAGAAGAAGTGCTTTAAAGGCATTATTCGCCTAAAATTTTCCCTTTAGAAATAATTCTTGAAGACGATAATCTATATACAATAAAGTCAATGATTTATTGTGTGATAGTTTCGCCCGCCACACTTTGTGTACTGTCCATAAAAAAAGATTGTTAGAAAGCTCAATGGGGTTGGTGGCGATGCCTTTGTTTTTACGCTGGTTCTATATCAGCATATCATTGTCGAATATATTTTAGTAATAAAACGGGTTTTTGCTGAGCACACTGTAGACAAAACGTTACAGCTTGTTAACATAAGATATAAATACCCTGAGATGAAGACGTTTTACCACTAACTAAAAAAAGGAGAAAAAAACATGCGAAAAGTATCGCTACTTTTAATTGCTATGCTAGTTTCTGCAGTCGCATTATCAACGATTCCAGCGCCAGCACGAGGCTCAACAGGCAACATCTACATCAATATAGTATCACCTGGACCTAGCCCAGTAGTAACAGTTCAGGCTGGAGGAGTAGTGAACCTTACCTTCGGAGGAGTAACATTCAGTGGTGGTCAAGTAACACTCTACTTTAGTAGAAATGGTGATTCTTCTCTGGATACAGTAAACGACAAACCATATGGCCCAACGTTCATTGTAGCCAAAATAAGAACATCTGCATATGACTCTGCAACCTATGAAGGTTACACCGTAGGTTATAACCAGATTTACGGCGCAGTACCCAAAGAATACGCAGGCGGCGAATGGTACATCAAAGCCTACGACGGCTCAACCGCAGCTGTTGCAGTAACCGACAGACCCTTGACGGTAACCTGTCTACTTGAAGTTACTCCAACAAGTGGACCAGGACAAGCAGAAATAGTCCTTAAAGGATGGGGATTCTCACCAACCGCAGGCAACCACGCTAACTTAAGCTACTTTAATCCCATTTCAGCAACTAATACGTCAATTGTGACCTTCCTCTCAATAGACCCGAACGGACAATTCATTTACCCCATGATTGCACCAGACGTACTCAAAGCTCTAGTCGCAGGAAATTCGTCAATCCAATATACAACGTTAACATTCAGAGCTAAAGAGCTAACAAGCACAGACTATGTTGCTTTCAATGAGTACTGGAGAGGCTTAATTCAGGTCGATGGCAAACTCCAGTTACACATTCTACCAGCCACTGGCTACCTGTTCGGTAACCTCTCAGACTTCTATACTCCTGGCGCAGGTCTTGCCCAAGTGAATGTTAGTGTTCTTGGCTCCCTGATTCTTGCTGGACAATACTTCCATCCTGGACCAGTCACAATCAAGTGGGACGGAGGCCCACCCATTGGCACTCCAATGGTGAACGGCACAGGATTCTTCAACACCACAGTAACGATTCCAATTACAACTATTGGCAGACACTTCATCATAATTGACGATACAAAGTGCAAGTTTAACTTCAGCATAAACGTGGTCCCGACTATAGTCCTATCGCCCTCCAGTGGTGTACCATGCACAACCCTGACAGTCGTCGCTGAAGGATTCGGATTCAGGGCATCAACTGATACCGTGAAGTACCACGTGAACGTTACATGGCACATGTTAGACTGGGGCACAAAAGAAAATTCAACACTTTCCTCTATGTTGCTGGTTGGTCCTGACGGCCATTGGATATTCAGCTTCATACTTCCGCACGCAAACGGCGGCGCAAACACAGTCAAAGCTAGGGAAAACGACACAGCACACACAACAGTAAGCGCAACCTTCACTGTACTGCAAGGCGTCAAGGTAACGCCAAACGTGTTCTCTAACAACGGAACAATAATAACGATCACCGGATGCGGACTGAAATACGGCTACTTCTATGACCTGCTTATTGACAACGTAAAAGACTTCTACGCACCTAGCTCGACTGGTCAGACAAGCTACTTTACTCCGCTTTCCGGAGCCTATGGTGACTTCAGCCTACAGCTTGTTGCTGCTGGCTTCGATGCGCAAGCAGAGGGACATGCAGTTGCCTTATACGAGGCTTACTATGCAAATGATCTTCCGGATCTTGTTGCACACACAATGTTCACAGTGACTTCCGCAGAATCCACAGCCATCATGGACAAACTTAACGAAATCGCGGTAGCAATAGATGACTTAGACACTTTCGTCAGAGACGACAGCTCATCCATACACACCCTGATAACCGCAGTCCAAACAGCAGTATCCAACGCTGAAGACGCTCTGGCTGCACAAATAAGCGGATTATCCACGCGGCTAACGAGCATCGAAACCTACGCCCAAACCGCTGCAACATCAGCTGCATCTGCGTCATCCGCAGCATCCGCAGCGTCCACAGCGGCATCAGGCGCCGAAACAGCTGCTGAAGCAGCTTCAGCCGCGACTTCGACGATCTCAACAGCCGTCTACGGAGCAATAATCCTGTCGCTCATAGCAGCGCTAGCATCAATATTCGCAGTAATAACCCTGCAAAAGAAAGTGGCATAAAAAAACCCACTTTTCTTCCCCTTTTTTATTTTTTTTATTCTAAACCAGAAAACTTTCTATTTCATAATTTATCCATAAATGAAATTAAGAGTAACCAAAGAATCTACAATAAACAGCAATACATGATGCTTGCAATCAATCTGCTTAACGTTCTGCTCAATTGTTCTAGGTGGTCAATAACATCCAAATTTCACTTGGATAGAAGCCGCTTTACCTGTCCTTAGAAAATCAAATAAATTTCTGGTGCTCCGACCGAGACTTACCCTCTGGAGCTTTCATTCCGAGGCTTGCTAGGAGAAGGTTTCAAAGGGGCGAAACTCCTTCAATTTTTCCTTAAATAATACGGCACTTTAGTCACTTAACCTTCTACTACCCATACTGATGCTGTTTCTTGAAAGAACAGATCCCTGTCTAATGCAATCGTTGTTTACCCCATGCGGGATGGGAAGTGCTTGCCTGAGCCGTGGTGGCCAATTAGATTTATATGCCCCTTTCTTACACGCTTAAATGTGAATGACGTGGTTTTGGTCTATCCCTCCATTGCCCTAGTAAGTAGTGGGCCGTATGTGCCTGGGGGGGTTCTCTCAATCGCGTCCTTCCTTGTCGACAAGGGATACCATGTGAAGATAATTGACGAAAATGTCGGAGATAACGTTGAACAAGAATTAATCAAATCATTAAAGGATTCGGTGATCTGTGTCGGCGTCTCCACCATGACAGGCCCCCAGATACTTAACGCCCTAAGAGCGAGCGAAATAGTCCGTAAGATCAATCCCAACGTAACCATTGTTTGGGGCGGCATTCACGCGTCACTCCTCCCGGAGCAAACAATCCATGACAGCCGTGTGGACATCGTCGTCAGGGGGGAGGGAGAAGAGACATTACTGGAATTGGTCACGTGTCTGGAAGGCGGCAAGCCCCTTGGAGGCGTGAAGGGGATCACCTTTAAGAAGAAAGGAAAAATCGTTTCAACGCCCCCAAGAGGGTTTTTGGATTTAGACTCCCTGCCTCCAATCAACTATGAGCTCATCAACCTCAAGAGGTACTTTTCCTACCTGGGAGGAAGAAAGCGGGCAGTAAGTATCTGGACCAGTAAAGGATGCCCCTATCGCTGTGCCTTCTGCTATAACACCGTCTTCAACAAACAGCGTTGGAGGGGGAAAAGGACAGAAAAAGTCATAGAGGAGATAGAGATGCTGGTAAGCGACTACGGGGTTGACGGCCTCTTTATCAACGATGACAACTTCTTTGTTAACAAGGAGAGGGCGGAGGATATTTGTCGAGGAATAAAAAGGTTTGACCTTCTCTGCCAAACTGAGTGCCGGATCGACCAACTCCTCCATTTCGACGGAAACTTTTTGACCTTGATGGCGAAGTCAGGGATAAAAATTTTCGGCCTAGGCGCGGAATCTGGAAGCCAGAGGATCCTAGACCTAATCAAAAAGGATCTGAAGGTCGAACAGATCCTAGAATCAGCGAGGGTTTGCAAGAAGTACGGCTTGACCCCCCTTTACTCATTTATGATATGTTTTCCATGGGAAAATCAAAGCGACCTTGAAGCAACGCTGGATGTCATAGACCACATCAGGGAAATCAACCCTGAGGCCAGAATATGGACCCCAATCTTTGTTCCATATCCTGGCACTGAGTTATATGACCTTTGCCTCCAGGAGGGCATCCGCCTTCCGTCAAGCCTTGAGGGGTGGTCGACCTTTATATGGCGAGACATTTCTGGTGGCTTCCGCAGCTGGGTCCCTAATCCAGATAGGATTGAGACAATCATGATAGCCTCAACCTTCTTTCTGGAGAGGCTTAAAGATAGGTCAGCCCTTATTCGCAGGGAGCGGGGTTCCCAATGGGTTAAACTGCTCTTTAGGCTGGGTGGGCAGCATCTTCTTCGACAAATCGAGGGGTTTCGTTGGAAGCGGAGGTTTTGGGGCTTTCCCATAGAAGCCAAAGTCATGAGAGCCCTCTCGAGCTTCCATTCTGCGGATTACCAAAAGGACGTTTCTAAAAGAGACAAAACTTGAATTTTCCCTAGGGAGCCTAACCATCACTATTAGGGAATAAATTTTATATTAAAGTTGTCGTCCGTAACACTAAGGCAAGGAAAGAGGTGCATAGTCGGGATGTGGAATATGAGCTTGTCGAGGCTTCAGCGATCATTTGTTCCCCTTTCGGTCACCATCATTTCCCGACTTTTAATGGACTTTTCGGCGTCTTATATCGGCAGCGAAAGCCCTTTATTTGCAATTCGGTGGATCATTGGATTATTTTTCATCATGTTTGTTCCCGGTTACTGCTTAGTTGAAGCCGTTTACCCGGAAGCCCAGAGAAATAAGCTCGACAGAATTGAGCGGTTCGTTCTAAACCTCGGATTAGGTCTAATGACTACCATCTTGGCATTGTTGGTGTTAAACCTTATTTGGACAATTTCGCTCTTTTCGATCATCATAACGCTGAGTCTGATTAACTTTGTTTTTTCTTTCTCGGTTCTCTATCGTGAAATTAGGCTTCTCATGCTGCGGTCGCAAGAGGATGAAGAAAAAAGTATCACCATAAATAAAACAGGTGGACTTGCTGAAAGACTAAGGAGATATTATGGTCTACTAAGAGAATATTATGATTTGATTCTTCCCTCAGCTGCATTACTTGTGGCGCTTTTTTGTTTCGTCATTAGGCCCCTTTTCCTGTCCTCTTCCGCTACGTTTGCTTACACATTTACGTATAATACGAATAATATTGACTCTACACTTTTGTTAATCGGAGCTTTCGTTCTATTGGTTATCCTGAGCATTAAGAAGGGGAACGCACGGTTTTTATGTTACATTGCAATTGCGGTATCAATCTTTATTGCAGCAAAGTCGAGAATGTACCCGAGTGCCTTGGTCTCCACCGGTTTGGCAGGAAATAGGTGGGGAGTCGACTCTTGGGACGCTCTAGGGCACATAAACTTCGTCTTGAAGAATGGCCATTCAACGCCAATTGAGCCCTTTTTACTTTACTATAACAAAGGAGGAGAAATAATACAAGCCTATGACGGCTTGCTTGCTTCAGGCTATTTCGTTTTCATGGCAGCCATATCCATGGTAACGGGTCTCACTTCTATGCAAGTCTTGAGATTTTTATGCCTGTTTAGCATTTTGGATGTCACGACAATGTTTGTGCTAGTAAAGCGAAAAACAGGCGACGATGCCCAGGCAGTTTTTTCAGCGTTCCTAATAGCCGGTGGCTCGCTAATGAACCTTCTTGTCCAATTTTCCAATGGCCTGTACTCACCTACAGGAGTCGTAGCGTTTCCCCTCTTATTATTCGGCATATATCTGTTGACCTTCGAACGAACCAGATTAACGTATACCTTGTGGATATGTGTGATAATAATTCTCTTCAACTTTCATTATGTTACCGGTTTCATTTATGTCCTCATTCTACTCCTCCTAGGCAGTCAAACCAAACTAAGCTTAGGAGAAGTTAAAGCCTTCCTTGGGAAGGTTAAGGGGGCAAAAAACATTTTGGGAAACGTTTTCGTCATTGCATTGTTTGGGTTAATGGCGATATACATCCTCTTTTTCTGGGTGCCGACCTTTATGGCCTACTCTGAATACTGGATGGATCCCAAATTTACACTTGTCCTGCATCACCAAGCTGTGGGACCTACATTACCTTGGGAGCTGACACTATTTCAGCCAGGGGATGGCCTTTACTTTTTCCTCGCATTGTATGGATTGGCATCTTCAATTAAAAAAAGAGACGCGTTTTTTGCCAGCTGGCTTTTTTCTCTATTTTCACTTTGGCTTTTCTTGATCCTCTTAAGCCCCATGCTTTCATACAGAGTTATAGCATACATATTCCAAGCTGGATGTGCCATCGGGGGATCTGCCATATTTTCTGATCTCATTTATAGACCGCTACCGACTGACGAGAAATCTTCTTCTTCCTCAATTAAATTTAGGCTAAAAAGGCTATTGAATTTCAAAATTTTCGCGTCTTTGTTAATAATATTCACCATTCTCTATCTAGCCCTTTTCCCTGTTTTTGTCAGAGACGTTAGCCAGTCTCCTCTGGGTTTGTTTGCTCAAGGGTCGACGGCAGGAACGGAGTTAAAGCGGACGGCTGAAGATGAGATCTATATGAATGTGACCTTTTGGGCGGCTGAAAATCTCCCCGATGATTCAGTGGTCATCATGCCTGCTTACACGTTACGTGGCGGGTTGGCAAAGGACACCATTCTAGACCACGCTGTAAGTACACTGCGAAGCGTAGGTGTTACCATGCTGGTGGTTCCCTCCAATCTCAGTTTGAGCGATTTCTATACTATCTCTGGCATGTACTATCATTCTTATCTTCTGATAAGCGATAATTTTCCGCCTTCACTAGCCATCAACTCAACGATGATGAGAGAAATATACTCTTCACCAACAAGTTGGGACCCCATAGCTGGAACATTTCACTGGGTAAAATTATTTAGTTTACAGCTTCCATAACTATCAGAATTAACTTTATTTGTGTCTAGCTTAAAATCCTTCGAACTAGAACCATTTCCTGCCTGAAGTTTACATTCGGTGAAACTGGCTTAATACAGTAATATAATGAGTAACAAGATAAGAAGAATAAATGTCTCAAAGCTCATCCACTTTGATTTCACAATTGCAACGATGATTGTTCCAATCAATACTGCACTCATTATAATCGGAATCAACGGTATTACCGTGAATAACGTTAAAAGTGTAAGGCTATAATCGTGGATTGCTCCATCGGGCCATCTCGTAAAACTGGCTTTCAAGGTAAACGTCGCATCATACGGTCCGATAAGGGTCCACCGCATCGGCACTGGCCAGAATCCACCATAGACGCCTGTGCCTTTCTCGTCCATCTTCAGGCCTACGGTAAGCTTATGTGTGGTGGATGTGAACTCTCCTGGGGTAAGTAGCGCGTATTTCTTCGAAATAGAGGCTTCAATTGCTATCCTAAAGGGAGACCCTTCGTAGTTTGATATAGAGGCTAGAAGATTAATTTCCCCAACGTAATAAGTTGGTCTATCTGCGCTTACTGTGACAGTGTATGGACTGAGATCAACATCATCCATGTAAATCATCGCATCTGAGGGCACGTACTCTACACTTTTCCAATCGACGCCAATGATTACGACTGCAGTATCACCCGGTATGCTTACAACGACGTTTTTCCACTCATCACACCAATAGGCTGGACTTGAAATATTTGTAATCGGATAGCTTGGGTTCCATAAAGTGTAGAATATGACTTGATCGTTCTCATCAATGCAGTATATGCCTATATCGAGTGCCCACTGTAATACTTGGGGGCTAGGCACGGTAGTGTCGTTAAAGTCTCCCGTGCTGACCCATAAGGAGAGTCGATAACCTATTATATCAGTAGATTGAAGCCAGCTCATGGGGACATGAAACGCTGCCCCGAAATAGGGTAAAGTCTCGTTGTCTTCTGTAAGATTAAAAAATTTTAGTGCAAACCTGCCATCGTGCACACATTCTTCAGTTATGTTCATGTGCCTTGACGCCACTGTTGAGTCCAATTTTTCGACTCCCTCTAGGCTCATCCTCACAGGCGCCCACAACGGCTCCAGCGTCCCATCTTCAAAGCCACCATTTACGATTCCGTTAATTGGCTTGTTAATTAACAGAGCCGCCGCAGATGGAAGCGTGAACGCAGAAATTACCAACAAAAATGCCACAATAAAGCCGAATTTGCGGAGCAATGATGTTTCACGCCTCATTTTAATCTTCTCGCACTTTATTTTAGGGCAATCTAATCACAAATTTGCCACAGGCGGATTAATAAAGCATTGCGCCACTCCAATAAACCGTTCCATCCAAAAATAGGGATACACTTCTCTGTTTTGAAATATACTGATGCGGAGGCTAAGTAGTTTAGTTTTTACTGCAGCTTTATGCGGTTGTAGTATCGCATAAAGCTCCGAACCTACCTAGGCTGAACCTTTACGAGCCAGCCTGCTTTTCAACCAAATGGAATCACCACGCACCTTAATGCTCCAAAAATTTTAAAAGTGCTCTATGGGATACTGTGGATTCAGCAACATCCAGATTTTATTTGCAAAAATGGTGGGGTAAGAAGTCGCGTCAGGATTAGGCAAAGGATCAGAAAGATGAAGGTTAAGGCAGAATACACTGTTAATCTCGGCGAGGCAGGTCTGACCGCTGAAGAGGCGCACGTGGAGGGTCTGGACGAAAATGGTGAAAGGCTTTTGAAGCATGCCAGTAACTCGCTTTGGAGGCTGATTCATGGCTAAAAGACTCTCCGTGATCGTGCCGACCTACAATGAGGCTGAGAACATAGCTGAGCTCATAGAAAGAGTGGCTACATCATTGAAGGATGTTGATCTTGAAGTCCTCATTGTGGACGACGGTAGCCCTGATGGAACCGCCGATGTGGCGGAGGGATTAAGAAAGATCTATGGGAACGTGAGGGTCCTTAGAAGACCGGGTAAAATGGGGCTGGCTTCCGCCGTTCTGGACGGCGTATGGCTTGCGGAGTCGGACGTCGTAGCGGTTTTAGACGCGGACTTGCAGCACCCGCCTGAGCTTCTGCCTAGGATGCTTGAGAAGATTGAGGAGGGGAACGACCTGGTAGTGGCTTCAAGGTTCGTTGAAGGGGGTGGAGTCGAGGGCTGGGGCTTCGGTCGAAGCCTTGTGTCGAAGGGGGCAACGATACTAGCACACTTTTTGCTTCCGGAGACCAGAAGGGTTAGGGACCCTATGTCCGGCTACTTCATTTTCAGGAAAAGCGTTATGGAAGGGGTCGAGCTGGACCCTACAGGTTTCAAAATACTTGTCGAAGTTCTAGCTAGAAGCAGATGCACTTCCGTAGCCGAAGTTCCATACGTTTTTAAGCCTAGGCTAAGGGGCGAGAGCAAGCTCAGCTTCAGGGAGATAACTCGCTACTTGCAGCTCCTGCTCAAGCTATGGTGGGGTCATTAGTGCGATAATCTGGGTTCTGAATGTGGAATTACTTGATAAGGGAATTTCAGGACCCGTCTATTCCCCGCTTTGATGCTGTTCAGGTGCTCCGTTTGATTCTTAAAAGTAAAGCAGAATATTGAAAGCTTTCTTTCATGGAGTGGCGTAGTTTTTTGTCTCTCCGGTAAACAGATTTTATCGGGACCTCTGTGACAGTTAAGCCCTGCAAAATCGCCCTAATTAGAACCTCGGTTAGGTAGAGATACTTATCCTCTCTGCAGTTAACTTTCTCGAAAACATCCCTCTTATAAACGCGAAAACCTGATTGCGAATCCGTTATTTGTGTTCCAAACATTCTATTCAATAAGAGTGTAGAAACCTTGTTACTAATCCTGTTCAAGATTGGCATACTATACGCATGCGCGCGCTTATCTAGAAATCTCGATCCCACAACAATGTCTTTGGCCTCCTCTACCGCTGTCTGTACAAGCCTAGGAATGTCGTCTGGATCGTGCTCGCCATCCGCATCCATCGTGACCACCAAGTCGGTATTGGCGTTCAGCGCCCTCTCGATGCCTATCCTCGTGGCTTTGCCGGCGCCACAATTTTTTTCATTCTTAATAACCGTTGCCCCTCCGCTTATGGCTTCATCGTAAGTCCTATCAGCACTACTGTCATCTACCACGATAACTTCATTGACATAAAGCAAGGCCTTCTCAACTATTTTTCTAACAGTTTTTTCTTCGTTGAACGCCGGGATTACACAAAATGCCTTCATTCCAAGACTCAACCACGTAGGATTTCATGCCATATCCAATAACTTAAGAACCATATTTTAAGGCTCATTTTATTCTCAACCATGTGGCTTTAAAAGTTTTAGTTTCGGTGAAAAGGAGGTGCATGTTGGTGCTTTGTGGCTTTGTGGCCTCAGGTCGGCTCCCCTTCAGAGTGGATGTGCAGAAGGATTTGCTTGTCGCAGCCATCGTAAGCAAGGTCAGAATGAAATGGGGTGATTCAATGATGTCGTGAAAAGCATTAATGGTCTTAAGGTATGGCTGACACGAAAGTTTTTCAGAAGCAAACCTTTACACTTTATAAAACTAAAATAACTCTAGGCACAACTTTAAATTATGAGAGGTGAAGCCTTACTGTATGCTTAAATTTTGGCGCGTTTTGGTAAAGATTGGTTCAAGCGGAAGCGGTGTTATCAGGAAGCATGAGCGATTATTCGTATATGCTTCGCTGTTTGCCATATCGATTTTAGCCTTTGGCCTTCGCTTATGGAATTGTGATAAATACCCCCCCTTAGCAAGTGACATGGCATCGGATTACCTTGTAAGTCTTCACATTATCAAAGGAATTGAATACCCCGTCGCACAAGGATTCGTTTTCAGCCCTATCATGAGCTATATCAGAGCCTTCTTCATCTACGTTTTCGGTGTGAATACTTTCTCTGCAATCCTACCAGCAGTAATTTTTGGAACATTAGCTATTATTGTCATCTTCTTTTTAACGAAGGAAATGTACGATCAGAAGGTGGCATTACTGGCATGCCTGCTAATGAGTATAAACCCAATTGCTATATGGATTAGCCATGTGAGCCGATTTGAGGACCCTATTCTATTCCTAAGTGTTCTGGCCATTTACTTTTTTTATGTTGCAGTTGAAAAGGGAGGAAAAAAGTGGTTACTATGTTTTGCCGGCTTCATTATGGGACTGGCTCTTCAGTCTCACCCCGTCTCTCTAGTTGTGATACCGGACATGTTCATCTACCTAATTATGACTAAGAAGTTAGCCAAGTGGCTGAAGGACAAATACTTTTGGCTAGCTATAATATTTTTTTTACTTGCATATAGTAACATAATTTACGCAAATTTAGAAAACGGCATGCCCCTATCAAGATACTGGCCTTACAAACTTGCATATCCTGTTCTGTTAAAAGAAAACTTGAACACGCAATTGATCCTTGATAATTATGGACTCTATTTTAATACATTAACTTCGGGTATGGTTCTTCTTAACGAACCTTTCCAAGCAGTACTTTTTTATGGGTGGGACGGAGCATTAATTAATTTTCTTAAACTGGTAAATATAGCAGTGTTTCTGTTGGGCCTTGTCTTGTCCCTCATCAAGCGTGAGAAAGGCGACGTTCTTATGCTTACAATGCTAACACTCCCCATGATTTTGTATCCTCTTTTATTTTTGCATGCACCCTACTACTACTTATCCGCGCTTTTACCCGTTCTAGCCGTTCTTCCAGCCAGATTAATTAAAGAGATACTACTACATTCGAAGATGATTTTCTCTAAGGCTAGAATGGGCAAGTTAGCGCCAAGATGTGCAAGTAAGCTGGCAACGGCTTTCTTACTGCTGATCACTATCTTTTTGTATGTTGCGCACCCTCTTTTCCTTCTTAATGATGCTTACAACGAGTATCAATTGAAGGGATATTCGACCGCTGATTTTGTTGAGGTTGTAGACTTCATTAAAGATTCAGCCGCTTCTACGTCAATAATAGTCGTTCCGATTGATCTCCCCGTTGATCTTATCTCCTTCCTCACAAATGACCAGATACAGCCTCTAATCAGTAATATATACAGTAATGAATCATTTTTTGAATTAAAGACCATCCCTGACCTCATTAACTTTGAAATGAAGTACAGGATACGAGACATTTATTATATTTTCTATTCGCACATGGACCAAGAGGTGCTCTTGAGGAGGGTTCACCCTGGTATTGAGCCTGTGTACACCATTGATAATTCGATGGGAGAAACACTCTATTCAATTTACAAGGTGGGAGGCAATAATGCCACCTCATCCTCTTATCTCGATCAACCTGAAATCTACTTTGATCTATTTCGTGCCTTTACTAGGTTAGGCTTCAAGGAAGCCGGATTGTCCGAGCTACCTAAGGGATACGTGGGGTATAACAGGTATATTGCCCTAGACGCTGTTGTAAACGAGGAAGGATTCGTTGAGTACTATGAAACATATTTTTGGAACTGGGGTTTCTGGCCATCAATCAACTGGCCAATGAACGAATCCAGAATCACCATAACCTCAGAGGAGCAAAATACAACCTATGTGCTGGACTCAACATCATTCCCAAAGCAAAAGGTTTACCTTTGGAACCTCTCCTCTAACTCATTTGAGGAATGGGACTCCGAAGGCGGTTTCTCCCTTCAAAACACCACAAAAATCAGGATTCTAAGATACGGTCCTCAAAACCCGCTGGTGGTAAGCACCACCTTCACCATCGAACCGGACAAGCCTCGCGTCATCTCCCAAATTGAGATATTCAATAACGACACAGAAGCCACATACGACATAGCCTTCAACATGTCCATCTCCGCATACGATTACGGTCACATCTGCAGCAGGGGGCTATTCTCGCAGGAGAATGCAACCAGAATCTACATTCCAGACGCTTACGCGTTTACTGAACCCCTCTGGTCCACAGGCGCGAGAGCCTTCTTTCCAGCAATGGCAAACACAAGTTACATTGTGTTCGGCGCTTATCGATCCGACGACGTCATAAGTTTTGCATGTTTCAACGAAACTCCTGACAGAATTTCTGTCTCCGTCAGCTCTCAGGGTGAAGTGCAGCAGTCAGACATCGCCTTTCAGTGGACGAGTGTTGGGCCACAATCTTCGGTTGCCCTAACGATAATCTTAGGCAGTTTCACGGGCGATTCGACGTTGGACCAAGACAACGACGGGGTCCTAGACTTTCTTAATACAATAAGTGAACTCAAAACCCCATAAATAAATTTTAGCAAGTTACCTTCAGCGCCAATAAAAGGGGGACAAAATACGTCAAATGAAAGGAGTATGGGTTTATATTGAAAATTGACTGATAACTAATTAGTTACCCGAAAAGATCTGGTGGTTTCATGGCAGAAGAATACACAATAAGGGGCTACAGAGATGGTGACGAGGAAGCCATAGTGAACTTGTTAAACACCTCCTTCGGTTACTGGGGGAACCTAGAGACGTGGAAATGGAGATACAAGGAGAATCCGTCCTTTGAGCCCGAGGGAGTCAGAATCGCAGAAAAGAATGGAGAAATCATAGGATGCAATCATCGCTTGCCTAGAGACATTAAGCTGGATGAAACCGTTCTCGCCCGAGCTGCCCTCTATGGAGACGGATCTGTTCTCCACGAATACAGGGGGCAGAACATCTTTCCGAAACTGATTCAGACAGGACATGAATACGACAAATCCTCAGGCGCCCTTATGTGGCTCGGAATCACTCGCGGTGACCTTGCAAAGATGTGGATAGGGAAACTTGACAGAGTTCCCCTTGACAAAGTAACTATGATGATAAAGTTCTTCAGTCCCTACTCTGCAGTAAGAAGCATCGTATTCACGCTTAATTCGTTTATCATCCGCGATAGACTGCAAGAAGAATTGAGGAAACTGGATCCCAAGATACTAGTGCGTATGCCAAACGCCATGTTCTATATACAAGTGGGAAGAAGTGGGATACTTACTGTTAAAAAAATCAGAGTTATTAATGAACAAATCCGACCAAACATGACTCTTGAAGGAGACGTCCAATCCATAACGCAAGCATCGGAAAGTGCTTTAGCCTTCCTAAAATTATTCCTTATGAGAAGAATTAAGGTAAGTGGAAAAATATCGAAACTCCTTAAATTGCAGAGTCTACTCTCCGGACTCCTTTGAGGAGGGTGGTCTATTTGAAGATAAGGACCTATGAGGAAGGAGACGACGCCAAGCTAGTAGACTTTTTTAATGAGCACTTTAAGGACTTCATATACATCCCAAAAACCGTGGACTCTTGGCGATGGGGCTACCTGAAAAGGCCCGATGTCTCCCCGGAAGGGATTTTTGTCGCCGAAAGAGATAATAAAATCGTTGGCTATGCTGTTGTAGGCATCCCTAAGGGCGGAATGCACCTGGCCCGCCTTTATGAGTATTGCCTTTTAGAAGGCGACAAAGCTATAGCTTTGGGATTAATGAAACATTGCATAAGTTTCGCAAGAAAAAACAAGGCTCTCGGAATAATTTTTGTACCGTGTAAGCAAGATGAAATTTTTCTGGATCTTTACCAAAAGTTGGGCTTTATCAGCCGACCTAACCAGTATTATGTGCTTACTTATCCAATTGATGATTTCAAGTTTTATGAAAAAATCTTTGATACACTCAACGACCGGATCGAAAAACTTCCAAGTTACAGAAAGACATTGGATGATTCAGACTCCAATTTTCTCATACACCTAAAACCTTCTCACGAGACCTTTGGCTCTCATATAAGTTTCACCATTAAACTCCAAAGTGGAAAATTCAATTTAAAGCCAGAAGAAACGGGAACCTTTGATGCAATTATGGAATGCGACACAACCACTTTCGTGAGACTTCTTATCGGAACCATAAACCTTACCAAAGCTTTAATCACGAGAAGAATCAGGGTAAGCCCGCTTTGGAAGTTTTCCCTCGTGTTTAAGATATTTTCACGATTACCTCCGCCTTCCCCTATTTACATACCGTATGGGGAATGGCTTACTCATTAAGGATAGAAACGTTTGCCCGATCGGTTCAAGTTTCATGTACGCACTAAGGATAAAGGTAGACTATCACTAGACAATTCATTTTCATATTTCATAAGCAACATTCATCATTGACAAAGCTCGTTGATCAGGTTACGAATGTGTTCATCTCGCGTCCACACCACTTCGTTTCGGCTATGCAGCTCAAATGAGTGTGGCAGACCAATAAAAACGGCGGGGCTCCTCCTAAAGTTATCTATTATTACAAGATTTGGTGGGGTGAATGCTTGATACTCAAGGACTGTATGGGCGAATTTGAACCCAGCGTCGGCGGTAGCTTGAAAGAACTTGATTTTTTCTTCATCGGTAAGTGAACCGTAAATTAGAGGACGCGTGGGAAAAGGAAGCCCGTCATTCAATTCAACTCCCGGGCCATAGCTGAAAATTATGATTTCTTTCCCGATGGCCTCCTCGAGCCTGGTCTTTTCAGACCTTATGTAATTAGTCAATGTTTCCAAGTCCATATTGGACGTGAGGGCCTTCCAGTTCTCATGTATGTGGATGCCTACAATATGCCCCTGACATAAAGCTTCTTTCAGCACATTGCTGTACTTCTCAGCGAAAAATGGGAATGCAAGAAAAACCCCATTTCTTCCATTCTTGGTCATTAGTCCAATCACGTCTCTGACCGCCTGCTCTACAACGCCTGGTTCAATTTTACTATAAACCTCATTAAGGGCTTGTGAATTGTCTGGTCCGCTCCATTCTGGTTCGGGGATAACATGTCTTCCATACTCCATGTACCCAATTTCCATGTGCATGAAGTAATATTCTCTGCTGGGATCTAGTCTCTCTTCATTACGGAAAAATGGATGCGAATCTACGCTAAGCGATTCAAACATGGTTTCCACCATTAATGCAATACTTTTTCTTGATATATTATGTTATAAAAATTCTTATAAGGTCTTAAAAAGAATGCGGTGTGCGCTGGAAGCAGGCATGAGTGGCAAATAAGCCAATTTTACAAACTTAGTAAAATAAGAGACTCCAATTGTATCTGGGAGAAGCCATCTTCCTGATGGTCCTTAGCACAAAGTCAGTCCTAAGATAGAAACTCAAACGGGCCAATTTGACAGCAGCCGTTAAATCTTTTGACGTTAACCCTTCAGGAACAAACTGCGGGTTTGAAGTAGAATAACGGGTCGCTAGGTAGTCTATTTCAGTTATGATGCCTTCTTTAACAGCCAAATCGAATAGTTCTGTGCCCGGCAGAGGAGATGCAATGAAGAAGTAAGCATAGTCGGGGTCCAGGTTCTTTGCGAATTTTATTGTTTGTTGAATGGTCTCTTTGTTCTCGCCTGGGAGCCCAAATATAAACCAAGCGAAGACTTCGATGCCCGCATCCTTAGTCCATTTAACCGCGTTCCGAATTTGTTCCACTCTGATGCCTTTCCTTGTCCTGTTAAGGACCTCTGGGGAACCAGACTCTGCTCCATAGCTAATTGATGTGCATCCGCTTTTCTTCATGGCTCGCAAAAGGTCCTTGTTGACGAGGTTTACACGGGTCAGGCACATCCAATTGACGTCCAGGCCGCGTTTATCGATCTCATTGCATAGTGCCTTAGTCCACCTCATGTCTAAGGTGAAATTGTCATCCCTGAAATCAATGCTCTTTATATGATAATTTTGCTTCAGAAACTCTATCTCCCTAACGACGTTGTCTACGCTTCTTGTTCTATGCTTGCGGCCATGAATCCTTGGAACGGAGCAGAAAATGCAGTTGTAGGGGCAACCCCTTGAGCAGATCATGGTAACAGGATAGGGCTTGCCAAAAACAGAGTATAATTGAGGAGGAAGGTCATGACGCGATGGGAACGGCAGCGAATCCAAATCCAAAATAGGAGGTCGAGGTGACGTTCTAATTATTTTACCATTCTCGCCTTTGAATGCTATACCTGGAATTTTGGTTAAGTTCCCGTGCTTTTCCAAGGCGTTAACCAAATCTAGCATGGTGTATTCGCCCTCGCCTATTACAGCTAGGTCTATCGCCGTTCGAGAAAGGAGGTCCTCGCTGCAGAGGCTAGCATGAGGTCCTCCCGCTATTACTGTGCACGAAGGAGCTATAGACTTAACAATCTTCGCGAGATGAGCAACGTTTGGGACGTCTTGTGTAAAACAGGTGGCTCCAACAATGTCAGGCTTGTATTTTGAAACAATAGAACTTATTTTCTTCCAGTCTAAATGAAGAGCGAGCGCATCAATGAGTTTAACCTTGACACCGTTTGCTTCTAAAAAAGCAGCTATGCTGGCTAAGCCCAAGGGAAAGAAAGGCTTTACGCGCGTCCAAGGAGGATGAGGTGAAGGGCACTTAAGCAATAAAACTTTCAATCCTAACCCCACCTGTCTACTTCATGACCGACCTTCATCACTCATCTACTCGTTACACGATTCCTAATAAAGAATTTTAAAGCCTGTGCTATATTTGTTCCTAGAAAAAACAGCAATCTTAACACATTTAATAAGCGTTGCTTAATTTCTAGCGCCTGAAAACGAGGAAAAAAACATGATACCAACCTCTTTACTTTTAGCGATTAGTAAAATTTTTTTTTCCATTTCGTGACGGCCGCCTTGATTGCTGCCCAATCAACTCAGCCAATGCTGGTAGAATGCTATATTGACAAGTTTGTTCACAGGCACTAAGGCGCCGCCGCCAGGTGTTAGTTGAACGTAGTTGTTCACTGTCTGCTTTATGTTGTTCATGACATTCTGGTCTACGCTGGTCCTTGAATACCATTCAAAAGTATGGAGCAATCCAGTTAGTCCACCTAACAGTTTTAGTTTTGTTGGAATAAGATTCTGATATTCTTCTGCACTTTGGATGTACTCAAAGCCCGCGTTCGCTACAGCTTGGAAAAACTTGATTTTCTCGGCTTCAGTAAGACTTCCGTAGTAGGGAGGGTACTCATTTTCGTCCACATCATCTAATAGCACGCCGGGACCATAACTAAAAACGATAATCTCCCCTCTAATGGCTTTTTCAATCCTGTTTTTCTCGGATTTTATGTAGCTTGTTAATTCATTTAGGCTCAACTCGGATGTTAGAAGCTTCCAATTTTCGTGCATGTGGATGCCTACGACATGACCCTTGGCAATGGCCGTCTTTAGCAGTTCACTGTATTTCTCCGCGACATAGGGAAATGCCAAAAACATCGCTTTCACCCCATACACGTCCAAAATCCTCAGCACCTCTGCCATCGCAGTGTCCACGGCGCCGCGTTGAATTTGGCTGTCAATGCTTTCAAGAACCCCTGTATTGTTAATTCCACTCCACTCTGGTTGGGGAAGAACGCGCGTGCCGTTCTCCGTATATCCAACTTCCATGTGGACAACAACTTTTATTTCCTCAATTGCGCTGTTCGCGGGGCTTCTCGCAACCACTAAAGACAAAAGGAAAAGGGCAATAAAAAAAACAGTTACAACCTTGTCCTGCATTTTTTCACCCAATATGAATTAAGACTGCATTGTGTGCGTGTATCAGGAATCTCCACAATTGTTCGCTTAACCTTCGTTGCCCTCTTCATTTTAGTGAACGAATATCGTATAAACCTTTCGCCAAATTACCTCATGAACAAAACCTAGAAGTTAGCTGCCTTCCATCAGCTCACGAATCGAAACAAACTTAAAGGTTTTTAGGAGCGATTCAAGGTCTCTCTGCACCTTTCCTATTCTATGGAAGGTGACAAACTTGATGAAGGGATTAAGTTCCACCTCAGGAACAAAATCGTCTAACTCCCAGGGGTGCACGTAAATCGTAGCAGGCCAGCCCCCCTTGTTTCGTTTCTTTATTGCCGAGGCTACCAAGTTCTTCCCAAGAAACCTGAGGTATGCTCCTCCACCCAGTGGAATACTTATTCCAAGAACTTTCCTAGTCAAAATCGGGAACTCCACAATCTCCCCCTTCTCGTCTTCTACCTCAATGTCTGAAAAGGACGGACGGTAGGGGTGATCGGGGGCGTTTGGCACGCCATAGAAGGGATGATGAGTCGGGAAGATGGAGCTGTCGAAAATGTAACCATGGCTCCTAATTGTGCCAAGAATCCAAGAGTTTTCTTTCGTCAGGCTGAAGAAAGCTGCCCTGAAGCTTAAGATTCTTTCTTGGCAAATCTTTTCGAGGAGTTTAGTGGCGTCGCCGATCTCTTGATCAAAAACAGCCCCACCGATGTCACTTGCGTGTACATGATGGAACCCGTGGCAGCCTACCTCATGGCCCCCTGCAATTATTTCTTCCACCAATTCGGGGAACTTCATTGCTACTTCCCCTAGAACAAAGAAAGTTGCGGTAGAATTGTGTTTTTCCAGCAAGCTTAGGATTTTTCTGAGGGACTGCCAGAGTCGTAGTGAAGGGGAGTGGACTTCAACGTACCTAGATATGCCCTGATACCAGTCCTCTACGTCGATAGTCAATATGTTATGTTTGACATTTCCTTGCTTAAGAGACGCCATTTCTGTTTCAGTCGCCCTCGCATAGAATCATGAATGATTCTTATCTTTTTTGCTGAATAATTTGGAGTAGCCAAGCCTCGAACCTGCGATTGCTCCGATGAGGGCAACAAGCCATACAGCTAAAAACTTGTCAAGGATTGCTGCCACAACGGACAATTCGAAGGGATAGCCTAAGGATGTTAATACAAAGGTCATGGCAAACTCGGCTGACCCCTGACCGAAGGGTATCATAGAAGCCGTGGCCACGAGGATGGTAAAAACCGTTACTATCGTAGCATAAAATGGGGAGATATCTAAACCCAGAGACTTGAGAACCAAGTACAATCGAAGGCCGTTAAGAAGCCAAATTATAAACGTCAATGTTAACCCGAAGAGGGTGGTTTCCCTATTTCTCAGAAGGGTGTAAACGCTTTCTCCCGCCGCATCTGATGCTTCTACTAGCTCATCCTCCAAGTTCTTGTCCCACCCTTTCCCTAGCACCTTCAAACCCTTTATTCCTAGGCGAACGATCCACGCAAAGATTCTTGGCACGTAGAGGACCACACCCATGAGGATCAGCATTACCAGCATACCGATGATGATCGTGAAGCGGATGACGGGTTGGAGCTGGGCGAGCATAATGACAATGCCTAAGAGGGCGAAGGCGAAGGAGACCCCTAAGTCTAGGATTCTTTCGACTAACACCGTTGGTAAGGTCAAAAGAACAGCTACGTTCTCCTTAAAACGGAGTATCACGGGGCGGAAAAATTCGCCGATGCGCGCTGGGGTTGCATTTTCAAAGAAGCAGCCGGCAAGCATGATGGGAAAAACTGTGGAAAACCTAGTTTTATAGCCCACTTTATGGAGGTAAATGACCCATCGAACGTTCCTGATGAGTAAGGTGAGTACCACCGTCAATAGAGCTAAAAAGAAATAATCTTTCCTTGTTTCGACTAATGCTTCCATTATGACATTTAAACCTGCGAAGGAAAGAAGTAAGAAAATCGCTGTAGTGCCTACGATTATTGCAGCGGCAAATCGTATGTATTTTTTCTCTGAACCCAACGGTTCACGTCCTTAACTCTCAAAGGGTCAAATCCTTATTATGTTTTGAATTATTTCCAGCCAAAATATATATTAGTTTCATACAAAACGCGTTTAAAAGGAATGGTGCCCAAAGGGTTTGGTAGAATTGGAATCCAGTAACTATCAAGACGGCGACGAATCGCAGATAGTGGATCTTCTCAACCTATCTTATGGCTATTGGCCTTCAGTCGAATACTGGAAACAAAAGTATGGGCACAGTAAGGGTTTTGATCCAGAACTGATTTTTCTCGCGAAGGATAGGGGGCGGGTGATTAGCTGCGTGCAGTACCTCCGAAGGGACATGAAATTGGGTGACCAAACTGTCAGTTCGTATATAGGAGGAGACGGCGCGACTCATCAAAAATATGTTGGTGGAGGTATATTTTCCAAGCTCTTAACCATGTTATACGGTGAGGTAAGAAGGAGAAAGGGGGATTGCGTTTACGGATACAACAACCAGATTATGTATGAAAATTTTTATCGTAAAAAGTTCGGTGAGGTGGCTCTGCATCGCCCCCAAGTGATGATAAAGGTTCTTGACATGAATGCCATTGCTGCGTCGATCCTCCCTGCGGCCAACGTAATGATGAGAAAATGGTTTTCAATAGTGAAAGGCCAAACTTTCACGGTACGACTTGACTTAACCGGTCAAACCTCAATTGACTATTGCATAAGGAACAACAAAATCGAAAGATGCAATGTTAGGTCCAGACCTGACATAAAAATTAAAACGAGGATCGAGACCCTCATGAAAATATTTTTAGGCGGCCATAATCCACTGAAGGCCTTCTTACTCAGAGAAATTGTTATCAGCGTTTCGCCCGAAACCCTAATCAGAACGCTGGTTAATCCACGCACTCTAATTCTTGCAGTCAAAATGAGGCTAAGTGCATGATACAGGTAAAGGAGTATCCGCTTTGTGATTCTAGGTCCCAAGCGCTTACTCAAAAGTTTAATGAGGTGTTTGCCGATCATGTGGGTTATGTTCCGCGCTCTCCAGACGTCTGGTTGGATTTATACCGTTCTAGCTTGGAAGCACATTTACTCGTAGCCGAGAAAGCCGAGGCACTGGGATACGTCATAGTCACGCTACAGCATTACTATGGGTGCAGAGTGGCCGCCGTTTCAGAATTATGCGTCTGGGAAAAGCAGGAAGAAGTCCTAAAAGCCCTGCTTAACCAGGTGGAGCTTTACGCTCGAAAGATGAACGCGGAAGCCATAATTTCGTGGGACACCAGCAACGACGAGTCTAATGAGGCATTCAGGAAGCAAGGCTTCATTTTTCTCGGTAAAAGCGTCCTCTCGGTGGGTCCGATTTCAATAGATTTCATAACGGCGATCCTTAAATCCGCAGGAAGACGGTTTGAGGGAGAAACATTTCATAAAGAAATGAATGTCACAGTCGATTTGGGGAGAAAAAAGCTTCCCTCCTACTCAGGACTTTTCACGATAAAAATCGATCCAAAGGGAGAAATTTCAGTTAAGGAAGAGACGTGTTTAAACACCTACGCGCGTGTAGAAACTGACATAGTCACTTTTACCGAAATAATCTTGGGAATCAGCAGCCCCTACAAAGCTCTAATATTAAGAAAGCTTACGGTCACTCCCTTCTGGAGAACCATGACGGTCATGAATCTGTTAAAAATGCTGTCAAAACGCCGAAAATGGCATACACCCTTAGGAGACTACTTCTAAGAAAACACCAGACAGTTGGCTGGAGATGTATGCCGAGTGTAATCATGTATCCTCATCTTGGAAGATTGAAGTGGATGGTCGGCGCTGAATCTGGAGTTCCGCGATTTTTGTCGGCTTCGGGACTCCTTCTTCAGTCCATCCCCGCATCTTGTAGTACTCTCGCAGCATTGACTTCAGCTTATCCCTTGTCAGGGCACTCTTTCTTCCTGTCTGAGGGTCTTCATAAAGCCTCGGCGGAAGGTCATCATCCTTTTCGGTGACACCCTCCATCGTATTGTACAGTCTCTCCAGGTTGACTATCCTCTCTCCATTGGTCCTCAATTCGTCTGCCGAAACCTGTGTGCCCCTGACGAGGGTAAGCAGCTTCGCAAGGTCCTCGTAACCAAGGAGGTTAGGACTGTTCCATAAACTGACGAACCTACATATGCCCAAGGAGTCTGTTACAGCATAAAGCTCCTCGGACCACTTTACCATAAGAGGCTTCCCCTCGCAGCTCAAAGGGTCTGGAGAAACGTACCCCCCGTAGATCCTTTCCAAGACCTCTGGCGGCAGACCCAGATTCTCTAGGGTTGGCCGACTGCCCAAATGGTCACCACCCCTCATAGCCGTGACTAAGCCAAGAGCGAAACCCATGTTCCAGCGCACATCTACAGCTTCTATGGGCAAACCCTTGACGTGCACGAGGTACCGTTTACATTCTTCCCCAAGGATATTGGCCGCCCTGATACCGCCCTCAGCAAGGATGTTGCCGAAGCCCTCTCTCAGGGCAATCTTGCATATGAGCGTCAACACAGCTTCACTGTTCCCCCACTCAAGGTTTAGTTCAGGATCGAATCCGCTTAAAAGATTCCTTTCCCAGCACTCCATGACCCAGGCAATCAAGTCGCCCGTGGTTATTGTGTCCAATCCGTAGCGGTTGCAGAGGATGTTAGCCTTCAAAAGCGTCTTCATGTCACCCACGCCACATTTAGCCCCAAGGCAACCGAGAGTGGCGAATTCTGGGCCTTCTGCGGCTTCGCCATCAAGTTCGTAGCGGTGACGGCAGCGAACCGGACAACCGAAACAGGAGGTCATCCCCAAAGAATACTTGGATACCAGTTCTTCGCCGCTGATATCTTCAGCACGCTCGAAAAGGTTTTGTTGAAAATTCCTCGTCCCGAGGGTCCTAAAATTGTTAACCACATTGATGAGGAAGGGGGTTCCATATTTAGACATGGTCTGGATCACCTTCCTCTCTCGTATCTTACCCATGTAGGATCTGCTTACCCTTAGGAGTTCTTCGGGAAAGGCTGCCTTCACCCTTTCCGTTCCCTGCACAGCGATGGCCTTCAGGTTTTTAGCCCCCATCACCGCACCCATGCCTGTGCGACCACATGCATTCTTTAATCCCGTACGCACACACGCGAACCTCACGAGTTTTTCGCCAGCTTGACCTATGCAGAGGACTTCCGAGCCGGGGTGAGCTCCTTTTAAGTCGTCTTGGGTCTCCACGGCGTCCATGCCCCAAAGATGGGCTGCGTCTCGTATTTCCGGTTCCTTATCGTGGATCCAAAGGTAAACAGGGTGGGAACTCCTGCCTCTGACGATAAGCGTGTCGAATCCTGAGCGCCGCAGCATGGGGCCCCAGAAGCCTCCGCAGTTTCCGCCGCCTAGGATTCCGGTCTCGGGAGACTTCGCTGTGATGCTGAAGCGCGAACCTGCTGGGGCGGGGGTTCCTGTGAGGGGGCCTGTGCTGATGATGAGTGGGTTTTTGGGGCTGAGGGGGTCGATCCGCCTAAGTGAAAGGTTATGCAGGAGGAAGGAGTTGAGGCCTCTACCACCCACGAAGAGTCTGAGGATTTCGTCCCTTATCGTCTTAGGATAAAAACTTTTTTTCGTTAAGTCAATGATTAAGGTCCTACCGAACATCTGTCTCTACAATCCTCTTAGCCTTCCATCCGCCTTCACGGGATAATTTTCCATAGTTGAATATTTCGATTTCGAGGTTGACGCCCAACTCCTCTCTCATTTTATACGTAATCTTTTTCTTCAAGGCCTCATCAACTTGGAGACCCCTCTGGGTTTCCGCTTGGACTAGGATTCGGTCCCCGTAGGTTCCGTGTTCAACAATAATTTGGTATTCAGAGCCTATCTCAGGGGTGCTTAGAAGCACCTGCTCGACGTGGGCGGGGTACACGCCTTTCCCCTTTACTTTGATCATCCCGTCGCTTCTGCCAAGGTGTTTCGTGATTGACGTACCTGAAAAACCGCATGGGCAAACTTCGTGACCTATGGAGACGAGGTCTCGAGTGTTGTATCTGACAAAGGGCATGCCAAACTTGCCTAGTGTTGTCACAACCAGCTCGCCGATCTCACCGGGCTTGAGTACAGAGAGTGTTTTGGGATTAATTATCTCGGGGAAAAGATAGTCTGAGAGAAAATGAAGACCAAGGTGGTGCCCGCACTCCACGGCGGCGACGCCGATTTCAGCCATCCCAAAAAAGTTAAACACCTTAGTTCCCCAGTGGTCTTCAATTCTGCTTCTTGCCGCCGGAGTCAGGGCTTCCCCCGTGACCATGAGCCGCCTTATTTTTAGCCCATGCAGATCTACATCCATCTCTGATGCCACATCGGCCAGCCTGAGAGCATAGGAAGGTGTGGCAAAAACCACCGTGACATCATTGTCGCTTATCATACGGACGGTTTCCCTGCTAGGGGTCAATGTTCCAGGTCCAACAGGATAAACCAGAGCACCTGCCTCCATTGCCCCAAAGGTATACTCGTTACCGGGTTGAATTAACCCCGTCCCAAAGGTGTTCACTACAATGTCTGATTTGGTGATTCCGAGATATTTTTTTAAGGCGTCGCGAGCCTTGGGAACCAGCCATTCTTTAAAGTCTTCATAGGTGAGCAAAACGAAAAATGGGCGACCCTTTGTTCCCGAGGTGGCGAAACCTATACCAAGTTTGTCCCGGCTAACACCTATAATGTGAGATGTAGGCTGGTTCTCGAAGTTAGTTTTACTGAAAATAGGTAGACGACGTAGGTCTTCGAGGGATTGAATGTCTGCCTCTTTTTCGCCCATCCTCTCCTTGTATAACTGTACATTTTTGTAGGCGAATCTGACCATTGACTTGAGCTGCTCTAGCTGCTCTGTCTCAAGGTTCATGTCTTCTTTCCTCGGCAATTTAGAGTTTATACTCTGCACAAAGGGCGTCATAAAGATCAGATATGTAGGGCGAGCACCCTGGGATGATGTTACCACGCTTCTTCCCGTCGTGCTGCGTATACAAGAGTTCAGAGGCACAGTTCCCGACGAGCCAGAGGTCGCCTTCATAATTTGTTATCGCTGAGGTTTCAGGCATGGGTTTGCCCGTGTAAATGGTTATCTTCTTCAGGCGTTCCAGTTTCCCCTCGTGGGACAGCCTATCCAGTGAATGTCTGATGGCGGACAAGCACCCTTGGCAAGCTCCCCCCTCTATGCAGAGGACATTGGGAAAGACGCCGGCGGAGCTGATGCAGCCCCGTTTGAAGTATCTTCTTACCCTTTCGGGTTTCTCTCCAACGATTTTTATGCGTCTCAGGTCGCCACAGCCTAAACCTTCCATGTGGGCAATCCTGATCGAGTCTACCTCGTATGGTTCGATGCCCATGATTGAGCAGGTGACCGCGTCCGTCGCGACAACGTCGGTTCCTGCAACGATCACGTTGAAGTCCTTGATGGTTTCTCCGTAGTGTGGGGCTTGGCCCTCCATGGGCCAGATGCCATCGGTGACGGTCAGGGACGGTGGCTTCAACCGTAGAATGTCCACGAGCTTGTAGTTGACGTCGTTCCTGTGGTAGAGGAGCCTCTGGTCATCCAAGGTCAAGCCGTGGAGGTTCTTTATTCCCAGGGACACGAGGGTGTGCATGTGGGTCTTCATCTTTGGCAGGTTGATTATTGCGTCGCTGTCCAGCACAACCTTTGGGACCCTGATTCTGTTGAAGACTCTGGCGTTCGGTATGTCAACCTCCGAACATTCTGCTTCATCAAAATAACACGTTTCCACATCGAGGTCCTTAAGGAGTTCCCCAACCTTGGCGGCCTCAAAAACTGATCTCGCAGACAATCTATAGCCGGGCTTTTCGCCTATGATGACCTTGGCGGCTCCAGCCTCACATATTAGGAGGGCAACGGCGTATATGACCCTCGGGTCAGTGATGGTGCTGAGCTTATTCGGGATGGGTCTAACCAGATTAGGTTTTATGAGCACCTTCTTGTTCGCGACAAGGTTCTTGAAATCGCAGGAGGCGTAAATAGCCTTTTTTACAAGCTCCGTCACCGAATCTAAGCTAGCTTTACCAAAATCCTGAGGCGATCCAACTATGTGCTTGGCGTGGCTGATTGCGACTCGGCTCACAAAGGTTCGCTCCTACGCATTTTGATGGGGTTCCGTCGAATACTTTTACTTTAGGCTATTTGATAGGGGTCTGTTGAATTTAAGGGATACTCCTCGTTGACTTGTCAGTGGTTTAGGTTCTCTTTTTATCAGGCTTAGCTGGGTGTGATTGTTGAAGTTGGCGTTTTAAGCTACGACTTTCAGTTTATTCTCTCATATTTTCAAGATTTCTTTGACTCTCTGTATGAATTTTTCAGCTTTTTCGACAATTTCGTCAGCGCCAGTTTCGGAAAAGGTCATTCCGTAATCAGCTTCCTCTCTCAGGTCCATTGCGTTGCTAAGGTCTTCGACAAGGTCACTGCCTAGCTCTCCACTTCTTAGAAAAATTTCTCTTATGGCGGTTAACAACGCCCGATGACTCTTCTCTCTGTAGCCCTGACTATACAGCAACGCTCTGGCTGAGTGAAACATTGCATAATAGGCTTGCACAGTTGCCCACTTGAAATCTTTGTCCTCCAAGGATTCTCGTGCTCTGTCCAAGTCATAGTCCGCGCCCTGAATCTCCTTGGCAATGAGGTTTCTGTCGGCTCTTATTCTTACGAGCCGTCTTTCATCCAGCAATCTTCTTATTCTTGGGCTTACTCGATCTCCCATAATCTGATTCCTCTGAGAATATTGTCGTACAGTGGTTTGTCTTCGTTGCGCATCTTCGCGAAATCGTTCGCATCCACAATAATCGGCGCTATCTTTCCAGAACCATCGTAAGAATTGATGGTCTTCCTGACCACGCCTTTCTCATTTGTTAAAACGAACAAATCGATATCGCTTTCCTTCATATTGTTTCCTTCAGCGCAACTCCCGAAAAGGATGACACGCTTGGAGTGTTCCTTAAGTGCTTTTACTAACTCGTCTAATTCATTGACGTTAAAGAAAATTTTCATTTGCTTCGCAACGGGATTTTCAGTATTAAACGTGTAGAGGACGATCTTTCCTCGTCTCTCCTTCGTCACAAGTCCATATTCTGCGAGGATTTTCAGCGTCTGGTTCGCAGAGCCAACGCTGACTTTCGCCTCTTTTGCGATTTCGCGTTGATAAAAGGCATGCATCGGATCTGAAGCGAGCATGTAGAGAATCTTCAACGCTGAGCCTGTTATATAATTCAATTTTTTGAACATACGTTCAATTATTTATAATCCTTCCATAAATACCTTTGCAATACATGCCTTCCTTTATTCCATGAAAGTACAATTCATTCAAAAACCGATGCAGCATGTAAACAACAACAAAATACGAGGCGGTAAATAATCTCACTGAAAAGCGGTTGGAGCCGGGGAAGGGATTTGAACCCTTGTGCAGCGAGTCTGCAGCCCGCCGCCTAAACCGCTCGGCCACCCCGGCGCTTCGACGTGGACCTTGGCTGCGGGGTTTCCTGAACCTTTTGGCTGCGTTTGTGAATGAAGATTACAGTTGTGTGATGAAGCCCTTTTAGACTCAACTCTTAGGAATATTATTGATATGAAAAACGCTTCTGCCTATGTAAAAAATATACATTAATACACTAATAATTGGACCATTTTCAAATAATGATATCATAATTATGAACGATACCATCAGACGTCAAACTGACTTAAATATTAGTCAACCTAAAATATTAATAAAATCCACTTAATAATTTATTTAAGTCTGAATATTAGATAACAAGTGTTGTTGAAACAAGAGACCGAGGGCTTGTATGATTAGTACTCATCTCAAAAAGCGTGTTTCCCCTAGACATGATGGACAATGGCGTGGAATTCATGTGTCGGTTAATAACGATGAGGAGGCCAACACCCTTGCCCAAGAGGTCCCAAAGCTGGCGAAGATGGGTGTGAACGTCCTTGTCGTTGAGGTGGATTACAACTACGCCTATGTATCGCGACCCGAATTGCGAGGTTCCAAACCGATGACTCGGGATTGCGCCCACATCTTGGCGGAAACGTGCCGCACGCACGGCATCCGTCCCATTCCACAGTTTCAGTGTCTAGGTCACCAGTCATGGTCAAAAATCACTCATCCGCTCTTAGTTCAGTACCCTCAGTTCGATGAGACGCCCGGTCAATTCCCAAGTAACGAAGGCATCTACTGCAGGAGTTGGTGTCCTCAACACCCTGAGGTAAATCCCATTATATTCAAACTATTCGACGAATTGATAGATACATTCGAGGCTGACGCACTGCACGTGGGGATGGATGAGGTGTTTCTCATCGGTTCCGAGCATTGCCCTCGCTGCAAGGGCCATGACCGAGGTCAACTCTTCGCTAAAGCGGTAAACGACTACCATTCGCACTTATGTGGTGAGCGTGGGATTGAGATGCTCATGTGGGGAGACCGTTTACTCGACAGCGGTTCCACAGGCTACGGCAAGTGGGAAGCTGCGGAAAACCAGACCCACAAGGCGATCGACATGATCCCGAAGGACATAGTGATATGCGACTGGCATTATACGCTTCGCGAAGTTTATCCTTCGATATTGTTATTCCTGGAGAAGGGGTTCCGTGTTTGGCCCAGCGGATGGAACGAAGTTGAGGCAACCAAGGCGCTAATAGATGCCTCACAGCAATACAAGACTGAGCGCATGCTCGGACACTTATGTACGACGTGGGGCGCTGTCAAGCTGGATCAACTTGACCAATGGCCGCCCATCCAAACCGCGATGAAGAAGCTTCAAACCAGCAAAACCTAATCCAATCAACCTATCTTGAGTTTAGGTTTGGGGGAATTAAAATTTAATCCCAAACCCAAGGAGAACATAAGTTTCATAGCAGAAAGGGTTTACTTGTCAAATAAGCTTGGAAAACGCCTTTTTCGTGCTTCATTTATGTCAAGATAGCCGTTTTTTGTTTTTGTCATCGACTTATAGTTAATAGTGACATCGCCATAATAATCAAGCAGTTCTGGAATTATTGGCTTCATTTGCTCAAGATTCATCAAAAGGGATACTATAAATATTCCTAACGAATCTGAGCCACTTTGATACATGACAGGGAATCCGTCGTACATGTAGTAGACTAACCCTTTGTTCATAATTAAAATATCCTCAACGAGGAAATTCTCGTGAGTGTGATGGGCATATCCTGGCGATCTTTTTGAGTATGATAGAGAACTGTAACTTCGATTAGATTGCTTGTTCAATTCAACGTAGTTTCCATATATTGCTTCAATGGAGCGTTTGTCTTCGTAACATATCATGTAACCCAATGGAGGGATTATTGTCACCATTTCATTAGTTGAAACATCCTTGGGAGAGTTCACCATCTCTTTTACAGAGCATATCTCTTCAAAGCCAATTCTCATTGTAGACTTCGTGAGTCTAGTCTTGACCTCCACAACGGCATAGATTCCTTCAATGGGCAAAACTTGATTCATGTTTTCATCTGTGAATAGGCAAGGGCAATTTAAAGCATCGTATATTATGATGTCGCATTGTCGGCTCATTTCACCCTCAGATGATACTATCTTGCCTTTTCCGATTCCATAGTTCTTTGGCAAGGTAACACGTAATATTTCCCTTAAAATCGACTCATTACTAAGACCTTTTTCAAGGCTATGCTTAATCAATTCCGATGCTTTCGCTTTTACTAAGGCTGTCTCATTTAACTGTCTGAAGACATCTTGCAGATACAGAGGACTTGTCCGAGTGTTCACATCCTTCACTCTCTTATTACCTCACAATGCAATTTTATGGACAACCCATCTTTATATTTGCGTGCCAATAATCTTTTTTCTTTCTATTTGATTTATTCCTAGATTACATGGTATCCTGCTATGAAGAAGAGGAAGTAAGGAGGAGTAAAAATTTTATCTTTTTCTTCTTGTATCCACGTATATGTGTGCATCACGCATGTTTGTGTATCGCACAAAACCAAAATAACTGTTTTTCACGCGTCTTTAAAGAAAACACTGGATTCTTAATGGAGCTGGGGAAGGGATTTGAACCCTTGTGCAGCGAGTCTGCAGCCCGCCGCCTAAACCGCTCGGCCACCCCAGCTCTTCGACGTGTGCCTTGGCTGTCGGGTTTTCCTGAACCTTTTGGCTGCGTTTCCTCTATTATCCTTTTTGGATTCTTTGTCGTTGTTTACATCTTTATTATTTGTGCGTGGAGGACGCCGCAGATCGTGATCACGGCTTCGGGGTGAACGAGACCCTTTTCGATGGCTCTTTTGACGACGTTGCTTCCGACGAGGTTCACAATCGTGGACTGCTGGACGAGGTTCAAGGCTTCGTCGATGCTTGTCCTGACGCCCTTGTAGAATTCCTCCTTAACCTCGAAAGACATGCCTGAATCCTGAAACGTTTTTCCCAAAATCTCAGCGTCGCAAACAGCCAAGAGAACTTGTCTGCCCCACCTCCGCACGTTAACGTAGGCTTCCAAGTTCGGCGCTTCCGCCATGCTCCCTTTTTACACTGATTTGACGGACGATCTGGCTCCGCACGCTTCGCACACGAGGAAGGAAAGCCGTTTTTCCCTCACGATTTTTGTGTCGGGTCTTTTGCACACGGGGCACGTGATAAACTCGTCAACGTACCTTTTCAGCAGTCGACCGAAAGTGTCGGTCCCGAATTTTCCCTGAAAAATCGCTCGGTTGCCGTCCACTATTCCAGCGGTCGCCAGCTCCTTGGAAAGGAACCTCAGCACGTGAACTGGGTCCCTGTTCAAGGCGCCGCAGGATTCTTTGAAGTTCTGGAAAATTGTTCTTGCGCCAAAAGTGGTGCAGAACGGTCGGGGAACCTCGAACCGCTCGTGTTTCGAAGTTTCCTGCGGCAGCTTACTGTAAGCGTCGTCAAGCATTTTTTCGTAATCCAGAGTCATAACCCATCGCTCCTATAATCATTGGAAACTGGTAAATATGCTTACCTAACTATCTTTTGGTCGGTTTTGGGAAGCACGGTTAACCTGAATAAAAGGTTTATTAAGTCTCGCCTCAATGAGTGAATCGGACGAGTCTAAAAAAGCGTCCTATTTAAGGAAGGCTGGTTCGATGAAGAAGTTTCAAGACTTCAGCACGTGGTTCGACGATACGCTGGTTAAAGCGGAAATCATGGACAATAGGTACCCCGTCAAAGGCTTCGCCGTGTACAAATCGTGGGGAGCAAAAATAACGAAGAAAATAGTCAACATGCTTGAAGACCAGCTTGACTCAACAGGCCACGACCCGATGCTTTTTCCAGTAACCATCTCCGAAGACGATTTCGCCAAGGAAGCTGAACACATCGAAGGCTTCACCGCCGAAGTTTTCTGGATAACGAGTGCTGGAAAAAGGAAGCTCGAAAGAAGGATGCTGCTGAGGCCGACTTCTGAAACCGCCATGTACCCAATGTTCGCCCAGTGGATCAGGTCTCACGCTGACCTCCCGCTGAGGATTTACCAAAGCGTGTGCGTCTACAGGTACGAAACCAAGGCGACCCGCCCGCTGTTGAGGATGCGGGAGTTCCTGTGGAACGAAGCCCACACGGCGCACGAAAACGGGAGCTCAGCTGAAGAGCAGGTCAAAGAGGCAATCAAGATTTACGTTGACGTTTTTGGGCGGCTGGGGCTTTCGTACTACATGCTTAGGCGCCCCGACTTCGACAAGTTCGCCGGAGCGGTCTACTCGGTTGCCTTCGACGCTTGGAACCCTGACGGAAGGGTCAACCAGATCGGCACGGTTCACAACTTGGGCGAAAATTTTGCTAAAGCCTTCGAAATCACGTACGAAGACGCCGAGGGAACGCGGAAGAACGTTTCGCAGACCTGTTACGGGTTCGGAATCAGCCGCGCATTGGCTGCCGTCATATGCCAGCACGGCGACGACCACGGCTTAGTGTTGCCGCCGGAGGTTGCTCCCGTCCAGGTTGTTGTTGTGCCGATTCACTACAAGGAGTCCGAAGGCAAGGTCGAAGCCTACGCGAAAGAAGTCTTCGAACGCATCAAAGAGGCGGGGCTCAGAGTCCAGATTGACAATGGAGAAAAGACGCCGGGAGAAAAGTTCTACCACTGGGAGATGCTCGGCGTTCCAGTGAGGGTGGAAGTGGGTCCGAGAGACCTGAAAGAGAGACGCGTGACGATTTCTGAACGAGTCAGCCTCAAAAGAAGCTCCGTCGACTTTGACAAGACGGTCTCCGCAGTCACGGAGATTTTTGGCTCTTTGACTGAAAACCTGCAAAAGAAGAGCCGTCTAGCTCTTGAGGAGATGACTGCGGACGTCAGGGACATGGGTTCGCTGAAAAAGGCAATAGACGACAGAAAGATTGCGAGGGTCTGCTGGTGCATGGACGTGGGATGCGCTGAAACCATCAAAGAGGAGTCAGGCGGCGAAATAAGGGGGCATAGGTTCGACGTTGAAGAGAAGCCTGATTCGGACTGTGTTGTCTGCGGAGGAAAAGCCGAGAAAGTCGTCTACGTGGCGAAAGCATACTAACAACAACACAAACAACCCAAAACCATTCAGCCCGAGCCTGAGTCAAGAATAAAAGGAGAGCTACCGAGCGGAAAACGCGATGCCGAAAAGCCTTAACATCATCGTTCTTTTGAAGCAGGTTCCCGACATCGAGAAAGTTAGGTTCGACCCCGAGAAAGGGCGCTTGGACAGAAGTTCCGCGGGCGCCGTCATCAACCCTTTCGACCTGAACGCTTTGGAGGCAGCCGTCCAAATCAAGGAGCAAACAGGCGGATTCGTGACCGTTCTGAGCATGGGACCCCCGAAGGCGGAGGAGGCTCTCAGGGACGCTTTGGCGAGAGGCGCAGACAGGGCTGTTCTTCTTTCCGACGCGAAATTCGCTGGGGCAGACACGTTAGCCACGTCCTACACTTTGTCATGTGCAATCAGGAAGATCGGGTCGTTCGATTTGGTCGTTTGCGGAGAGAAAACCATCGACGGAGACACGGCGCAAGTTGGACCCGAAGTTGCCGAGTTCCTCAACGTTCCGCACGCAGCATACGTCGAGGAGATACGAAAAGTAGACGCGGCAGAAATGGTTGTCAAGTCCAGACTGGACGAGAACTGCCTTCTGGTTCAAATGCGTTTTCCCGGGCTCATCACCGTAACCAAAGACATCAACAATCCTCGCCTTCCTACGTTGAAGGACAAGCTGAAGTCAAGAAAAGCCGAAGTTACAGTTTGGGCTGCGAACGACCTGTCAAGCTTAGCCAATGTACAGCTTTTCGGTCTTTCGGGTTCGCCGACGTGGGTCGCAAAAGTCTATGCTCCTTCAACGGGTAAAAGGAAGGGGCAAATCGTCGAGGGAACAGCTGAAGAGAAAGCTAGGAAGGTCGCGGATGTTCTGGCAAGCCTCAACGTGTTAAGGTGAACGATGGTGTCAGCTTCAGGCAACATTCTGGTGTTCGCTGAACAAAACGACGGCGTAGTCCACCCTGTGACTTACGAGCTGCTTGGGAAGGGAAGACAGCTTGCCAACAGGTTAGCCGTAGAATTATCAGCTGTTTTGTTGGGGCATGGTGTTCGGGAAAAGGCTGGTGATCTCGTCTATTACGGTGCTGACACGGTTTATGTTTTTGACCATCCGTTTCTCGCGGAGTTCGACGCGGTTCAGTATTCGCGCAACATTGTCAGGCTTGTAGAGGAAACGAAGCCACGCGTCTTTTTGTTGGGTGCGACCCGTCTTGGACGAAGCTTGGCGCCGAGGGTTGCTGCCGCCTTGAGGACGGGGCTTACAGCTGACTGCGTCGACTTGGACTTGGACAAAGAGGGAAACTTGGTTCAGGTCCGTCCTGCCTTCAGTGGCAACATCATGGCGCAGATCAAGACCAAAACGAAGCCTCAGATGGCGACGGTTCGGTACAAAGTCATGAAAGCCAACGTGAAGGACCCGAACAGGAAAGGCACAGTGATCACGAAAGTTGCTGAAGTCCTAGAAGACACGGGGATGCGGATTCTCGAGAAGACAGGGGCAGACGAGGTTAACCTTACCGAGGCGGATGTCATCGTCACAGGCGGGAGAGGATTAAAAAGCCCGAAAGACTTCGCTCTTCTCCGCGAATTGGCTCAAGTTCTGGGTGGAGTTGTCGGTTCAAGCAGACCCCTCGTTGACGTTGGCTGGATAAGCAGGGACCACCAGGTTGGGTTCAGCGGGCACACGGTTAAGCCGAGGGTCTACGTTGCTTGCGGGGTTTCGGGTTCTCCTCAGCACCTGTTCGGGATGAGGGACTCGGACACGATCATCGCCATAAACAGGGACCCTTCGGCTCCGATTTTTAGCGTCGCGGACTACGGCGTCGTAGGCGACATTTATGAGGTTCTTCCATTACTGATTAAGGAACTGAAGTCTTTGAAGGAGAGGAGGATGCGCGATGAACGTCGATGAAAAAAGCCTCATAAAAGAATTGTCGGCTGTTGTCGGCAAAGAATGGGTCATAACGGAACGCGAGTACATGGAAAGCTACCTCAGGGACGAGACGCCTGAACCCGTCAGACCCCCTGCTGCAAAGAATCTGGTTCTGGTGAAGCCCGCATCAACCAGCGAAGTCTCGCAAGTCCTAAAAATCGCGAACGCGAAAAGGGTTCCCGTTTTTCCTGTTGGCGGGCGAACTGGGCTTGTTGGCGCTTCGGTGCCAACTGAACCCGGCGTAATATTGTCTCTGGAAAGGATGAACGGGTTAGAGGTTGACAGGGAAAACTTGATGGTTGTCGCTGAAGCTGGGGCCACGCTGGGCGACTTGTTTAAGGCTGCTGACGGGGCTGGGTTGTTTTTTCCTCCGCATCCGGGGGACGAGGGCGCTCAGGTCGGTGGGTTGGTTGCCACGAACGCTGGCGGGGTGAGGGCGGTGAAGTACGGGGTGATGCGGAACTACGTGAAGGGCGTTGAGGCTGTTCTGGCGACAGGCGAGGTGCTATGCTTGGGGGGCAAACTGATCAAGGACAACGCTGGCTACAGCCTTTTACATTTGATTATCGGGAGCGAGGGGACGTTGTGCGTGGTCACCAAAGCCACGATTAAGCTTCATCCAAAAAGCGAGTACGGCGCGACAATAATCGTGCCCTTCAATAGTCGCCACGACGCGTTGCGGGCTGTCCAGAAGGTTCTGCTTTCGGGCGTGGTTCCGCTTGCCGTCGAATATGTGGAGCCCGCCGAGGTCAACCTGTCCGCTGAGCACCTGAACGAGAAGTGGCCAGTCCAAGCAGGCAAAGCTCAGCTCATAATCATACTCACGGGCGAAAGCGAAGAGGAGCTGCTGCAAGCCTGCGAAAAGGTTTCAATGTCATGTGAAGGAGGCAACGCTGGGGAGCCTGTTCTCGCCGAAACCAGGGAAGAGCAGGACAGGATTCTCAAGATTAGGAGCAACATTTACACGACCCTCAAGCCCAGACTGGTCGACATCCTGGACGTGACTGTGCCTCCGAGCAGGCTCGGGGACCTGATGGATGTTGTTGATAAGATTGCTGCGAAACACGGCGTCCGCCTGCCTGTTTATGGGCACGCTGGCGACGGGAACCTGCACGTTCACGTGATGAAAGAGGAAGGCAAGGCTTCGGGTTACGTGGCAAAGGTTAAAGCCGAAATTTACGGCGTTGGGGTCCGCATGGGAGGCGTCGTCACGGGCGAGCACGGCATAGGCGCGATCAGAACCGAACAGTTGGCTTTGACAACAGGCGAGAAGGAGCTCAGCCTCATGAAGGAGATCAAGAAGCTTTTCGACCCGAACAACATTCTTAATCCAGGAAAGGTCCTCCGTTTAGAGTAGAAGAAAAGGATTCGAAGCTTTTTCTTTCCCGATCGTTGTTGTTTCTCCGTGCCCCGGATAGACGACGGTCTGGTCAGGCAGCTTTGCCAGCTTGGTTTTCAGCGACCGCATTATGTCCGTGTAGGAGCCTCCGGGGAAGTCTGTCCTGCCTATGGACTGGGCGAACAGCGTGTCCCCCGTGAAGACGACGTTGTCGTTTTGGCTGTGCAGGCTGATGCTTCCCTTCGTGTGTCCAGGTGTGTGAATCACGGTCAATCTTATGTTTCCCGCCTCGATGATGTCGCCTTCTTTCAGGAGCTGGTCAGCCGCTTGAGACTCGGTCATGTTGTTTCGTGTTTTTGGGTGGTTCAGTGAAAAAGGTGTCAGCATGCGGGCGTCCGCCTCGTGTATCAGGACTTTCGCGTTTGTGGCTTCTTTGATGGCGGTGTTGCCGCTTGTGTGGTCGTCGTGTCCGTGCGTGTTGACGATGTACTTGACCTTTAGTCCCCGTTCCTTGATTTCGTCGATGAAGGCTTGGGCTTCGCTTTTCATGAACCCCGGGTCGACGATTATGGCTTCACGGGTTTTTTCGCACTCGGCGACGTAGCAGTTGGTTTCGATCGGTCCGACGGTTCGCCGTTCAACCTTCATTCGAGGCAACCTTGACTGTATTGAGGTTGAGTTGTTGTTTAAAAGTTTCTTTCGCCTAAACAGTTGAATGTGTGCATTTTTTGTGTTGTCTAGTCTCAGAGTATGAAGGTTACATTCATCGTTCGGGTTCAGAAAACTTTAAAAGAACCATCGTAAACAAAATTGGCGTAACTGTGACATGGGGGGCTCTAATGGAATTTTGTCCGAAGTGCGAGACCCGTCTCGTGGCGAAGCGTAAGAAGGACGGGAAAGGCTGCTATCTTGTCTGCCCTAAATGCAGCTACAGGAAGTCGGTTGATTCCGACGTTTGCACGCAGAAGGTTGCGGCTCCCAAGCCCAAGGAGCACCTCGTCGTCATCGGCAAGAAGGAGCAGAAACTCCAGACGCTTCCGACGACCACGATTGAGTGCCCGAAGTGCGGAAACAACGTCGCGTACGTCTGGCAGGTCCAAACCAGAGGAGCAGACGAATCCTCAACCCAGTTCTTCAGATGCACCAAATGCAACTACACATTCAGAGAATACTCATAAACCAATAATTTTCAGTTGAAGATGCATAAAACTCATAGAAATTATCTTCGATTACGTCACAGACTTTAAAAACGTAAAATTAATCAGAAAATGAAAATAAACTCTCTTTTTTCAATAAAAGACTTCATTGTCCTTTTTTCACAGGCAAGAGGGTTCTCATATCAATAAAATTCTCTTTATTACATTGAGGGCATTTATAACTACGAAATTGTATGTTTGATTCAAAGGCCTTATCCATATCATCGCGACTTGGTATTCCTGCAAGATACTCAAAAGGCAGACCCTTTTTATCAAAACAAGAACAAGTTATTCGATGACATAGAGTGTCTTCTTTTAAACCATTTGGAACATAACCTCTTAAAAACGTAATTAATTTAGCTATAACATACTCAAAAGAACTACACTTGTCTATGAATAGGATGTCTGTTGAGTCTTTCGAAATGAAACCTTTAGTGAGGTCAACCTGAGTTTCACTAATTGGAAAAATATGTGGTAAACCTGACCACCTACCTTTTCTATTTTTAAGGGCAAATGCATATCCGATTTCTTGATTTACCCACGGTGAGTGAATTCCATTATCGGTTAACAATGCAACCATAAATGTGCTTTCGGATAGTGCATCTTCAATTTTTTGTTTAAAGTCTTTACCATAAATTGGAAACACTTCAGCCTTAAATGGGATAATTTCGACTATTCGGTTTAATGAATTAAAAATACTGGTGGCATATTGTTCATCTTCTCTTGAGTAAGTAATAAAAGTCCTGTAACTCATCTCAGTTCACACTGCAATATAACAAATCCTTTTTATTATAAATTATTTTCTTCTTTCTTAACTTGTAATATAATGTAGTGGTATTGTTTTGTTTTTAGTTTACTCATAGAAACAGGCTTCGACTACGTAACAGACTTTGTAAATGTAAAATTGTTCAGAAAATTAAAATAAACTCCTCTTCTCTTTCTTTTTTTATTAAGATTCTTTCTCTAAAGGTGACTATGCATCCCTTTACGGCGAAAATGGCATAATGCTATAAAAAATAGTCCATAGATGAATTTATCCTAAATCCCACTCTTAACCAGAATAAAGCAATCAAGGAAAAGTTAAGGCGATTAGAGAATGCCAATTTGAGTCATATTCGCAAAGTAGTGATAAAACTGTGCAATTTGATTAGGAGGCAGTTCGATATTTTCCTTGTAAATATCCAGCATGTTCAATAACCATTCGGTCTGTTCACCGATTATTCTCCATGATTCTTCAATTTCTTCATTTTTTAATAATGATTTATTGATGCCAGTAATCGAACTAACCCAATCTCGCTTAATCTTTCTTGTCATTATGCAATAATCGGGGAACAAGGGTTCTTTATCCTTAACAACTGAGACTCTGATATGGAAATAGGCATTATTGTCATCTTTGGTCACGGGAACTCCACTATCTTTACCATGAATTAGGAAACAATACCAGTTAATTGTTCCATCTTCTAGCAAGCGTGAAATCATGGGATGTATTCTAAATCGTATTATCTGAATTATCTTGGGAATATCAATAAATGGTTTATTAGGTGTAATAATATCAAATTCTTCAATTCTTATGAAAGTTTCCCACATTCTATCGAAGTTAGGTTTGTCCATGTTCATCTCCTTTAACTCTTATAATTCTCAGAACATAAAAACCTTATTTGCGCCCCAAAACAACAGAAAATTTGCGCCGCAAATCAGGAGCCTAAAAGCCTTTGTTGGTCAAACAAAAAAACCTATTGTTGAACAAATCAGACAGGGTCTTCACCAATCACCAAATGATAATCATAATTTGAAAACAGTTGATAATCAAATCAGACCAGACGGAGACGAATCAGTCCGCGCATGTGAAGAGGATTTGAATGATGGCTGTTGTCAACAACTAAAAGTAACTAAAAGTGACCAATTCCAAATATGCAGTGTTGTGGTCGCCTTTTCTCGCAAGCCACAAATTCAGAGATTTTGATAGTTTTTAAAGCATTTTCAAAACTAAATCATTTGGCAAAGAGTCAGGCGAGACCATGCAACACAAAATTGTTTAAATCGTAGTTTGTCTAAAACATTTAAGTAATCTAGGCGCATTGAATAAGCTAAACACAACCAAACATCGAACGGAGAAAAAAGGTCATGTTCAAAATCAGGATGTCAGACGCGAAGCTCCTCAGAGACGCCGTCACAGCCATCTCCACCCTCATCGACGAAGGCACCTTCGTAATAGGCACGGAAGGAATCAAGCTCAGAGCCATGGACCCCTCCCGCGTAGCCATGGTCGACTTCACGATGCAGAAAACAGCCTTCGACGAGTACACCTCGGACAAGGAAACCAAAATATGCCTAAACCTCGGCGAGCTCCTCAAGCTCCTCAAAAGGGCAGGAAAAGACGAAGCCGTCGAACTCTACCTCGACGAAACCACGGCACAATTCGTGATGACCATCAGAGGAAAATACGTCCGCACCTTCAGGATGCCCACGCTGGAAACAACCGAAGAAGAGCAGGGGCTACCCAAAATCACGTTCAACTCAAAGATCACGTTGACGACAGACGGGTTCCGCCAATCGCTCGAAGACGTTGCCCTAGTAAGCGACCACGTCCGAGTGGAAACAGACGGCGAAAACATGGCGATGAACGCCAAAGGAGACATCATGGGCGCAAGCATAGAACTCAAAAAAGGCAGCGACGCCCTGCTGTCTGTTGAGGTAACGGAGCCTTCGAAGTCAACGTTCCCACTCAGCTACCTCTCAGAAATCGTCAGAGCAGCGGTCGCCACATCCGACATCGTGACGCTTGAGTTCTCGAACGACATGCCCGTCCGCCTCGACTTCAAACAAACCTATGATGGAACATTAGTTTACTACTTGGCGCCCAGAATAGAAGTCGAATAACGCAAAATTCGCAGCTCCAGTTTACGCAGAGTTTGTAAAGGAAGGTAAGATTGGCACTAACAAGAATCGAGTTAGCAAAGTACCCGTTCGTTCTGGACGCAGCCGAAGAAGTCAAAAGGCTGGACTTGGACGTCACGAACCTCGAAAACCCAAGCCTCAAAACCATCCTCGACAGAGCCCAGAACCGAATAGACGAAGCCCTAAAAACTAATCCGCCCCTGGTCAGTTACCTTCCGCGAGAAGAAGGCATCGAAATCCCGTCTTTTCCTGTGGCTATTATTCTGGCGGCAGCCTCAAACAACAACTACATCAAAAGACGGTACGCTCTGGCGGAGGCAAGACGGGCATACGAGCTCCTGCAGGAAGAAGACAAAGAAAAAATAATCGAGGTCGCAAAAGTCTTCAACTGGAAGATAAGAAGCCCCACTCAGCACGTCGGCTACAGAAGGTTCGACTTCGCCCTCTTCTTCACGGACTTCCTGCGGAACGCCGAGGTCTTCCACGAAGACGAATGGAAACTCGTCAACCGAACCCTAGTGAACAGCGAGGTTTACCTCAACAAACGCGAGGCAGCAAGGCTTCTTCAAGAGGAAATCAGGAAACGCATTGAAAAACGGCTCACCGCGAACGTGAGGTCCATGCTTCCCGAAGCCATCCTCCAACGCGTCGACAACCTAAGCCTGAAATACGCTGACCGCATGGAAAAAGCTCGGCTAACGATGTTTCCCAAAGAAGTCACAAACGAAGCCTTCCCGCCGTGCATCCAAACGTTCTATGGCTCCGCAAAAACGGGAACCCACATCTCGCACCTTGGACGCTTCACGCTGACCTCTTTCCTGATTAACGTAAACATGAAGCCCGAGGAAGTCGTGAACCTCTTCCGAGCGTCAGCGGACTTCAACGAAAGAATGACGAGGTACCAAGTTGAACACATAGCAGGAGACAGGGGCTCCCGAACCAAGTACAGGTCGCCGACATGCGACACCCTGAAGACCCACGCCCTGTGCCCCGGTCCTGATGAGCTGTGCAGGACCATCCGAAGCCCCCTCAGGTACTACGCACGAAAGACGAGAACGCTTAAGAAGTAAGCGCCGTTAACTAGCAGTGAAAATGGAGCCTCAAACTTTTATTCGCCAAAAGTTCGCCGAGTTCTACGAGGAAAACGCACCGAAAATCGAGGCGCCACCATCAATCAAACAAAGAGAATTCGGGTTCATGATTTTCAAAGAAAACATAATGGTCAGGCACAAAAGCTTCACAGACGCGGAAGCGCTCAGGGCATACATAAAGGAGGTTGTTCCAGCCCACGCGTACCACTCGACAGCATACTACGAGACGCCCGAGGAAAGGATGGAAAACAAGGGGTGGCTGGGCGCCGACCTGTACTTCGACATCGACGCAGACCACATCGCCACAAAATGCAAAGAAACCCACGACTCATGGACCTGCAAAGACTGCGGATTCAGCGGCAAAGGACAACCCGACGCGTGCCCAGCCTGCGGAAGCAGAAGGTTCGACCAAAAAATCTGGCCATGCGACGAATGCCTCGGCTCAGCCAAAAAGGAGACAATAAAGCTCGTCGACATGTTAACAGCCGAGTTCGGGTTCTCCACGGAAGAGGTGGAAGTTTCCTTCAGCGGACACCGAGGCTACCACGTTCACGTCGCAAACGAAGCCGCACGAGAGATGGACGCGGGCGCCCGAAAAGAAATCGTCGACTACATCACAGGAGTCGGACTAAACACGTCCCTCTTCAGCCCCGTCGAGGCTGCACCCCGTGCACCAACAAAAACAGTCACATCTGTACAAGATTTTGGATGGCAAGGCAGAATCGCAAAAGGCGCACACGAGTTCCTGAAAAATGCGACCGTGAAAGACCTAATAAACCTTGGACTGAAAGAGAAACGAGCAAACGACCTCTCTTCAAACAGGCAAGTCGTCCTGAAAAGCTGGGAGAAGAACGGACCTTGGCGGACAATAAAAGGCGTGGGCAAGGAAGAACTGAAGCTGTTCATCAACCGCGCGGTCGAGGGGCAATCCGCCAGAATTGACACGATGGTCACGACCGACATTCACAGGCTGATCCGCCTGCTCAACAGCCTTCACGGAAAAACGGGGTGGCTCAAGGTTTCGTTTCCGACGTCAAGCATCGACTCCTTTGATCCGCTCAAAAGTGCAGTAGCATTCAAAAGGGGAGAAACCACAATATATGTAGAGAAAACCCACAAGTTCAGGATAGGAGACGAATGGTTTGGCGGATACGAAAAACAGAAGGTCGAGCTGCCCATGGCGGCAGCAATCTTCCTCCTGTGCAAGGACGCAGCTAAGTTGGTGGACTAAAATTGTACAACCAGATTTTTGAAGCATGGAAAAAAGAAAAAGAAAACGCCGAGTTCCAGCCCCTGCCCAAAGGATTCTACGCCGATTTGGCTGAGTACATAAAAAAGCTCCGAGAAGAAAGACGCATGCTTGACGAAAAAACGGTTAAAGGCAGGCTTCTGCAGCAAGAAGAAGAAAACGTCAAACGCATGGCAGAGGAGCTCGTTCACGCCCGCCACGAAAAAATAGTCAACACAGTCTCAAAAGGCGAAGCCCTACCTCAGGCAACGCTGGCTAAGGAGGAAGAAAGCCTATACAGAAATGTCTCCGCGCAGACAGATTCCCTCCAATCGTTCCTGAAAGACATGCTGCTGGGTCGACCGCCGCAAGAAACAGGCAAAAACTCGTCTGGACTGATGGTCGTCAGGATTCTGCAGGAAATCCCAGAAATAGTGGGAGCAGACATGAAAACCTACGGACCATTCAAGCCCGAGGACGTCGCGTCGGTCCCGAAAGAAAACGCCAAAACCCTCATCAAACAAGGCGTGGCAGCAGAGGTCGAAACCCGATAGGCGTATCGCAACAATAAAAATTTTGCGTTTCAAACCCCAAAAAAGAATTTAATAGCTTTTTTTTAACGGTTCAACCCAGAAACCAGCCACAAATTTGGTCAAATTGTTCAGAAGCCACAAAACAAACATGCCACAAAACGGACCATTTTCCAAAGGTTCCAGCATTGTCACACAAATCAGACCAGTTCAAACCTAAAGAATTTATGATGAACCGACAAACAATATAAACCGAACCCTCTAACAACAAAACGTGAGGTTTGCAGGTAAAATGAACAATAAATACTGGGCACTGTTCGGCGTAGCTGGACCCTTAGTGGCTTACACTTTCATCGGAATCTCAATCGCCTCAGTGCCATGGTTCAGCTGGTGGAACAACGCCCTAAGCGACTTGGGACACGCCGTCCACAGCAGCGCTGCGCCGTACTTCAATTTTGGGTTGTTGCTTGCTGGGTCCTTCATCACAGTCTTCACGGTAACAGTGTTTTGGAAACAAGCGAGGTACACTAGCCCGTTCCTTCTGATGACAGCCTTCGCCCTTCAGCTCGTAGCCGTCTTCGACGAAGTTTACGGACAACTGCACGGAACAGTTTCGGTCATTTTCTTCGTTTTTCTTATCCTGTCGTGCCTCGTCTACGCCATAGAAAAAAGGTCAATTTTTGGGGCACTGTCTTTCGTGACCGGGTTAGGCGCGTGGATACTGTTCGGGGGAAGAATCATCCAAGCAGGGATTGCAGTACCAGAAATAATCTCGGTCGTCGCAGCAACATCATGGGTCATCCTTTCAGCCCTAAAAATATATTTCGCAACCAATTCAGCCACTAAATGACCCGTTCTCCACGTCTTAAATGACGGCCATTCGGGGCTCCTATTCAATGAAAATGGCTGGCCTGTAAGGCTTTGCTAGAGATGCGCGGTTTTTCGGGTCATACCTGTCTGGGTCATCCTCAACAAAGACTGAAACTTCAGCCCCGAACTCTTTTTGAAGAAAAGCCTCAGCTTCCTCCAGAACACCTTTCTCGTCCAACAGCCCAGCTTGAAGCTTTCTCTTTTTCGTGTCCTCAGCAGCCACAGTCAACTCGGGAATCATCTTCGCCACGTAAGTCGCTAGGTCCTTGGCTTTGTTCCGCAACTCAGGGACCGACATAAGGGATTTCATGACGTTCTTCATCTCCAACCTTTCAGCTAAAGACATCCTCAGAACCTCGAGGTAAGCTTTCCACTTCCAGTTTGACGCCGCATAATAACAGATTCTCTTAGGCGACAACTTCGTGGCTTTAACGATGCTGAGAGTGTCATCAATCAGGCTTCTAATGAAATCCTCGGATTCCTCTGAGCCAACGTCGATTTTGGAGTCATCGTAAACAGGCCACTCCGCCAACGAAACGAACCCCTCTTTCCCAAGAAGGCGCCACAGCTCTTCGCTCAGATGAGGCGTAAAAGGGGCAACCAAGCGCACCCAGACGTCAGCTACCTCCCTCAAAACCGCATTGTTCGGGGTCTCCGCTCGCCTCATGTACCATCGGATGTCGTTCCACACCTCGAAAAGCGCCACTTCAGCTGCTGTCCTAGTCTTAAGCACCTCCAACGCAGACGTGACGGTCTTGATTCGTTTCTGAACCATCGAAACCAGCCAACGGTCAACACTTCTGGACTCGGCATTTCCATGAAGCTTGGCAAGGTCGCCCACGAACCTCTGCAGAGCCCTCAACCTCGCGTCTATGCTCTTCGCGTTTTCTTCACGCCAGTCTGGGTCATCCATGTCCTCAGCGCCTAAGACCAGCGTTAGCCGTGTGACGTCCGCCCCGTACTGGTTCAGAGTGCCTCTTAGGGTGAGAAAGTTGCCTTTCGACTTGGACATCTTCTGGCCCTCAATCGAAAGCATGCCGTTCACGCCTACGCCGCGCGGCCAGTGCCTCTTCGGAAAGAGGGCAGTGTGCTGGAAAACATAGAAAGACAGGTGGTTGGGAACGAGCTCCTTAGCTGAAACCCTCATGTCCACGGGATACCAGTACTCGAATTCTTCTCTCATTTCCTGCAGAACCTTCGCTGGTATGCCTGAACTCTTGGACAAAGTTTCCGCGTCGCCCCGATTGTAGAAGACGTAATCGAAAACCGTGCGGGTCAGCTGCTCAGGCTTGATGCCGTAACGCCGAATATGTTTGATGATCGTGTAAAAAGCCATGTAGATGGTTGAATCGCTGAGAGTCTCAACAATCCATCCGGGACTCCAAGGCAAAGGCGTCCCCAAACCCGTCCTCCGGGCGCAAGCCCAATCGTGAAGCCAATCCAGCTTGTCATGGAAGTAGGACCGTGCGGCTTCTGGAAAAATGTTGGCTTTGTCAACAGCCTCGTGAGCTACCTTTTTCCATTCTGGGTCAGAGTATCTCAGGAACCACTGATCAGAAAGAATCTTGACGATGCAAGCCGTCGTGCACCTGCAGACAACCTTCTCGGGCAAATCATACATAGAATCAGCAATGTTCGCTTTCCTGAAGTCCCCGATGAGCTCAGCCTTAACCTCCTGCACCCGTTTACCAGAGTATTTGCCAGTGACGGGCTTCAAGATGCCTGTGTGGAATTCTTTGCGGTAAATCGTCGACGTTGCCTCGTCAACCCTAGGGTCAAACTGGTCCTTGACGCCCAACTGCTCAACGATCTCGACCGCGGGAAACTCGCCGTACCCTTCGAGGCTGATGAGCGAGATCGGCTTGATGCCCTTAACAACTTCAGGGTTTATCCCGAACTTTTGCAGCTCTTCAGGCTTCCCAATCAAGTCCTTGAGCGCTATCCAGTCTGCTGGCGCGTGGGCTGGAACGCTGTAAACCACGCCTGTCGCTGAATCTGGGCTGACAAACCACCCTGGCAGAATGGGAAGTTTCCTCTTGCTTACGGGATCAGTGAAGCTTTTGCCGATAAGTTCGGTTCCTTTGAACTCGCTGAGTATTTTGACCTTTTTCAGCTGTTCCGAAAGCTTCTTTGTTGCCTCTTTGCTGACGATCCATTTTTCGCCGTCAACGTCCGCCTTAACGTACGCGGCGTCGGGGTTGACGAACATGTTTGTGACGCCGAAGATTGTTTCGGGCCTGAAGGTCGCGGCGGGAAGAAACGCGTCGCCGTACTGGAACTTCAGCAAAGTGTACTCTTCAGGCGAGACCCCTTCGCCCTCCAAGCGGTCGTGGTCGCCAGTTGGACTTTCGCAGTGCGGGCACCAGACAACGGGGTGGGTGCCCTTCGCAACGTAGCCCTTCTCTCTGAGGGCTTCGTACTGCCACTCGACGAAACGGCTGTAGGTCGGCTCCAAGCTGGTCGTGTGAAACTCGCGTCTCCAGTCAACCGAGAGCCCGATTCTCTTAACCGCTTCCCTTCCTTCGCGCGTGTAATAATTGGCCATGTAAACTGGGTCAACAAACTTTCTCAGCTCCTCCTCTGGGACGCCGTCAACTTCCTTGAGAGCCCTAATGATTTCAGGGTCATCCTTCTGAACACGAATCGCAGCACCCACAATGGGTTCGCCAGTCCAGTGCCAAGCCCAAGGGAAAAGAGTGTTGTACCCCTTCATCCGCATGAAACGGGCGTAAACGTCAACGCGGGTCGCAGTGAAACCGTGCCCTATGTGAAGCGGACCGTTCATGTACGGGTAGGGGAAGGTCACGAAAAACTTTTTCCGCTCGGGGTCAGGGTCAGCTTCGAAGATGCGCGCCTTCTCCCACTCGCTTCTCCATTTCTCCTCGATCGTTTTCCATTCAGTCGACATACGTCTTTCTTCTCCGAACATTAACTAATGATGAATTAAGGTATAATCATATGCTGTTTGATCCTTAGCAATGTTGGTACATTAAACCTTTGTAGTCATGCTGAAAGGTTTGCGGTCAACTGTCACCAGTATCTGAGACGAGGATAGCTTTTATCCTTCTTACGCCTGCTGCAACGCTTTCTTCCTTTACTATCTTGAACTTGCTGATTTCTTTTGTGTTGTTTACGTGAGGGCCACCGCAAATTTCAGAAGAAAAATCCCCTATGGAATACACAGAAACTCTTTCACCATATTTTTGTTCGAATGCCGCTTGAGCTCCAATCGCTCTTGCCTCTTTCACCGTCATCTCCTGCCTTCTTACGGGCAGAGCACATTCGATTTGGTCGTTAACTGTTTTCTCAACGTCTCTTATCTCCTGTTCAGTCAGTTTTCTACCAAAATTGAAATCGAACCTCAGCCTCTCTTGCGTGATGTTTGAACCCTTCTGGACGATGTCCTCCTTTTTCAACACCCTTCGCAACGCTTCATTCAGCAGGTGAGTGGTTGTGTGCAATTTTGTCGTTTGTTCTGAAGCGTCACTTAATCCGCCCTTGAATCTCTTCTCAGCTCCAACTCTGGATATTTGCTGGTGCCTTTTAAATTCCTGCTCAAATCCCTTTTCATCTACGTCTACACCATTTTCTTCCCCGAGTTCTTTCGTCATCTCAATGGGGAATCCAAAGCTTTGGAACAACAAGAACGCGTTCTTTCCATCAATTCTCTTTGAATTCCGAGCTATTTCTTCAAATTTTCTCAGTCCCTTTGTGAGAGCGTTTTTGAACCTCTGTTCTTCATTTCTCAATTCGTTCAAAATGAACCCTTTTTTGTTCCTCAGCTCAGGATAGTCTTGCGCGTGTAAATCTATGACGATGCCTGCAAGGTCAGCGAAGAAATCTTCTTCAATGCCTATCAGCCTTCCATGCCTAAGCGCCCGTCTTATGAGCCTGCGTAGGATGTACCCTTGGTCAATATTGCTTGGCACGATTGCTTTTTCGTCACCAAGTATGAAGATTGAAGCCCGAACATGGTCTGAAATGATTCTAACAGATTTTTCCTGCTTTTCAGTTACTTTCTCTTTTTTTGCAATTTCTCTTATCTTATCAACAATCGGTTTGAAAGTCTCAATTTCATAAACGCTTTCTTTCCCTCGTAAGACTGCAACAGTTCTTTCAACTCCCATGCCTGTATCAACGTTCTTTTGATCCAGCAGTTCAAACTTTCCTTTAGATGTTTTATTATATTCCATGAAAACGTTGTTCCATATTTCAAAGTATTTTCCGCAAGGACATCCTGGTTTACAGTCTTTGTTGCACGTTTCTTTCCCAGTGTCATAGAATATTTCTGTGTCAGGACCACAAGGTCCCGTAGCACCTGCTGGACCCCACCAGTTGTCTTTTTTTGGTAAATAGAAGATTCTTTCTTTTGGGATTCCAAGGTTCTCCCAGATTCTGGCACTTTCGTCATCTCTGGGGGCATCTTTGTCTCCTGCAAAAACAGTAACAGACAATCTTTTTTCGTTCAAACCGAGCCATTTTCGGTCTGTAAGAAAATCAAAGCTCCATTTTATGGATTCCTCTTTAAAATAGTCGCCTAGGGACCAGTTGCCAAGCATCTCAAAAAAGGTTAGATGGAAATCATCTCCTATCTGGTCGATATCGTCCGTCCTTAAGCATCTTTGAACATTCACAAGCCTTTTTCCAAGCGGATGTTGTTGCCCTAAGAGGAATGGGACAAGTGGATGCATACCTGCCGTTGTAAACAAGACTGTGGGATCGTTCTCGGGGACAAGTGACGCGTTCGGAATTGTTTTGTGTCCCCTCTTCTCGAAAAACTCTATGTAAAGTCTTTTCAATTTATTTGAATCCAGAACCATATGACCACTTTCTGCTTTTACAATCGTGCACCGATATCTGTTTGGTACTCAAAAAACAGAATAAAGAACCTTTTTTATATAGGTTTTTAATAATCATCATTCACAAGATTCGCAGTTTCTCTTTTAGCGAAGCATCACTAAAACGACTTATGGCACAGATTAAATCTGTCTAAACCAAATAAAGCCTAGAATTCTGGAAAAAGAAAAAGCATCCTATTTAGGTTCATACTTATCCGAAAAGCGACCCAAGCCCCTCTAAGGCTTCCTCTTCCTTCTTCTCTTCTTTCTTTTCCTCAACCTTAGGCTTCTGTTCAGCAGCAGGAGCAGCTGGCGCAGCGGCAGCCACAGGAGCTGCGGCAGGCATGAATGAAGGCGCAGACTTTATGGCTTCGTCGATGTTTACTTCAGAAAGTGCTGCGACGAGAGCCTTCACTCTTGCCGAGTCTGCCT
>CAZRIK010000004.1:0-58328 GCA_964600125.1 uncultured Candidatus Bathyarchaeia archaeon
ATTGGCTGTTGGATTGTTCCCCACCACATAGAGGTTGTAGACAGCCTTTCCTCAACTAAAAGCGCGGGATCAAGATTTCTTCCAGTGAGCTCCCCAACTGCTAATCGTAAATCGTTGTTCACAAGGTAAGATTGGGTTATGCGCCTTTGTATCCACGTAAATCTGTCGGACGTAATCAGCTCAGAGGAACATGATCCTGCGTAAAAGCTTGTATCCAGCAGCTGGACGTTTGAAGAGTCTCCGGAGAAAGGTCCTAAACCTATGAAAACCCACGGTTTGACCGCTCCGCTTTGAACTTGGTCGCTAAAGAACATTTCATCAACGAACTCTCTTTCCCCAGCCATGGCCTGCCAGTGCGCAGAGAAGGCTACAAACCACACGGATCTGACAGGCTTGTTAACCGAAAAATACCTAGCCAACTCTATAAGCCATGAAACGCCTGCAGCATCAGAAGCGCCATAGGAAATTGCGGGAACAACCGACCACGAGTCATAGTGCGACGTAAGAACTACGACGTCTCCAGGATTTCCCGTACCATTAAGCGTGGCTATGATGTTTTGTGTTTCAACAGTTCTCCATTCCATCCTCAGGTTTATTTTTACTCGAACTTCGGATTGGGAACTTTGAACCAGAATCTTAAGCCTTTGTCCATCGTCACGTTTCACAAACAACTTCGGGAAGTAGACGGGTGCTTCAACGAATTTTTTTAGACTTTCGCTGCTTGACGAATCGGAAGGTTCAATGAATATTACGGCTTTAGCGCCCAAATCTACACCGTTAAGCCAATTGGAGCTGGAGTTAAACTCCATGAGAATGATGGAACCTGTTAGAGTTTTTCCGTCGAAATCACTTAACGAATCGCCCTTCACGTAAACCAATGGACCTTCCAAATCTTTCGTGGGGGAAGGTTGAACGCCGTTTGGCCAAACAGCGTAGGCATTTATGGTTGCCGTGATTGGCGTAAGGATTGTTATGTCTGACCCTAGGTCTATGGGCACTGTCACATTGAATTTTTGGACTTGCACGCTGAGCCCAAGTTCAGTGAATTCGTCGATTATGTATTGGGCAGCTCTATAGTTTCCTTCATAACCCGTCACTCTCGAGCCTAGGTTTGAAAGAAAAGTTATTCTGTCTAGAACGTTACTGTAAACGTTTTCGTCGAGGAAAAAATCCAAATTGGAATTTGTTTGAGAAATTGGTGCTGCACTTGTTGAACCGAGGCTAAGAGGCACCATCGCTCCAACTGTGCATAATAACAGCATCGCCACTAAGATTTTCGTGGCAAGTTTGTTTTCATGCGGGTTTTGGAGTTTGCCTCGCATTTTTTATTCCACACACAAGTTTAGTGGATACTTTCTTGTGATTATGAGAGATTATAAACAAAATAGAAGGTTACACTCCACAGATAAAAATGATACTCTATGGAGTGTATAGACTAAGGAATCTTGGTATTGCCACTAATCCCAACTGGGACAGAGCCAACAGTGTGAATATCGCTCCGAATCCAGCCATCGATCCTACAACGACCGCTTTTGCGTATTCCATGAATGTCTTTTGTCCGACGATTCTTATTGCGACGAATTTTACTATCAGTGAAGCAATTGCCATCAGCCAGAACCATTCGGGGTTCCACAGGAGTATTGTGAGTATAGTTGGGTCTATCGGAATTACGGGCACAAACATTTTTAGTGCGTAAATGCCCACTGATATCCCGATTCCTGTTACGAACCACGCTGATTCGAGGAAGAAGTTTCCACCCGCAGTGAAGTAAGCGAACATTACGCCTTGGTAGTCCATCATCATGTCGTAATATGGCATGGAGTTTACTGAATATAGTCCGCCAGTGTGTACTGTAAACCAATATCCTGAAAGGTACATTATGGGTGTTCCGAGTCCAGCTACCACTAGAACCGCGATGTAAACGTGCTTCATGTTGACGTTGAAGGCCTTTTGGATGTTGCATAACGCTGTAAGCGCTGTCATGTCGTACATTCCTCCGCCTCTAGCTATTGTGTCTGAGAACCCGTATGTGACGGCTCTTGTGACGAACCATGCTTGGTTTCCAGGCGGGTTGGCTGACCAATAGCCGAGACTTGAACCTGCTGGATACATCACTTTCCAGTCGCCATAGTTCAGAGCTCCACCTGCGCCACCGTATACAGCAGCGGCTCTTGCAGCAGCCGTGTAGAAGCAAATCCACATCACTAGCCACATTAGACCAATTACGAATGGGACTCCGATGACAGCGAACAGTCCAAGGAACAGGACAATGCTGGCGACTCCGATGTAACTCACGAAACGTAAGGACAGACCCGCTTCTACAGGATTTTCCTTTCCAAGTAAGGCGTTAACAACTTTTTTGATTCTGTGTCTGGCTGCCCAGAAGAGTATTATGCCTACACCGACGAAACCGCCTGGCATAATCATGTACCGTAGTGGGAATGGGGATTGTCCTGAAGGTAAGTCCCAGTATCCGCCAGTTACCTCTGATCCGGGAACGTAGTATTGGTACCATCCTGCTTGTACGGCTATGACGTTGTAGATGCAATGAACAAGATATGCTACTATAGCGGAAATGAGTGCTTCGTTTGAGACAACTAAGCCAATGAAGAATTGCGGGAAAACCCACCATCCGTATCCTATCCATCCGGGTAGAACAGACGATATCGACGACAATAATGGTACACGGGTTTCTCCGAAGTTGAAGGCGTTCAGCAGAGGCAGCGTGGGAACTAATTCAAGCAATACTGGTGTCAGCGATGCCAAAGCACCAATCAGGAAGAATATCCAGAAGACTTTTCTGTCTCCTTCCTTTAGGTTAAAGATTCTTCTCTTTTCGATGCCGTCTCTAGCAAACTCTATGGCTGAAAGGGCATGAATGGGGAAGGGCAGTTTTTCAATGTCAGTCCATACTGGGCTCAGTATAGCGAAGGATATGAAAGCTGAGATAGACATTATGAGGAACGTGAAAATCGAGTACATTGCCACAGGTACAGCTAAGGCTGCCCAAGGAAAGACCTGTCCCGGACTCATTCCCAGCATCACCATGTTTACCACGTCTGCTCTTTGGGCAACGGGGAAGAGTATTTCCGGAACCAAGGACTCGTATAGGCTTGGTGTGTTGAATAACCCTGTGATCAGAATAGATGCAGCTTCGTCTGAGAATCTAAGGAAGTTCTCTGTTTGTGCCCACATGCTCATGCCTCTGGCGCCTGCTAGAATGTTAACGATTACAAAGACAAACGCGTATTCTGACACGCTTAGTCTAAGCTTGCTACTTACCTTGCCTAAAGCGTAGAACATCATTGTCAGCCAGAAGAATGTTAGTGGAAAGCCGTAGTATGTCGATGGGTTCCTGTTGTAGAGGAGCAAGATTTCGGAGATTGGTAGAAAGATAGCGAACATGAGAACAGCAACTATTATCGCTCTCAATGTCACTGGTTTTGTTTCACTTTTTTCATTTGCCATCATGATTACCTCTTTTCTCTCCATATTTTTTATGTATATTTGTCTATGTTTTGACTTTACGGTTTTTAACTTCATTTCAGAATATTTAACTCTTACTATACACTGTTATAACTTTTTAATTCCACGACTATCGTATTCGCTTAAATATTTTATAATTATAACCAAGCCATATTACCCACCATTCTTTCATTGCAGTAACAAATGATGCACGTTTCCTTATTAAAAAAAAATTCATGCAATGTTGACTGAATCGACCACTCTTTCAATAGACGACGTATCATTTTTCTCATAATTGAATTTTTTTATTCAAATCCTTTATTATGCATCGAATTATGAAAAGGATTCTCGAATTTGGGTTAAAATTTATTATTGCGTGTACTCCAATGTAACTTTTTATATCGGAAACCTATTATTACAGAGTTATGAAAGCCAAGAAGTTCATGATTCTTGGATTTGACGGCGCAATGCCTGAACATTTTAACCGATTTCTGCATGAAGGGCGGATGCCCAATATTGCGCGATTGATCGAAAAGGGGACATATTCCCGAGCGCTTCCTGCTCCTCCCGTCGACTCTCCCACTAATTGGGTGACAATAGCTACGGGCGCTTGGCCTGGCACCCATGGCATAACAAGTTTCACGACTCACCTTCCAGGCGACCCGTTGGATGTTGGGCGGTCAACGGTGGGTTTAGACTCAACAAGGCTCTGCAAAGCCGAGTTCCTCTGGGATGCAGCGGAAAAAGCGGGAAAGAAATGTCTGGTCATGAATTACCTTTGTTCGTGGCCCCCTACTTTCAAAAATGGGATGCTGGTAGGTGGTCCGTCGCCTTCAGGCTGTGCACCTGAGTGGAACAAAGGAGTTCCCGTGAATTTAGTCACCGATTCGCCCAGTTCAAGGGAAACACAGGACATATTTGAGTTCCAAATAACTCTGAAAAAGGCTGAGGGATGGAAGAGCCTTCCCAAATCGTTTTCTCAACCCTTAGAATCCAAGATTCCGAGCAACTTTACGAGCAGCAAACTTGCGTCAGACGTGTGGCAGAGCGACTGGGAACAGCTGCATTACGGAAAAACTGAAGAAGAAAGAAGCGACCCAATTTGGGACCCAACATATTATTTGTTAATAATTGACACCAAAAAAGAGGGATACGACGAAGTTTATGTTTGCCGTGAAAAAAACGTTGCGTCTTCAATCGCCAATCTTAGGGTGAAAGGGTGGAGCGATTGGACATACGACAAAGTTGTCAGCGATAGTCAAAAATTCGAGGTAGGATTCAAGTTTAGACTAAACGAGCTGTCACCCAAAGGCGACAAAATCGAAATTTTCAAAACCCTCCCCTACAAAACGGACGGATGGACTTATCCTCCGAATTTGGCACAAGAAATCGTAGAAAACGTCGGCGTCTACGCTGGCGGTTTTGAAACGTACATGGGTTACAGGCACCCGATTCGCGTAGAAAAACCTAAGCTCTTGGACATTTACTTTGAATGCACGTCGCATCAACTGAACTATTTTGTCAACGTAGCCCGTTATCTGAAAGACGAGCATGGTTGGGACGGACTGTTTTCTTTACTTCATTTGCAGGACGAAATAGGCCATCAGATTGGCTTTGACGGCATTGATCCCTCGGCGCCTGGATATGACCCCAAGATAGAGAAGGATCACTGGGGAATCATCAGGAAGATGTACGAGCTCATGGATGAGCAGGTTGGAAAAATGGTTAAGGAATGCTGGAGTGAAGACATGCTAACTATCGTAATATCAGACCACGCTGCGGTGCCCATAAGAAAATCTATTTCGGTGAACGGAGTGTTGCAGTTAGCTGGATTATTGACAATAAAGACTGACAAAGAAACTGGGTATCCAAAGATAGATTGGTCCCGAACGAAGGCTTACATCCGACCGGGGTTCCCGATGGAGTACATTTGGGTCAATGTGAAGGGTCGAGACCCTCAAGGAATTGTTGAACCGGGGCAAGATTATGACGATGTAGTCGACCAAATCATCAGTCTTCTTTATGGATTGAAAGACCCCGAGACTGGAAGATGCCCCATCGCTCTTGCTCTGAGGAAGGAGGACGCAAAAATGCTGGGTCATCATGGAGAAAGAGCTTCGGATATCCTCTATTTCTATCAACCCGGATACACAGGAGACCCAGGACCTGTTCCTTTGCCTGAAAAAATGCGTTACACAGAAGAAGAAAAGAAGATGATGATTTCCTCAAGACCTGGACGAGGCAACCATTCGGGATTCTTGCCCACCGCGAAACTGGGAGGATGCTCGAATGAGGCGATATTCGTAATATCTGGTCTTGGCGTAAAAAAGGGCTACTTGCGGACTGAACCCATATGTCTCGTGGATGTGGCGCCAACGTTAGCCTATTTACTCGGTATTCCTGCACCAGCTCAAAGCGAAGGGCACGTACTCTACGACATAATGTGCTAAAAGACGATCAGCAAATCATCATGCCTATTTCAAGTCTTAGAATTTTTGCTTCGCATCCAGTATGGTAATCTAAAGTAGAAATTTTGCTAACTTTTTGTTATTTTTACACAAAAAAGCTAATTATTGTCACCGACAGGTTTCAAGGATTCTCTTGTCTGGAGACATAAGCAAATTATATAAATGCATTTTTCCTTTTCAGCTTTATGCACAACCAAAACTTTGACTCTTCACCTCTTTTACAGAAGCTTCAAGAAAAACATGCAGAGTTGACTAGTTACCGTGAAAGCCTTTCTTGGAGGTTCTTTCAAGGAGAAGCTCCGGATGCTTTTAAAACAAATTTTGACGATTCTGCTTGGGAACAAGTTAAGCTCCCCCTGACCGTTGACGCGAGGAAAGGCGAAGCTTGGCTTAGAACTAAAATATTGGTTCCCAAAGAGATTATGGGCATAGATGTCTCCGGCTCAACTGTGAAGTTGCCGTCTGGCATCATAATGAACAAAATTGAGATTTTTGTGAATTCTGAGAAGGTTTTGGGCGCTGATTACTGGACTGAGCTCCGTGGACCCAGAATATTTCTTGATGAGGAAACCGAACCCCAAAAGGAATATGTCGTCGCAGTTCACGTCTTTCCTAGGTTTGAGCCTGTGGGAATACCTAGTTTTGGCATAACTTACAGTAATGTTGAAAAAGTGGCGTTTGAACTTGATACATTCATCCAGGAACTCAGGTTTGCAACTGTTCTGGACAAGGGAATCACCGATAACGTGTCTAAAGAGTTCAACGTGGAGGTTTTAGAGAAGCATCCTTCGGTGCTAATTGACGAAATTGAAATAGCACGAGCCAAGTTATCCGTTCTTTCCAGAAAAGCTAAGGAGTTCAGGGTTTTTCTTGTAGGTCACGCGCACATCGACATGAATTGGCTGTGGCCTTGGACCGACACCGTGGACACCATAAAAGACACTTTCGACACGATGGTCAAATTGTTAGACAAGTATCCCGACTTCCACTTCTCGCAAAGCCAAGCCTTCACGTACAAGGTTGTTGAGGAAAAGTTTCCAGACCTCTTTGAATCGATTAAACGGCACGTGAAAAGAGGGAACTGGGACGTCACCGCTTCCACGTGGGTCGAAGCTGACTTGAACATGGGCGGAACCGAAGCGATGGTTAGGCAGTTCCTAGAAGCTAACCGCTACATTAAGCAAAAGTTCGGACTGGAATCCGAAGTGTGCTGGGAACCTGACACCTTCGGACATATTTTGACCATGCCGCAGCTTTTGAGGAAGTCGGGCTGCAAATACTATTATCTGACGAGGTGCGCCAAAGGGGTGACCTTCTGGTGGGAGTCGCCCGACGGGTCGAAGGTTCTGGTTTTCGCAAGCCTGTACAACAACACCGTGACGCCGAGGAACATCATGGAGATGGTCCTCTACCTCGCCAAGCATCACGGGATAAAGACAAGCATGTTCGTTTACGGAGTCGGCGACCACGGCGGAGGAGCAACGGTTGATGACCTCGAAGCCGCCTTCAAGCTCCAGAAAAGACAGGTTTTCCCCGAGCTCATCTTCAGTTCAACCCACAGGTTCTACGAGGAGTTCGAAAAAGACCCTGACGTTCAGAGGGCTCCCGTGGTCAGGGACGAGCTTCAGTTCACCCTTGACGGATGCTACACCACGCACAGCGACATAAAACGCTACAATCGGCTTTGCGAAAGTCTGCTCGTGGACGCCGAGAAGTTCGCTGTCTTCTCGGGCAGCTACCCCAGAGACGCCCTCCGCAGGGCTTGGCGGAACATGCTCTTCAACCAGTTCCACGACATACTAGACGGAAGCGGAACCCCAGAAGCATACGAATACCCTTTTAGGCTGGCTGAAGAAGCCCTAAAGATTGCAGACGAAACCCTAAAAACATCTTTCAAAGGTTTTGCTGAAAAAATAGGGTTCTCCAAATCGGGGGTGCCGATAGTCGTTTTCAATCCCCTGTCTTGGGAACGCGCTGAAGTTGTTCAAGTTAAAGTCGGTAAGAACCTGATTCCGCGGAACCCAGTTACGGTCTCAACAGGTGGCGGTGAGAAAACTCCTGTGCAGGTGGACGGCGACGAGGTTCTTTTTTTGGCCAAAGTTCCTTCCATGGGCTACAAAACCTTTTATCTCGTTGAAGGAGAAGACACCGAGGAAGGTCCAAGTCTCTCCGAAAGCGGCAACGTGCTTGAAAACGAGTTTTTCAGAGTCGACATCGAGAAGGAATCTGGCACAATCAGGTCGCTTTACGACAAGGCTGCTGGACGGTTCGTTACACAAAAAAATAGGTACATGCACGCGATGCCCGTCTTCAGCAACCTCCTGCAGGTCTTGTATGAGCTTCCCCACGACATGTCAGCTTGGGTCATAGGCGAAGTCAGCCGAACGGATAATCTCATAAGAGGCGCGAAAGCCGAGCTCGTCGAAAATGGACCCGTAAGAGCAACGGTTAAAGCGACCCACAGGTTCCGAGGTTCCGAAATTGTTCAGTATATTTCTTTGTGCAAAGGTATTCCACGAATAGACTTTAAAACAGTCATAGACTGGAGGGAAGTTTCGGACGAAAAGACCGAAGCTCCGATGCTGAAGGTTTCCTTCACCCCAATTTTGGGGAGCTCCAGAGCGACTTTTGAGGTTCCGTTCGGGTACGTCGAGAGGCCAGCTGACGGTACGGAGGTTCCTGCGCTCAGGTGGGTCGACGTTTCGGACGAGGAATACGGATTCAGCCTTTTGAACGACTCGAAGTATGGGTTCGACGTCAAAGGCAACACGGTTAGAATGACGCTTGTCAGAACCAGCTACAATCCAGACCCCAAACCAGACCAGAAGGTTCACGAAATAAAGTATTCAGTTTATCCGCACAGGAACAGCTGGAAGGAAGCCTTAACCTTCAGGAAAGGCTATGAGGTTAATCATCCGCTTAAAGCCTTCGCGGTCACGGAGCGGTCTACCTCAAAAGAGGGTGCGCCAGAAGAAACCAGTTTTCTGCAAGTTAAGCCTGACAATGTGGTCGTGTCCTGCGTCAAGCTAGCCGAAGACTCGGAAGACTGCATCGTCAGAATCTACGACGCCACAGGTTCTGGGGCAGAAGCGGAACTAGCCTTTGGGTTCAACGTTCGAGAAGCCGAAGAACTAGACTTGATAGAGAAAAAGATACGAACCCATGAGTCTCAAGCAAACAAAATAAGGCTCAAGATCAAACCGTTCGAAATAAGAACCATTCGCGTTCAACAAGCATAGACCAGTCATACCCCAGAAAAAACGATCCTTGCAGGATATGTTTTAACGCTTAAAGGCTTTTTCAATACGAAACTATTGTTGGTTGAATTTAGCTAAATTTATTTGTTAGATAAGAGAGAAAGAGAAAATTGGAGATGCATCTGCCATGAAGGTACAGAAAGGCTATGTGGCAATTTTTTTGCTTTTCATGGCTGGTTTTGTCTTCGGTTTCGGATTGTCTGAAGGTCTCCGCATCGTCTTTCCGACTATGTCTCCGCCGCTGACTCTGGAACAGATGTACAGGAACGCTGTGCTTGACGTGATGGTCGCGGAAGAGAGCGAGGTTTGTAGCAACCTGACCGCTGTCGTCGAGTCTAACAGTAACTTGGTTTGGCGGGGCGAAGGCGAAAACACGAGCGTCCTCGTGGTCACGTGGACAAAGTACGGCTCCAGCTATCCCGTCGGAGACGCGGTGAACACAACGTGGGGCGACACTTGGGTGACGGTTGTGCCCGAAATCAAAACATTTTTCGAAGCCAACCCGACCTCCGACGATGACCTTGTGCTGAGGGCGGAACAGCTGCTGGGGCTGCCCGAAGACAGCGGCAACCTGTACTTTGTGGAGCTCTGGGTGAAGCCTGAGGACCTGTTTAGGCCTACGCCGGATAACGAAATCAACGATACGACGGCGCGTTTAATGTTCCCGGACGACGTGGATCCAGCGTATAGAGGATGGTTCAACGACCAAATCATTTACTCGTACTTCACGAGGCAGTACCCTTGGACGAGGCTGGGCTACACCTACGATTGGGGAGACCCTGAATCAGAGTTCGGGCTAAGCGAGTTCATCGTAAAACGTTACTCCCTAGTCACTGTGGAATCGAAGACGACCACAATCGACTACCTAAAAGCACCAGAAGCAACCAATAATGCAGAAACGGGAGCTTCAACTTCTCGGTTCACGCAAAACTGGTCAGCTATTGCACTCGCAGGAGCCACATTGGTCACAACAGTGGTCATATTCGCAAAGCCAAGATAATGGGGCAAACAAATATTTGCGTCGCCAAGAGAAGAACCAGCTTCTCGTGTTGAATAATGAAGAATTTTTTATAAAAGGACGTTCATTTTGGTCATCAATTTCTTTTAATCTGTCTGGTCTGATTTGTTCAACAATAGAATTTGCTGTTTGAACAACAAATCACGCGAGACACTATCTGATTTGGGCGCAAACAAGGGTAAGCAATCATTATACAAAGTTTATTGATTGAGACATACTATCCATCTGGTCTGATTTGTGTGACATTAGATTTTTTGTTTTGCGCGACAAACCAGAAATTGAATGAAATCCAAGGCGCGTCTCATGTTATTTCCTCTATAGAAACCGATTTTATCCATATCTAAGAATGGTGTAGGGTGGGATTCGAACTTTGCCAAGCGGCGGCGTCTTATGCGACCCCGTATTTTTTCTCGGTCTCCTGTTCCTAGATGCTCGTTTCAGTTTCGCCAGCGGGATCAGGGCTTGACCATAAAGATTGGGGATGATTTAGGCGTCTTCAAAGATGAACAAGTCGTCAATCGTTGTCTGCAGGGCTTTTGCTATGTCATGAGCTAACTTGAGGGAGGGATTGTAGTTTCCTTTTTCTATGAAGAGGATGGTTTCTCTTCGCACCCCAATTTTTTTGGCAAGGTCTTCTTGGGTGAGGTTGTATCTCGCTCTGAGTTCCTTGATTCTGGTCTTCAATCTTAGTTCCCCTTCCGCGCCAAGTACAGGTACGATGCAGCGAACACGAACCCCGAGAAGACTACCACAACCGCGGTTACAAGATGGCCCTCAAGTTTATGCCCAAACAGGATGTCTGCAAGCACGGGGGCACCGACGGCGCTCCAGATTGCCGCGATAAACCCATAGTATCCAGCTTTGTAGTTTATGTTTTTCAGTCTTTCGTCCTTCGCGGGCAATCCTCTTGAAACACTTTTTACTCTGTCCCACAGGACATATGTGGCAAAAGCAACCAGAACTCCAACCACTGCAACAGATGCGATTTCCCCATATCCAATTGTGCCCGAAAAAATAACGTAGACTGTCACGGACATTAGCACTAAGGCTACTACTGAAAACCCCAACGCTATTACCATTTTGTCTTTCATTTGTTTTCACACTCCTTTGTTAGCTAACAATAACTTTTAGTGTTTTATAGCTAACATTATGTTAGTTACAACTAACATTAAGTATTTAAGTTTTACCCTAAACAAGTCCGCACAAAGCCCAAATTCAAACCCCTCAAGAATCCCGCTGGATAAATCCTAAGCTTTCAACATAGTGGCGCGGGGGATGGGATTTTAAACCCTATTACTGCTAGCGACGTTCCCTTCAAATCCCCTATATTCTATCTTTAATCATATATAAAAAAATAAAGGTAGAAATGAATAATAAACGAACTAAAAAAAAGCAAGTTGACTGCAGTGGGAATAAAAGTCTTAAATATTAAAAATCTTATATGTGTTCGTGATATAATTTGAAATCAGAAGGAATTAAATCTAGACGTAGAAGAACTACACATTATTTCTTAGTACGCGATAGTTCGACTCAAAGACTTCTTCAACACATGAATGAGTCGCGTAAACCTATGACAATCACCGATATTGAATCTTCTATGAGTTTTCCGAGTAAAATAATACTAAAAGAGCTCATCTATAATCTCGCTTTGGAAAATCTTATAGAAGTGATAACATCTAAAAGCGGAGAATATTATACAATTTCACCTAAAGGCCGTATGAAAACATATTCTCAAACTTTAGTTACCTTTAGAATGTGCTCTTCACAAATACCTCACGAGCCCGAAAATTTTACTGCTTTCGAGTACCTTGAGAATTTCAGGGAACGTCTATGTGAAATAAATATTTATGCACAAGAATTAAATGCATATATTAAGTCAGTTGAAAAAGAAACAGCCCCATATCTATCGAGTTTCATAAAACGTGGAGAAACAATTCTTAATGTAATCGTAAATAACCTAACAGATTACCTTAATCAGATAGAAGAGATAGAGACGCCAAATAGTACGATTTTTGATGAAGTTCGTGCGGAACGCAAATGGATGGATGGATGTTCCGAAGCATTAAGTGCCCTAGAAAAGGCAGTAAATCAACGTATTTCGATTAGTCATAGCGAAGGTCACTTGTTTCCTGGAGTCTCTGTGTCAACTTGTTATCCAAGGATCTCCAACGCTGTTGATAATCTTGTAGAATATTTGACGCAATTATTCTTTCCACCTTTATCTACACAAAAAGATAAAAAAGAAGACATTGATTCTGAAGCTTATTCAATTACAATTTTCCCGATAACTATTTTCGGAGATAGTCCTGAATATGAGATATCAATTTTCCGATTGCCTAAAAAGAAAGCATTATCGTTCTTAGTCAATGTCCCAAGAACAGATATGTATAGATTTCGTTTCTGGACGTCTTTAGGTCATGAAATTGCTCATGTCAAGCTCTTACATACAATTCAGTCAAGTGAACACGATGAGACTTTTTCCCCCATATTTATTTATCCTAAAGAAGGACAGGAAATGTATGACAAGATTATGAAAAATTTCCTATATGCAATAGGAGTAGCTTACCAAAAATCAAAGACCCCCGAAAATAAATATGATAAACTAAAAGAAGATTATATGTTTCTTTCTTTCATATCACAACAGGCGGAGGAAGTCCTTGCTGACATAGCATCTCTTTGTATTTTTGGTCTGCCTAGCTTATGCACCTTGATTTGCTGGACATCGGATCCTAATGAGGGACTCGATCATATGACGGATCATCCGCCTTTATCCGTGAGAATATACTATATGCTGAAATTCCTAGATTCTTTGAAGCCAAAAACAGAATCATATATACGCGCTTTGGACGATTTAAAACGAAATTGGGGGTCCATGGAGAATTCAATCAAGGATCTAAACGAGCACCAAGAGTTCATTGAATCATATAAAAAAGCGGTGGATGATAATTTTAGTCTACTTGTCGATTTTACTACCAAGTATTTAATACCAAGAGGAAAGATATTCACGCCAGAGCTTTGGGACCAGAATGTCTTAGCTCAAGATATGGTAAATAGCTCACTGAAAAAGGTCCCTAATAATGAGACACCAATAATGTGCATTATCCGGGCTTGGGCAAAAAGATGGGTTACTTATGCACACCTTTCAGAATCTGGGCAATCTGATTTTAGCAAATTCTGTAAATGGCATAGGACCGAGACCAAAGTTTTTGGACAGACAATTAATGAATTGAATTGGATGTGATGAAGTGCCTCGCGCTATAGTGTTCATTAAAGGTGAAAATTGGGAAACGACCAATAATAAGCTCAAAGAACTTTTATCCTTGGGAGATAAAACGCTAACTTTATCTTATGGAACAATTATGGATTTTTACGTAGAATCTTTTGGTAATCCTGACTTTATTGCTTGTTTATGGTCGACAAATCTGGAACTTCTCAAATCATCCATCATATATTTACGTAAATTATGCAAAGCAACGACAACATCAATAGTAGGTGTAGAGCCAGATGAGAGAACCCAAGTTGAAAAAGAAATGAAGTCGCATGCCAAAAATTACAAAGAACATAAGGATAGAATTAGGCAAATTGTTAATATCTACACTACTTGCGAAGACTCAAAGCTGCAAAGGCTAAAAGAGATAGTCAAATAGTGACATTTTTAGCGCTGAGTCGTAAAATAATATGTTATAACAGCTCCAATAAGCCCACCAAATGCCGAAGTTAAGGTTTTTATTAAATCAATGACCTGTGCAAATACAACTTCAAGTATTACTGGATTGGCACCACTAATCAATACAATTATGAACAAATAAACGAACGAAAGTCCTATTAATATTAAGTAGCCAATAATTAATGAAAGAGCAAGTATTTTTGCTGTCCGCGCCCTAAACTTCGGTTCTGTTTCCTCTATTTTTCCGTTGAAATCCTCTATGTCTTCGCTGTTCGGCTTTGTCTGTATTGTGTCGTCAACACCCTTTTGTCGGTTTGAGTTAGGCAATGCTTCCACTATTCTACGGTAGTACTAGCCTAACTCGCTTACCATCCGGGCGCTCAATAACGATGCTGCCGTCCTCTTCCCGGTATACCTCTAGAGCTTTGTAGATGCGTAGGGCGTTCTTGACGACTTCAGCTCCGCTAGTGGCTTCTCTTTTCTCCCTTAGTTCTTCTAGTTGATCGACTGCTTTACCCTTTATCCGAACGTTTACAGACTTCTCAGCCATTTCTATCACCGTGTTTTTTTTCGGGTACTCCTATATATACTTTTAGTCCACTCTTTATGTATAATATACTAATGTTATTCATAAAATGAGTGGACAGAGTATTTATATTTAGCTACTTTTACACATATGATTAGTAATTATGGCTTTTTCCAAAATAATCCTATGTTAAAAAAATTAATTATGGATATATTTTTTTAATAAATAAATTTATATATTATTTCATTCGCAAGAGATTAATTATGCTTATGTAAAGAAACACAGTAAATATAAATTCTGAAGAGAAATATAGCTTAAGATTGAACACCTGCTTGAGGATGTAGGCTAGAAGGTTTAGCGTTATGAAGACTTTAATTAGATTTTCTATAGATGTGTTGTGTGTGGGAGGTTTCCTTAAAAAGCGGATTCTGCTAATTACTTGCTTCTTATTAATATAAAATCTGTTGGAGTTATGGAATCTGGCTTCGAATACGTCGGGAGCTTCGACGATGTCAGGATTTTATTAAAACGCGAATGATGAGCCCTCACACGAAAGACGAGGATTCCTCCAATGGTGCGGGGGATGGGATTTGAACCCACGAACCCCTTCGGGACGGGATCTTGAGTCCTGCGTGCATTTGGGATCTTGCCCGTTTGCTCCGCGCATATGGTCCTTTTTTGTGAAAGGGTTGACCTGGCTTTGCGACCCCCGCGTGTCTGTTTAATAAAAATGCATGATTCTATTATTCTTTTCCAATCAGTCTGTCCATGTATTCAAGTGTCATGGCACGCTTTCCCAGAAGTCCACCTGCGTCAGCGGCATGTAGGGCTTGCCTACGATGCTCAGTTTTCCCTTGTTCCCGAAGTCTGCCGCCTTCGCCTCGTGGGTTGGGGTTCCCTTGGAGACAAGGTGCTCAGTGAACTTGCCGTCGCCGTCGTTAACGTAAATTAGCAGCCTAGGGTTCTCGCGCCGTCCAAGTCCCATCTCGCCGACGAAAATGTCCATGTGCCCGTCCTTGTTGAAGTCTGCCACTGCGAGGCTGTGAGGATGAAACAAACCATCAGCAACAATGTGCATCTTCCAGCGTGGACCCTCGAACCAAACCAGCCTTCCATAGTTGCTTTCAGCCTCGCTCATCACAAGGTCGAGGATGCCATCCCCGTTCATGTCAGCTGCTTGAACCCTAGTTTCAGAAAACACGAGGCCCGCGTAGGTTCGTGCATGAAGCTCTTTCAGGATTGTGCGTGACCATTTCCCCTTCGGCGTTTTTGGCGGCTTGAAAATATTTGGTCCCGCGACGACCTCGTTGAGTCCGTCTCCGTCAAGGTCGACGACGGCTAAGCCCTCGATGCTTATGTCGCCGCAGATGAGGTGTCGGCACTCCTTTGGCCAAGGAGAAACCGTTGGGTCAGAGGGAACATCATAGTAGACCAGAACCTTCGCCAGCTGCGAGGGAACAAGAATCTCGTCTTCCTCGTCATTGTCCACGTCTCCGACTGCCTGATCGTGATATTTCTGGAGGCTGTTGTCAATCACGCGTCGTGTCCAAACTTCGGTTGGGTCAGAAGGATTCTCGAACCAGTAAAGCTCGTGACCGTAATACGGCTGTCCCGCAACAATGTCTAATCGCCCATCCTTGTTCAAGTCCACTACAGCGCCGCCTGCCTCCAAATTTGCTCTGGCAATGTAGCGTTTCTTCCATTTCGGGTACTCGTACAGAACCAGATATCCCTCTTCGGTCGGAGGGTTCGCGTAGCTGCCTACGACCACATCGTTGAAGCCGTCTCCGTTGAAATCGGCGACCAAACACACAGAGTTCCCGGAAACAATCGTGTGCCTGTCAATGAACTTGTGACGGAACTTTAGGCTCGCTCTAGACCGCAATCGCTTTGCACCATTTTTCATTATGTAGCATCAAGTTTTAATTGTTTCCGCCAAGACTTATTTCCTCAATCCCATAACATAGGACATTGAGGAGTCCGCGATGAGGTATGATGAACTCGAAGGACTAGTTAAAGAAGAGATTACCCAGAGAGAAGAGGAAGGCTGCGAGGTCGCGGAAGTCAGAAAAGCGTTGGAAAACATCAAAAGAAAAAATCAATCCAAACTCGAAGCTGTATTTAAAAATGTCTCTAAACTCTCTCCAAGAACCGATTTTCCTTACGCTGAACCCTCAGACCTTGAAGGAATAAGAGCTGAACGCCCGAAGGGTCCAAGAAAAATAGCCCTTAAACTTTCTGAAGAACAGATTTTTGACAAGATTTACGGTGGATGGCTGGGGCGATGCTGTGGATGCCTTCTCGGGAAACCCGTCGAATCTCTGCGTAAAGAACAGATTGAGGAGTGGCTGAAACTTGCAGACGCGTATCCGCTTAGCGACTATTTTCCACCGCTACCAAACAAAAATGATCTTCCAGACTGGCTTAAACGCCAAGCCTCTTGGTTGGATGTCTTGTTGGGACACATTACCCACATGCCGCGTGACGACGACATCGATTACCCGATAATTAACCTCCACCTCCTCGAAACAAAAGGATTCAACTTCTCGGCAACGGATGTTGGAAACAACTGGCTCGAAAATCTACCATACAATAAAGTCTACACTGCTGAGCGAGTAGCCTACAGAAACCTCGTCAACGGTCTTACTCCGCCAGAAACAGCCTCTTACATGAATCCGTACCGCGAATGGATTGGAGCTCAAATCAGAGCGGACATGTTTGGTTATGTGACACCCGGAATGCCTGAGATGGGAGCTGAACTTGCCTACAAAGACGCCAGCTTGTCTCACGTGAAGAACGGGATTTACGGCGAAATGTTCGTGAGCGCCATGATCAGCGCGGCGTTCACAACCAGTGGCATCGAAGAAGTAATCAATATTGGGCTTTCAGAGATACCGAGAAAATCTAGACTCGCTGAAGCCATGAAGAACGTGGTTGCTTGGAGCAAAAAAAATGATGACTGGAGAGACACTTGGCAACAAATCAACGCGAAGTACGGTCACTACCACGGGGTTCACACGATAAACAACGCCGCACTTGTTCTCTTGGGGCTTCTGCACGGGAGAGGAGACTACGGGAAAAGCATAGCCATCAGCGTCATGGGCGGATGGGACACGGACTGCAACGGCGCAACCACGGGGTCAATCCTCGGCGTCATGTTAGGAGCGAAAAAGTTGCCAGAAAAATGGATTGGTCCATTAAACAACAGGGTGGAAAGCTACGTTGTCGGCTACAACAACAGCCGAATCTCAGACCTTGCCCAAAAAACGTTCAATTTAGCTTTAAAGGTGCTTCGAGGAGAGGCTGAAAAAGGCTCATGACCAAACATTATAGCTCAAAAAAATTAAAAAAACCGAATTCATCATTGGATCGTTGTCCCGACCTTTTTACCCTCCATTACGGCAATCAGATTGTCGGGGTTCGCTCCATTGACGACAACGGTCTTTACGCGTTTCGCCTTAAGCAAACGGACAGCCTCCGGGTCAATTATCTGGTGAATTCCCGCTTTGTGCCTGTCTTGCTCCATGAGCTGACTTAACTCGTCAAAGTTTAACGTGTCGATTTTTCGGGCGTCAGCGTGTTTTTTCGGGTCTTTAGTATAAACACCGTCCTGATCAGTGGCTTTAACAATAAATTCAGCGCCCACCGCGGAAGCAACCATCGCGGCAACCGTGTCAGTCGTCATGCCGGGCTTCAGCCCCCCCATAACAACAATCCCCCTTTCTGAAAGCAGCTCCTGAGCATCCTCTGGCGATGTTGGAACATTTTTCCATTCCAAGCCTCCCAGCTTCATTGCCAACAATTGGGCGAACAGTCTGGAAACCGTTATCGCGATCTCGTCCTGTTCCTGTTCCGTCAGCCCCACGTCTTTAGCCAGTTGAATGTATTGTCTGGCAGGGGCGCCTCCGCCGACGATTATTGCCAACTCGTGACCCTGCGCCCTCAGGCGATTGATGGCTTCAGCGTATTTCTGTATAAGATTGGGGTTTGGCGGCGAAGCGACAACTGAACCGCCAATCCGTACGACGACCCTCATGAACTGCACCAAACAATGTTTCTGATTTTCTGAGTATAAATGTCATATCCTTTCCGCAAGTGGCGATTCGGAACGTTTGTTTTATGGGTTTGTTTAACTATTACACGTCCATCATTAAAGTATGTGAAAAAATAGGCAACGCCAAAGGCGAAGGTTATTATGCTTGAAATAATTTTTCTCGGAACAGGCGGAGGTCGGTTCGCAACGATAACGCAGAAGCTGCGAACAGGCGGCATCCGCATACTCTCAGAAGAACTGAACGTCCACTTGGATCCCGGTCCCGGAGCTCTGATCCATTCTTTGGAGGCAGGACTCGACCCGCAGAAACTGGACGGAATAATCGTGTCGCATTCCCACATAGACCACACGAACGACGCTGCGGTTCTGATAGAAGCCATGACTGATGGAGGAACCAGAAAGCACGGTTTTTTGGCTGCTTCCCACAGCGTCCTTTACGGGAACGAAATATGCGACAGGGCAATCTCCCGTTATCACATGAATCTTCCAGAAAGGATCATTGAAGCCAAAGCTGGAGACGCCTTCACCGTAGGCAATGTTGACGTCAAGGTTCTAAGGGCTGTGCATTCCGACCCAGAGACTGTCGGGTTCCAGTTCGAGACGGGAAACTTTGGGTCCTTTGCGTACATGCCTGACTCGGAATACTATGATGGAATCAGTGACTCCCTCAACGGAGTAAGGCTCCTGATTCTCTCTGTTCTGAGACCGTCAGGTAAACCGTGGAAAGGGCACATGTCAACTGATGACGCGGTAAAAATCGTAAACGAGGTCCGCCCAGAGGTGGCTGTAATGACGCATCTTGGAACGCTGATGATAATTAAGGGACCGGACAGCGAAGCATCCTTAATACAGGAATCAACTGGGATAACGACAAAGGCTGCCAAGGACGGAATGCGCGTAGCCTTTGCCGAGAAAATCGTCTTTAGTAGACCCGATGAACAGGCAGACTTAACCAGTTTCATACAACCTTAGCTTTCGGTCGAATTGTTTTATTCGGGTTACTTCGCGACGAAGATGCCTTCGGACAACTCCTCAAACGTTTCTCGGTTCACGGGCTTTCCGAAGACAAGGTTCGGAATCTTATGCATGGCTTTAAGGTCTTCCTTCAAGGGTCCAAGCTTAACTGGCGCATAAATGGGTGTTACTAGTTCCTCGCTTAGGGCTAGCCCTCGGCTTTTCTTGTAACGCCAGACTGCATTGTTGAATTCCACAAGCCCTAGAAGCAGTTCTGCGAGTTCACTTTTCCATTCAGGGTTCTCTTTCGGGAAATCCTGAACGTGGATGCTCTTTTTTTGGTAGAGTTCAAGCCACAAAACCTCAGTTATGAATGGGCAGGTAGGAGCTAACAATTTCAGTATCGTTTCCAAACACTTGTGTAAAGTGAACCATGCGCCTTTTTGTAGTTCCGAATCGAAGATTCCGTCTCTGTTGTAGGCTCGAGACTTCACTGCCTCAACGTAGTGGTCCGCGAACAAGTTCCACGTGAAAGTCCGAATAGCGGTTGCTGCGGTAAAAGCGTTCATCTCCTCATATCCTGTGGTGCATTCAGTGACGAGTTCGTTAAGTTTTGCCAGAATCATTAGGTCCAATGGTGCCAGCTTGTAACCTTCTGATGTTTGCGGGAACGACGAGATGTACCTAGCAATATTCCAGAGTTTTGTCAGGAACTTGGAGTTTCCCCGGATTCTTTCAAACGAACACCGTATGTCGCCTTTAGTGATGTTGCCCTCTAGGGCTGACCACACTCGGAAGGCTTCGGCTCCGAACCTGTTTATTGCTTCCTGCGGGTCAATCCAAGTTTTTGGGTCGCTTTTGCTGATTTTTCTGCCCTCTTCGTCGACGACGTGCATGTGTATCCAAGCGTTGCGGAAGGGCGCCTTGTTAAAGAGCAGGTGCGACTTCAGCATTGTGAAGTAAAGCCAGTTTCTAACGATCTCTTTTCCCTGCGGTCGAAGGCTGCAAGGAAAGTTTTTTTCAAAGAACGCTTTGTCCCAAAGGATTCCGAGTATGTAGGCTTCGGAAGTGGCTGAATCGAACCACGTGTCGAACGTTCTTTCTTCGCCCCTGAACTCGGTTGAACCGCATTTGGGGCATTTGTCTATGGGAGGCTTCTCTCTCCAAGGCTGATAATATCTTCCGGGCTTTGGTACAACGACGAATCCGCACTTCACGCAGTACCACAACGGAATCTCGGTTCCGTAGTACCGCCGCCTCGAGATGACCCAGTCTATGCCGACAGAGTTTATCCAGTCGACGAGGATCTGCTTGCTTTCGGGCGCAAAGAAAGACATTTGGTCAGCCATCCGTAAAAGGTCATCCTTGGACTCAACCTGTTTTAGGTAAATCTCTTTCATCGGCACGAATTCAATCGGGTTCTTGGACCTCCAACAGATCGGTCTCCTCTGCACGATTTTCTCTGTCTTCAAGAGCAAACCTTGCGTTTTCAGGTCCTCAATGATTTGTTTCTTTGCTTCTCGGACTGAAAGTCCAGTGTATTTGCCCGCGTTCGAGTTCATTTTGCCTTTTGGGTCTATTGCGTAAACAGGGTCTAGGTCCAGTTCCCTTAGAATGCGGACGTCTCCGTAGTCGCCGAAACTGCAGATCATTACTAATCCTGAACCAAACTCGGTCTTAGCGTAAGGGTGAGGCTGAATCTTGACGGCATGCCCGTAAATGGGCACTATGACGTGTTTGCCTTCGAGGTTTTTGTACCGTTCGTCGTCTGGATTGTAAATTACGGTTCGGCACGAGCACAGTAGCTCCGGTCTCGTTGTCGCTATGGTGAGGTCTTGCCCAGTTTCTTGAATCTTGAACTTCACGTAGTTCAGTTCTGTCTCTTTCTCCTCGTACTCGACCTCGGCGTCCGAAATTGTGGTTCCGCAGATTGGACAATAGTTAGTCGTCTTCTCGTCTTCGTAAACGAGCCCCTTGTTCCAGAAATCAATGAAAGTCTGCTGCGTGAGCCTCCTGTACTCTGGGTCATCAGTCTCGTACCTGCCGCCGATCCTGTGTTCAAGAGACCAAGAGTTGCAGCTCAAACCTAACCTTTTGAACGTGCCCAGAGACTTGTCTCCGCTTTCCCTGAGTATTTTCCTGCATTTCTCGATGAACTCTTCTCGGGGAGTCTCATGCATCGAAATTCTGAAAATCTTTTCAGTCTGAACCTCAACGGGCAACCCGTTTTTGTCCAGCCCCATCGGAAACAGAACATTGTGCCCCGTCATCCGTTTGTACCTTGCGAAAATGTCCATCCAAGTGTACGTGTAGGCTTGACCGATGTGGACGGGCATGTTCACGTACGGCGGCGGGGTGTCAATGCTGAAGGTTGGCTTTTCGCTTGCTTTGTCAAACTTGAAAATCTCTTCTTCTTGCCACTTCTGGAACAAGACTTGTTCAATCTTTGAGTCCCAAGTCTTCACGGCTAAACTGGGCTTGAACATCTGAGAGTCTTCAGTCTTCATAACGGTCACGCTGTTTAAACAAATTTTTTCTAGTGAGGAAAGAAGATTCACGAACCTTTCTAGGGAGAGGCCCAAAATGGGCTAAGGTACTTGGCGATGGCGGTGTTGCGGCAACGTTTGAACCACCTTTCCTCCAACAAACAATTATTCACTATTGAAATTGCTGGCTTCATATAAATATAATCGTTTCCGAAATCTATTCCTTTCGTCCCAGTTTCCCCGAGACAGCATTGTCAAGAAGTAAGTAGTACGAGGCTTCGTCAAAGAAGGACCCGTTCTTCCGAATTCGTTTACGCCTCAGCTTTTCAAGTTTGAATCCTGACTTCTCTGCCACGTGCCGCATCGCCGCGTTGTCTGAACGGGTTTCAATTTCTAACCTAAGAAGCCCGTTCCTTTTTGCCAGCCTGATTGCTGCTTTCAAGAGGTATGTGGCGATTTTTTTTCCCCAGAAATCAGGATGAACACTGACACCTATGGTTGCGACATGGTCCATGAATCCTCCCAACCGCCATAAAGCGAGAAACCCCGCAACCGCGTCGTTTTGTTTAGCGACGAGAATTTCAGCTCTTCTGTTTTTTGGTAAATTTCGAAAGAACCTTCTATAGGCTAGGTACTCTCTTTCAACGTCGTTTTCGACGCGTATAATAAGCCACTCGCGGACTTTTTCGTGGCACTCTATTTCAGCGATGGCTTTGATGTCTTTAACTTTAAGTTTAGTTTGTTTTGCGTCGATAATTTCAGGTTTCAAAGTGTCCCACCGAAGGGATGAAACAAGAGACCAAAGTGGAATTATTTAAGCTTTATCTTGACGTTTTGTTTTTATTCATCTTTAAGATAGTTCAATGAATTCATTGATTAAACATTAAATGTTAGGATGTTTATTACTTCGTATTTTAGGATGAAAAGAGAATGAGCACAAGCGACAAACGAAAGAAAAAAATGAAAGTCGGTATTCTTTTCAACCGCCCAGCTGAACCGCCAAGAGGCGAAGATTCTGACTACGTGGCTGAGGCTGAAGTTGAGGAACAAGCAGAATCGGTTCAAAAAGCCTTGGACAAACTGGGCTTCGAATACCAAATGATGCCTTTCGAGATTGACCTCGAACTTTTAATCAAGACATTAAAAAAATACAAACCTGATGTAGTCATAAACCTTTGCGAGGGCGCCTTTGGAAACAGCCACCATGAGTTGAACGTACCATCGATGCTTGAGCTGTTAAACATACCATACACTGGCTCGCCTCCTTTATCACTTGGAATGGGTCAAAACAAAGGGCTAACCAAAAAAATTTTGGAAGCAGACGGGTTGCCTACACCTAAATTTAAGGTTCTCGAAAGTCCTCAAAATTGGCAGGGCGATTTAGAGTTTCCATTGTTTGTGAAACCTTTAAAGGAGGACGCAAGCCTAGGCGTATCAAATAAAAGCTACGTCAGAAACGAAGCCGAGCTCAAGGCTCAAGTTGAATACATAACCAATCGTTACAAGCAGCCTGCTTTGGTTGAGGAGTACATTGCTGGAAGAGAACTGAACGTTGCGATATTGGGCAACGAAAACCCAAGAGCGTTACCAATTTCTGAGATAACGTTCGGTTTTAAGGACGAACCCAAAATAGTGAGCTTTTCAGCTAAATGGTTTAAGGAAAGCGACGAATACAAAAAAACCAAGCCAGTGTGTCCCGCTTTGCTTGACCCTTCAGTGAAAAACAACGTTGAGAGGATTGCGTTACAGGCATTTGAACTTCTTTACTGCAGAGACTACGCGAGAATCGACATTCGCTTAAGAGACAATTCGCCGTGGATTCTTGAGGTTAACCCCAACCCAGACATTTCTCCAGAAGCAGGATTCTCGCGTTCCCTGAAGGCTGCTGGAATATCGTACGAACAGTTCGTCGAAAAAATAATCCAGTTCGCTTTACAAAGGGCGTCGCAACACAGCCAGTGATATAAAGGTTCAACTACAAAAGGCAGACAAGCGAGCGGTCACTAAACAGGTGTTGAAGATTATACCTTTTTAGAGCCTGCCACAAAACGGTGCAAATGAGCTGCTCATAAGTGAAGCCTGCTTCGCCAGCAGCTTCAGGAACGCAGGAATGTGCATCGGGGTCAGGTATTAGCCCAGGTAAAGGATTAACTTCGAGGATGCGTGGTTTACCATTTTTATCAAGTCTTACGTCCATGCGGCACAGGTCTCGGCAATTAAGAACTTTGAAGGTTTTAGCGGCTGTCTTTCGTATTTCCTTTTCGAGCTCGTCAGGAATGTCAGCTGGGCAATTAAAAATGTCCAACGGTTTTTCTGGCACGTCCCAGATCCACTTTGCCTCGTAAGAATATATTGGGCTGGCTCCGCTTGGCAGTTTCTCAAGCAGGATTTCTACTATGGGCAAGACAAGGGGGGCATCGTTGCCGATTAAGCCGACCGTGAACTCTCTGCCTGGAAGGAACTCTTCGACTATGGCTGGTTGTTTGTAGGTCTTTATGACCCACGAAAGCTGTTCACGCAGGCTTTGTTCATCTTTCACGAGAGAGGTGCTTCTGATACCCTTGCTTGAACCCTCAGCCAACGGCTTGACGACAAGCGGGAATTCAAGCTTACGTTGCCTTTTCTGGTTAGGCGCTGAAAACACTTGAAAGTTTGGGGAAGGAACGCCGTTAACGCTTAGAACCTGATGAGTCAAAGCCTTGTCTAATGCTATGGCCAGCGTTAGTGGTCCTGAACCAGTGTACGGTATCCCAAGCATCTCCAGCATTGCGGGAATTTGCGATTCTCTGCTTTCTCCTCGTATTCCTTCGGCAATGTTGAAGACGCAGTCGAGTTTTAGGCTCAAGAGTTTACTGTATGCGTCTTCGTTTGCTTCGATTTTTGTTACTTCGCATCCGCCTTTCCCCAAAGCCTTTGCTATGGCGTCCACTGTCGCTTCATCGTCAAACTCGATGTAGGAATCTTCCGGTTGCCCCGCAACTGGGTCAACTGGTTTTTTCAGGTTGTGTGTTAATCCGACGTTAAGCGTCATCGTCTTTCACTAGGGACCTCTACAGGGGCCTCCATTTGTTGCAGAGGCTTCTTTTCCTGTGGGATTTGCGGGTAGACGTACCGTTTTCCCTGATAGTTTTTCATGATGACTTGGTTCTCTTCGATGCTTACCACGTACTTTGGCTGAATCGGAATTTTTCCTCCGCCGCCCGGTGCGTCTATCACGTAGCGTGGAACAGCGAAGCCTGAAGTGTATCCGGTGAGGTCCTCGATTATCTTGAGTCCAGTCTCTACCCTTGTCCTGAAGTGGTAGGTGCCTTTAACAAGGTCCATCTGGAAAAGATAGTAAGGCTTAACCCTGATTTTCAACATCTTTTGAACGAGGCTTTTCATGGTCTCGGAGTCATCGTTGACTCCCTTAAGCAGCACGGATTGGTTGCCAAGTTGGATTCCTGCGTCAGCAAGAAGCCCGCAGGCTCTTGAGCTTTCTTCAGTTATTTCCCGTGGGTGATTAAAGTGCACGTTAACGTACAACGGGTGGTACTTCTTCAGTATGTTGCACAGTTGAGGTGTTATCCTTTGCGGAAACGTGCATGGCACCCTTGTTCCGATTCTCAGAACTTCAACGTGAGGAATTGCTCTCAGATTCTTCAGAAGAAACTCAATCTTGTCGTCAGGCAGCATCAGCGGGTCTCCGCCAGACAACAGAACGTCTCGAACGCCGAGGGTTCTCTGGACATACTTTATTTGTTCCGACAAGACGTCTTTTGAGAGGTTGACGGAGGGTTGTCCAACCTTCCTTTTTCTTGTGCAGAATCTGCAGAACATTGCGCAGCTGTTTGATACGCACATTAGGACTCTGTCGGGGTAGCGGTGAACCAAGCCTGATGTTGGGCTGTCGCCTTCCTCGTTCAGAGGGTCTTCGGTTCCCCACGGGTCTTGCAGTTCAAAGGGACTTGGGATGCACTGTTTCCAGATTGGGTCTCCCACTTCTTGGATGAGATTAAAGTAGTACCGAGAAATTTTCATTGGATACTTTTCGACAACGGTGCCTAGAGCTTTTGTATCGACCGAAAATTTTTCGAGGATTTGATGGGGTCTCGTTATACTTTCAGAAAGACTATTTTCCCAGTCTTCAACCATCTTTTTGTAACACGCGCTGTGGCACATACATGCCACGAAAAAAGTATGCGTTTCTAAACACACTTTTAAATCTTTCTATTATGTTCGTCTTTATAACGACAAAAAATGATAAATCGAGGCATTACGAAAAAAAATAGTAACATTTTGTGATTACATCCTGTGTCCACATCGGGTGCCCTACCCTTATATGCGAATCCGAGGAAGTGTTCACCAAGGCGAAAAAACATGGGAAGTGTAAATGTAAATTCTGGATCAGCAGAAACACTCAACAGAGTAGATGGTGATCTCAACTTAGCTGATGGCGCAACGGTCAGAGCGAGAGACTCCAAAAATGTTAAGGTTTCGGGCAGCGTTCAGTACGAAGGCAACTGCGTCTTCGAGTGCAGCCTTTCCGCGGACTCGATCAGAGGAAAACGCGGAGACCTCGTTGTTCAGGGCGACTTGTCGGTTGAAAAGACAATCAGAATCTACGAAGGAGGTTTAGAAGTCAGAGGCAACCTGACGGCAGGAGATGTTGAGGTTGACAAAAAAGTTTCAGTGGAAAAGGACCTTTCAGCGGGGAACGTTGAGGTGGGCGGAAAATTGTGGGTCGGAGGCAACGCGAAAGCTGACGAGATAGAGGTAGGCGGCGTCTTCGAAGCGAAGGGCGATGTTGAAGCCAAAAAACTGGAGGTAGGCGGCGTTGCTAGGATCGAGGGCACAGCATCCGTCATAAAAATAAGTGTGGGCGGCACGTTCCATGGCAGAGGACTGATTAAGGCTGACAAGATAGACGTTGGGGGCACGTTTGAGTCAGAATCCGAAATAATGGTCGAAGAGCTGCACGTCGGCGGAACAGCCAAAGTCGCAGGGGGTGAAGTAAGGGGAAGAGTGGACGTTGGCGGCTCATTTGTCTCAAGCAAGCCCTTGACCTATGGCTTGATTGATGTCGGAGGCAAAGTGGAACTTGCTGGCGGATGCAAAGGAAGGAAGGTTGATGTCGGCGGAACCTTAAAAACGGAAGGAGACCTGAAGTTCGAGGACATTGACGTTGGCGGCACCGTCGAAATTCGCGGAGAAGCCGAAGGCGACGCAATCGATGTCGGCGGAAAACTTTCTGTGGAAAAGAACCTGACGTTGACCAAAAAACTCGACGTCGGAGGAACAGCTGAAGCTGGCGAGGTCCTCAAAGCCGAGTCCATCGACGTCGGCGGTTCGTTGCATGCCAGAAGGGTCGAAGTTGAAGCGTCGGTCGATGTCGGCGGCAGAATCGAGACAAAAGAGGGAACAAAGGCATCTCGAGTTGAAATCGGAAGAAAAGGCAGAATCGTCGGCGTCGTTGTGGCTGAGGAGGTTTCTCTCGGAGAAGAGGCTGAGGCTGAAGACATCTATGCTGGGTCTTTGGCCATGGAGGAGCGGTCTGTTGCGAGAAACGTCTATGCCAGAAGGGTGCACTTGGAGAGGGAGTGCAGAATCAGCGGAGAACTGCAGTACACTGAGGAGTTGAGGAAAGAACAGGAAGTATTTTTTGCTAAGGAACCTGTGAAAGTAACGCATCTTCCGTCGCCTCCGATTTAGGGCATCAAATTCATGGACACAAAATTGGCGGCTGAGTGTTGAGTCAGATTAGCAGAATTGAGTTCCGTCTCGGCACCAATTTTTTGACCCTTGAGGTTCCACCTTTTTATGTTAATTTCGAGAAGATGAACTTCAGTTCGATGATGGTGCGGAGGCAGTTGCCGAAGGAAGGAATCGTCATCTACGTTTACGTGACGAGGCACAGGCACGTTGAGAAGCTTCTGCTCCTTAAGAGGTTGCATCCCGACATCTTCTTGTCACAGGAATTACAGGAATCAGGAGCAACAGTTGAGGAGCTTAGCCCAAAAGAACTTGAGGAATTCCAAAGGATAACAAAAACCGAAGATTTCGTAAGAGACATCAGCGAACTGGAGAAGGAATGGGAATACAGCGGAAGCGGGGTCTGGACAAAAAGAATCGGCTCCTTCGTGCTATACATGGTTCTGGTCATGAAAGAAGCAAGGTGGACCATTAGGCCAGCCATCTCGAAGGAGGGCGTCAAAGGCTACGGTTTCGAGTTGCCTGTGGACACTTCGCTCAGCAGCCGCTTCGCAGAAAAATTGACGAAAGGCGAACTTGAGGAAATTCATAATCACGTTGAAAGCCAGCATTTCCATTTGACCGTGAACAGTCTGGAACGATGCAAGATGCTTGCCAGCGATTGGGACTATTACTTTTCTACGAGAACAAGGTGGAGACAAACCGTTTTTCTTTCAACAGACTGAACTCATCGACTGAAAGACTATGAAAATATAAGCCTAATCATCCATTACACTCAATTGAATAATCATCCGCACGAATCATGTTGAACCAGAAAGTCCGAGACGGCGCCTTTTGGAGGATGGATTGATGAAACGGACGAGGTACGAAATTTACCTTGCCATTCTGGGAACAGTTAGAAGCGGAGGCGCCTGCCCGATTACGAGATTGTCTTATGCGGCTCGGCTTCCTGTTGACCGAACCAAAACCGTGGTTGAGTTTCTGCTGTCAAGGGGTCTCCTCAAGGAAGTGAACATAGGCGACCGAAAACTTTTCAGGATAACGGACAGGGGAGGAGAGTTCCTCGAAGCCCTGAGAACCGTAAGAAAATTCGTTCAATAACGGTTTCTTATTATGAGGTTTCTTCTTTTATTTTGTCTTCGAGGCTTTTGACTTTTCCGTGTTCGAGGACCGAAATTTTTGTCTGAAGCCGAACCCTGTACCCGAGGCGGAGGAAAAGCCCGTAAAGTTCTTCTCCAGAAATTTGGGTCCTCAGGTTTCCTTCGCTGATGAGTTTAACAAGCGTGTTCTCAACGTATTCTGCTGCCTGAGGGTACTGAACCTTAGCGGCGTTAAAGACTTCCCATGCTCTGTCAACGAAGAAACGGTTCAAAACCTTCTGCGGGGACTCTCCTCTTTCGTCTTTTTTTTCTATTTCCGTCTTCTTCTCGAATTGCTTCTTTAGCGCTTGCAGCCTTTTGCGCCTTATGGCATCAAGTTCCCTGTCAGACATGCGCGGTCCATTTTCCTTAACTTGTTCTGGAATGTAGAATAAAGTTTCTTGACTATTAGCGTTGCGTCTCTAGGGCTGGTTCGGCAGCTTATACCTTAACGTCGCCGCTATTCCGCCGAAAGATTTCCAGAGCATCTGCCCCTCCTCGGTTTCGGTGGAAATCACCTCAACGGTTGTGCCAGACTGCTCAGCCATCTCCGCTAGTTCGTCTATTATGTCCTTTTGTTCAGCGACCTGAAGCGTGGGAGTCTGACAATTCGGGCATGGGGAGCCAGCAAGAGACTGCTCGAAACTGGAGACCTCGGACGCCTTCATCGTCTGAGAGTAGGTGTGCCCGCACGATGTGCAGTCAACCTTGACCCGCGTTGTCTCAATGGCTTCGGAAAGAAGAGCCGTGTCAACCAAGCCAGCCTTCAAGGCTCTCCTAACGTCCCTTTCTCCGTAGGTCGCCAGCCCAGTGTCGTGCCCGATCTCGTACAGAAATTTTTGTACAATATTTTTTTCCTCAACGTACCTGACGTTTTTTACGATTTCGGGGGCTCTTTCAAAGATTTCCTCGATTCCCTGTTCTCCAGTGTAGGCTGTGTCTATGGTTCCGACGATTTTTTCTTTAAGCCTGTAATCGAGGTACCTTCCCTTGTCGAAATCGTACTTCGTGGGTCCCGGTCCGCCCAAGAGTATACCCTTCAAGTTCTGTATGGGAAGAAAGTCTTCATTAGCATGGTTGCCTATGCGTTTAAAGAACTCCAAAACCTGGGCTTCACGCAGCCGCTCGAACCTTCTGGCAGATTGTCCTCCTGCGCGGTGTTTGCCGGGGATGCCTGAGGTTATGTCTTCAACGATTTCTAGTCTGCGTCCTCTGAGGGTGGCAAAGGTCGCTGCGCTTGAATCTACCAAAAGGATTCCGTATGTCTCCGTTTCTTTCAGTAGGTCCATCAAGTGTTCGATGTGGAACTTGTCGTCGCACCTGTAAAGGTAGATACCGATGGGTTCAGGGGGAACAACCACGTAGGGTCCTTCTATCCTTTCGCTTCCTGGACCGTTCTGGGGGATTGCTCCGCAGAATAAGACCAGCCCATTGTCTGGAACCGTCTTGAATAGCCTTAGGCGCTGGGTGACCTTCACTATGGCGTCTTGAACGTTCTTTCGGGTCGTGTTCGACTTGATGTTCGAGGCAGTCCCCCATTCTTCCTTAAGCATCTGGGTAACTTCGCTTATTTGGCGTCCAAAAGGCACATAAAGCGTGACGAGTTGGGTGCCTCTTCCCTCCCTCGAAGCCAGAGTGTCCAGTATCCTTTTCAGACGAAACCTTTCAAGCGACGTTCTCTTCTGGCTCATTCTTTGCTTTGCACCTTGAAATTATGCGTGAATATAGAGATGTAGTTGACTTTTATTCGGTTTCAAAATAACCTAAACCAAGCTAATTAAACATTTAGGCTTCCAATAATGTTATCTAACCGTGGATTCAGCTCTTTCCGCCGATTTGTTAATTTCTTTTTCGATGCTTCTCAAAAGCGCAGGCTGGATTAACATCAAAACAGCGAGAGCATGCGAGCATCTTCCCCTTCGGACGAAGCCGGGGCAGTTGCAGTTCACTGCGCCATCGATTTTTTGTGCCACCGTGTAGGTTCCGTGCTCTCCGACCACGTTGTAGACTCCGTCGCCTATGTGTTCCGCCTTCCCTTTCTGTATCAGGTCGTAAGCTTTCTCTATCATCCTGTCTACCGGCAATCCCCTTAGCCAGCGTCAAAACTGAAACTCTTTGTCTACCCAATATTATAAGTAATTCGCTACTTAAGCCTGAAATAGAAGTTTCAAACACTTCGGAAAAAGGCTTCTTCGGAAATTGGATTAGAAAATTTTTTTGAACCTACGCATTCAATTATAGTCAAACAAATCGGTCTTTCACAGTTTTTTTAGAAGATTTATGGCTGCTTGTGTAAGTTTCGTGCCAGCGTCTCGTTCCAGGACTGTCGTGGTCGGTTCGTATCCTCCTTCTTTGTAGGCGTCGGCTGTTGGAACGTAGCCGATTGAGTCGTTTGCTAACTCGCTCACGAAAGTATTTTTGAACGGCGATTTTCGTCTTATTTCAAGCTGGTATTCTACGAAAACTTCGCCGGGGAGCCCCAATATGGCTGTGTCGTTCAGTCGGATGGCTTGTATTTCCGTAACCAAACCCTCACCTTTCAGGATGCGCTGATGGCTCTCGTAATCTGGCTCTCCGACCTTCGTTCTCTTAATCCACTTGAGAACATTTTCTGGAATGTCCTTCCTTACTGGCAGTCTCACGTTGGACTGTTCGACGTTTAGGTCAACCTCAGAAGTTAGGTCGGTTATTGACTGAAGAGCTTTCAGGGCTTCTCCGCCCAGAATTTGTCCAAGGCGCCTTGTTTCTCTTACTCTTTCTTCGAGGTTTTCGGGGAATACTCGTGGCGGGGGAGGCGAAACGTCTGGTCGGTCGAAAATCCATGCTGGGTTGATGTTTCCGCAGCACCCGTTCACGAACATAGCTACGGAGTCTTCGCCGAAAACGTCCTCTAAGACCCTTAGGGTGTGCCCCGGATAATCTCGGGAGATGTTGAGTTCGTTTGGACCCAACGTTACCGGGTGGCAGGCATGATTGACCAAGACGCCCACGACGTGTCTCGTTTCGTCTTCGATTCTGGCGACCGTCACCGCGGGGTCAATGGGACCTTGTGGCCAATTGTACAGGAAGTAGGGTCCAGAGGGGCTTTTTGGGTTTCTGCGGTTCATCCCGACACGGCATTCTCCGCTGGCAAACCCGATTTTTGCATTCTTTATGCGGTTGCAGGCTGCGGAGACGGCTCCCGCGGCTTGGGACTTAAGGTTCTCGATGTAGGGTTCGCCTGTTTGTTCGAGGTCGGGACCACAATGGGTGTGAATAGCCATTATCATGACGTTTTTTTCTTTGATGTCAGCTTGTTTTCTTACTCTCTTCTTGATGTCGTTCACGAGCTCTTTTCCTACCCACAGCAGGTCGCATACAACAAGAGCCAATCTTTTTTCTCCGTCGTCCAAGACAAGAGCCTTAGCGTACAACTCGTCAAGCACGCCGATTGACGGCTGAGTTCTGGCAGCATATCCGCATAGCCGTACACCGACAGGCGGAGTGATAACAGCCTTAGCTAATCCAGCCTTCAAGGAACCCATGCACAAACATATCTGCCAATATGCATAAAAACATATTCAGCGTCCCGCATTGTTCGCAATAAACGGTTTATTCGAATGAAAACTCAGTTTATTTTTGTAACCATCTTTTCTGGAGCTTGCATACCATGGTGTAAGCTGGGTCAAAGACGTTTCCAACCTCGTATTCGACGCACTGCCCCAGCAGGATGTGCGCGGCGCGGCTGTCTAAGCCATGGTCTTCTTGTAGCCACCTCACCATTTCGGTCGTTGCGTGCTGGAGAGCCTCGTCCAAGGGGCGAGTGTTGCCTAGGGTCATAATGTATTTCTCGTTTTCTGCGCGTGGCCAGTTGACTCTTTTGTTTTTTAAAAGTTTAAACGTGAATTGTGCGTCAAAGGAAACCTCGATTCCCGTTCCCACGATTTCTCCGTCTCCCTGAACGGCGTGTCCGTCTCCGACGAAGAAGAGTCCGCCGGGAACGAAAACAGGCAAATACACGGTCACTCCCGACGTTAGTCCGCTGTAGTCCATGTTGCCCCCGTATGGTCCAGAGGTCGTGGACGATATGGCTTGCCCGTTTCCTGGCGCCACACCGATGCATCCTAACATGGGTTTCAAGGGTAAGACAAGTTGACCGAGATTCGTTTCTGGGCTGGTCAAGGTAGCTGTTCCTTTTTCGAGGTTGAGCTTCCACTCTGCTGTTACGCGTGGTTGTCTTGGCGGCAGCTCAGAAACGTAATACGGATCGACGGCGTTCGACGCAACAACCGTGGCGGACCTGCCTATCTGCCTGTTTGGCCAAAGTCGGTCAAGATGAACGGCGAGGGCGTCTCCGGGTTCAGCGCCTTCGACGTAGAAGGGTCCTGTCAGAGGATTTGGTCCAGAAGTGACTTGTTTGTCTGTTGAGTCTCTTCCAGCGTTGTCGGCTGTTGACGTAACGACCGTGTCTCCATCATTTAACCTTAAAGCTGGCTCGTACGAACCGAAGGCTGTGTAATACTTTTTTGGCTGAAACTTGTGAGTTGCCATTCCTGCTTCTCCTTTTCTTAGTCTCTGTTTTATGTTTGCTGTTTCATTTCGCCTGAACGAGTTTCTTGTGCGAGTTGATTAAAGTTTAATAGAAATATCTTTTTGGCTGTTTATATTATCTATACTCTGGAATGTCTTCAGCTGATGTTGCCGTGAGCGTGTTCCTTAAGCTTGAACCTGAGGATTACAGGGTACTCTTGGCCATCGAGCTTGGCATGAGCAAGCACGAGTTTGTTCCAGTAAGTGACCTTCCGAACCTTGCAGGGCAGGCGCACAGGCAGGTCGAGTTCAGGCTGAGTCGGCTGAACAAACTGAAACTGATTAGACGTTGGGTCGGCTCGTACGTCGGCTACGCATTAAGCACCGTGGGATACGACTGTTTAGCCATAAACGCTCTGGTCAAGTCCGATGTTCTCGCAGCCTTCGGGAAGCCTTTAGGCGTGGGAAAAGAGTCCGACGTCTTCGACGCTTTAGCGCCCAACAACGAAAGGGTCGCTGCGAAGTTTCACCGTTTAGGTCGGACGAGCTTCCGTCAAGCCAGACGAGTCCGAGGCTACATCGCGGACCGAGGGCACATTTCGTGGCTTTTCCAGTCTCGGCTGGCTGCAGAAAAAGAGTTTGAAGCTTTGATGCTCGTTTTTCCGTGCGGTGTTTCAGTTCCCCGACCCGTCAGCCACAACCGCCACGTCGTCGTCATGGGCATGATTGAAGGAGTAGACCTTTACCGAGTCCAAGAGCTCCCTGAACCCGCTGAGGTTTTGGACGAAATCCTAGAAAATGTGAAACGAGCTTACCAAGCGGCAGGCGTCATCCACGCTGACCTCAGCGAGTACAACGTGATTCTGAAGCCCGACTACCACGTACTCGTCATCGACTGGCCGCAGTTCGTGACGAAGGACCACCCCAACGCCGGGGCGCTCCTTGAAAGAGACGTCCACAACGTGCTGCAGTTCTTCCAGAAAAGGTTCAGAATTCAACAGAACCTCCAAGATACATTGGATTTTATTAAGAAGCCAGCAGACGTTTAGAACGGTTTGTTTTTGGCATGTTTGCAGGGTTGCTCGCTCCCGTTTTTGTTATTGAATGAGGGAAATATAGAAAAATATTTATGTCATATTCCATTTTTTATAGTAATGGGAGAACCTGGATGCGGCGGAAGATTTACGCAATCCTTCTGTTAGTCGTTCTTTTCTGTGTTCAAGGTGCAGTCTTAACCAAGGCAGAAACGGTCTATGAGGAATCTTTGACTTTACATGTTATCATTTTTAAAACGATGAAATGCACGTTATTTGTGGAATTGAGCGTTACTACGCCGAACGGTCCTTTCGACGCTTCGGAGTTTACTAGCGACCCCGAGTTCAACTCTTTTTATGTCTCCAGTGAAGAGGGATTAACGAACGAAGTATCAGTCAGAGCTGACTGGTCTCCTATATATAATGTTACTTACCGCACAGACGTTCAGGTGTATGTGAACGGGACAGGATTCACTCCTACTTTACATGGGCTTAGGATTGCTGAAGCCCTGAAAAGCAAGGTTGAGGACATGTTCGGTTTATACTTGGTATACGTTTCTGAGCGAACCTCCTCTATGGGCATTCCTTATACGGACTTCTATTCGTTCTTGAGTAATGTTTCCGTGCTGGACCAATTCTGGAGTATCTATAAAATGTTCAATTTCCCCGGTTTCAGCAATCTTTTTACATCAAACCCAAACATCAAGGCTCAATACATGGAGTTAAGTCTTGGAAAAATTGACGGTTCCTACATGTGGACATACAAAATTCACTTTGGTCTAAGTGGACCGTCTATAATAGAGTTCGGGCAGGAATACACGTTAAGCCTGAACGAAATGCTTGGTCGTAGCGAGGATATTAGCTCCGCGCTTGGAGCTTCAGCCTCGAACATCAGCGTGGAATTTTGGATGGGGGACGAGAACTGGACCTTTGTCCCACTCGGAATCGAGCCCATTATGGTCAAAACGCAGGACAACCCGCAGGGAATCTTCTTCAGCACGGACATCTCAGGTAGCCGCGTCACAGACGTTGAAATTAGGTTCATGATTCTCGAAAAACCTGAGAATTATTTAGCCATGTACGTAGCAGTTGTTGCTCTTGGAGCATTTTCCTGCGTAATAGGGTCCTACCTTTATAAAAGGCGGAAGCTCAGGTCCTCCAGTTATAGATGGTAAGCCGCCTATTTTTTGTCGAAGGTGTTAAATCCTTTTTTATGGAATTTAAGGAACAAAACGGAGGACAACCGCATGAAGAGTTATAAGGTTGTTATCATCGGTTCGGGGAACCGCGGCAAGGGTCACGCGAGAGCCTACGCCGTTCACCCCGAAGCCAAGATTGTAGCTTGCATGGACATTAAGAGGGAGAACGCTGAGGCGCTTGCGAAGGAGCAGGGTCTGCCCGAATCGAAGGTTTACACCGACCACAAGAAGATGCTCAAGAAAGAGAAGCCCGACATAGTCAGCGTGTGCACATGGCCTGGGACTCACGCCCAGATGGTGGTGGACAGCGTCGAGGCTGGAGCCAAAGCCGTCTTCATGGAGAAGCCCATGGCTACCACGTGGGGCGACGCCAAAAAGCTTTACAAAGCGTGCGCGGACGGGAACGTTATGCTGTCGGTTTCTCACCAGCGCAGGTTTGCCCCTCCCTTCGTTAGGGCTCGGGAGCTCGCCAACAATGGTACTATCGGGGAGCTGCACAGGGTTGAGGGTTACTGCCACAACCTCTACGACTGGGGCACGCACTGGTTCGACGCGTTCAACTTCTACAACAACGACGAGCCTGCGGAATGGGTCATGGGGCAAATCAGCTACGAGTGGGAGAAGCCGTACACGATTTTCGGCGTGCCCATCGAAACCAACGGGCTGTCCTACGTGAAGTGGAAGAACGGGGTCTGCGGGCTCATGGTCACGGGGCGCAACACGGGGGGAAGGTGCGCGAACAGGCTGATCGGCAGCAAGGGCATGATCGAGCTGGATATGTTCTGGGACCACAAGGTGTGGGGCGAAAAGAAGGAGGGTCCGCTGCTCCGCGTCCTGACCGAGGACTCGAAGGGCTGGCTGACTCCTGAGCTCAGGTATGCTTCGGGCGACCTTTACCCGTACAAGAGCAGCGAGCAGATGGAAGATGTATTAGCAGTGAGGGAAGTGGTTGAGTGCCTGAAGACTGGAAGAGAGCCCATCATAAGCGGAAGGAGGGCGCTGCAGGCGACGGAGCTCATCTTCGCCACGTACGAGTCAAGCCGCAGACGGGCAAGAGTCTATCTTCCACTTACAATTGAAGATTCGCCATTTATTTCAATGCTGGAATCGGGAGAAATTGGACTTAAAACAAAGAGCACTTAGAAAACATAGATTTGTTTTTTTATTTTTTGAGAAATTAGGCGTTTACGTTAATCAAATGTTCGATATATTCTTTACTTCTAACTATTTCTCCTTGGTTTCCACGAATCTCAAATACTAATGGTCCTTCATAGCCAATGATTTGTAGATGTTTTATGAATTTTGGGAAATCGATGGTTCCTTTCCCGATGGCAAGGTGTGTTGATTTTCTATAATCTTTTCCCCGCGTAGCATCGTGGACATGTATTTCCAATAATCTCTGCTGAAGTATGGAGACAACTTCGTGAAGATCCATGCCAACTTGATATACATGTCCTGCATCGAGTAAAACTCCCAGTTTGTCTGATGGAAAGTTTGAAACAAATTTTAAATAATCGCTTATTCCGTTGAAAATAAATGGTGGATAACAGAATGACTCTAACGCCATTCTAACACCGATAGTACTGGCGTAGTTGACCTCCTCTCTAAGTAAATTAAGAAAACGTGTTTTTGCTGCAATTAATTTTTTTCTTTCTATTGGCTTATCTAAAGGAAAGAAGGGAGGATGTAACGAAACCAATGTTGAGGAGATGCCTAACGAGAGATCCATTCCTTGGCGAATCTCCTTCCTTGCCCTTTCAATTTCATCTTGTTGCAGGGCAAATTTCGTTGCATCGTAGGTTCCCCCAACATGTACTCTTCTGTCAAGACCTAGATTGTCGAAAGATAGTTTCAGCCGATTGGGGTTGATGGAGCCAAAATAACTGAGTGGACCTATCTCGATGCCCTTAAAGCCTAATGAAACGGCTTTCTGTGCAAATCTTATAAGTTCATTACTATCGTACGGAGGATCAGTTCTGAAAAAGTTTCTTGGTCCGGAATGAAGAGCGATTAGCAATGAGTTTCCCCTTAAAGTAAAGGCTTTTGAATGTTTAATGTTTTTGGGAATAACAATTAGATAAGCTGGTGTCTAGCAATGGCTTCAGGTATTCCATAGTAGAAAGACTATCTGAGCTGGGATAATTACTAATAAAGTCATACATAGTCTTCGAGAAATATTATTTCTGTTTCGAAGGGTTTCTTTTGCATCTCGTTTGTGAGGTCTTTTTCTCGCGTCGCGAACAACGCTTTGCTTGAGGTTTTTTGTGCCAGTGCAAGGCAGAAGCAGTCCGCAAGCGAGATGGCTCTTTGGCACTTTAGTTCAGACGCGTCGGCGATAAGGGCTGAAAAGTCCTCGACGGTGACGTAGCCGGATGCCAAAAGTTTTTCTACCCTTGCACCTGCTTCTTTTGAGCCCAGTTTTCGGCAGAGAACGTACCTAAGTTCAGCTATGCTGAGCTCGGTTGTGAAGGCTTCGATTTGTCCCTGTTTCAGTTTCTCCCTAAGCACGGCGCCTGCTGGAGTGGAATACAGCAGCTCAATTAATGCGCTTGTGTCCAACGCCAGTTTTCCGTTCAAGCCTTCTTTCATCAAGTTTCCTCTCCGTGCGTAATTCTTCTAAAGTTTCTTCTGCATTCGGTGTTTGGCTGCAAGCTTGGTCCAGCAAATCTGGGGTTCTTTCTTTTTCCATCATCAATAATCGGAGGGCTTCGTTAAGGTCCACCCGTCGTCCAAGCTTGATTTGGAGCTCCGAAGCTATTTTCAGCAGCTTGTCTTTCACGTCGCCTGTAACCGATATAGTCGTCATAGCAACCATAAACAATATAGACATTATATTATTTATGCCTATCGTTAAAGAAAAAACCAGAATTTCCCCAAAAAAATAATAAAAAACTGTTGAGATTTTACTTTTTCCACAACAAATAGACCTTTGTTTGGGCTAGGATGGCTAGTCGGCTGATGACTTTTGCGAGTGTTTCGTTTGTGGCTTCTGCGATGAACTTTCGGTATTCCGCCTTGTTGACGTATGCTTTTCCTGAGGCTTTGAGGCGTTTGCTGTATCCCTGCGAGACGTTTGCTAAGGCTTCCTTAACCTTCTTTATGTCTTGTGGACTTAGCTGCCCTAAATGATTGCGGTTTGTTTCTTGGCTTGCCAGCGCGTAGGGTTTGAAGCCTAACGTTTCCAGTTTCCTTATGGCTTTTTGGACGGTTGCGTCTCCTTGGGCTTCGGTTATTTTCGTCATTCCCGCCTTTTCGAAGAACGGGTTGTACCTTGCCATGACCGCCATCGTTTCCACGTACTGTGCGCCCGCGAGCGGGAGGGTTTCTCGGACCAGCCTTGCGCCGAGTCCTGTGCTTCGGTACTTCGGGTGGAGGACGACGCGGCTGATTGTGGCAAATTCTGCGTTAAGCTCCTTTATTGATAAGCTCTTTCCGAGGGCTTTGCGTCTTCCGAACATTGCCAGTGGTGGGTAGCTGTACATTATGCAGCCCACGGTTTCGTCGTCCACGGTTTTTATGGCGAACACTTTTTTTGCCGCGGGATGAGTTTCTGGGTTGCGGTAATGGAATTCCGCCAGTTTCCTGTAGTCTCCGAGGGTTCCTTCCGTTATGCGTAGGGTTCGGGTTACGCTGCATTCTGTATTTAGATTGTTCGGGAAATACGTGGTTTCAAGCCGTTTTCCCCAGCCCTTGTGGATGTGAACTGTGGGCGCCAAGTCCTCAAGCAGGTCCGTGTGCGTCGTGGCTGCGATGATGGCTTTTCCTGCGCGTCGGGCTTGTTTCTGGACGTTGTAGGCTACGATTTTGGCTGTTTCTCTGTCAAGGGTGGCGCAGAACTCGTCCATGACCCAGTATTGCGCTTCGGATTCGAGGAGCTTCGCGATTCGGTACCTGTACCGCTGCCCGTCGCTGAGCTGGCTGAGCCTCCTCACGAAGAGGTAGGCGTCGTTGAGTCCCACGCGGCTGAGGAGCTCCAAAGCCTCGTCGAGACTTCCGCCCACGGTTTCGACAATCGGTTTTTTGGAATCCAGGCTGACTTGGTCGATGTTTACGGTTTCTTTGCCCAAGTCTTTCTCTATAGCCCTTAAAAGGACTGATTTTCCGCTTCCGCTTTCGCCCGTGATGTAGACGACGTCTTTGGGTCCAATCTTGAACTCGGCGTTGTCGTAGATCACGTGTTCCCTGTATTCGTCGACGCCTATGCCGAACGCTTCTGCGACGCCTATCGTCCTCGGCGTGATGTCCGTTTTGACTTTATATCGAATGTCGATTGTGAACTTGCCCGTGGCTGGGTCGAACTTGCGCGTGATTTTGCGTATCCTGAACTCTTCTTTCCGTTGCGGTTTCATAATTACCACGCTTTCACGATTTTTGCCTGCGTCTCCCGTCTCATGGTTGCCGCCCACGCTGCGAGGGCGAGGCTCCATAGCATGTCGTCGTGGCTGCCTTCCGGATGCGAGAACTGGAGGTGCCCTGATTTTGTGTAGGCGCATTTTTGTTCATTGATTTGCTGGCAGAGGCGAAGATGATACGGGACGCTGATCCGCCTTTGTTCCATCACGATTTTGAGGCAGCTCAGCAGCTCCTCCTTCGTCTTCGCCGTGAAAACCAAGCCTTCGGCGGGGACGTTCTGGTTTTTGAGTTCTTCGAGCACGGGTTCGCCGACTCCTGTCTGGTCCACGTGGGCGCTGCGGAACTGAAACCTTTCGTGTGCTCTGACCAGATGTCCGATTACGTTTGTGTACGGAGTTTCCGTTGGGAACTCGTTCATGTAAACAAGGTCAAGTTTGTCTCCGCGTCGGTTCAGGACCGTGACTACGCTGTGGTCTTGGAGCTTGCCGAAGTCGCATCCGCAGTAGTGTTCGCCTTCGGGGATTTGGTGTTCAAGCGTCGAGATTAGCTTAAGGTTCGGGTTGACGCAGCTTCGTATCAGGTCCTGCGAGAAGTAGCTATCCGCAGCTTCGGCGAATTCGGCTTCGTATTCCATTTTGTACGCTTGTTCAGTCATGTTCCGCCGCATCTCATCGAGAAATTCTGATTTAATCAGGGGGCACATGCTTGATTTGACCCTGTGGACTGAGTAGTCGGGGTTCATGAATGCCCTGTAGAAGAAGTGGTTTCTTCCCCAAGGCGTGCTGAGGAAGACCGCGTAACCGTCTGTTGTGCTGAGCATCGGGAAAATGACGTCCGTGACGAGGTCTTCGGGCATGAAGGCGCATTCGTCCGCGACTATCATGTGAGCCGTGTAGCCTCGGAGCATGTTTTCGCTTGCTGGAAGGGCGACGATTTCGCTTCCGTTGTCGAACTGGATGACTGTCCGCGTCTTTCGGGCAACATGATTTCTGAGGAGGCTTGTGTGGGCGAACTTGTTGATTCGGCTGAACATGATCATGCTTTGCCTGAGGCTCGGTGAGGTGATGAGTATCGTCGCGTCGGGGTTGGCGAACGCGTGGTGGATGGCTTTGGCTGCGATGGTCGTCGTTTTTCCCGTTTGTCGTCCCATGCAGGCGACTATCCTCTTGTTCCTGTCCAGCAACAAGTCAGCTTGGTAGGGGAACGGTTCTATGCCCAGGACTTTGGCGGCGAATTCAACAGGCGTTAGGCTGCTGATTTCCTTGTTCTTCTGGGCGTGGAGCCTCAGGATTTCGTCTCTTATCGGGGTCAGGGTGCTCGTTAATTTGCGCCTTAACCTCGTCAAGAATCCGTTTGAGTTCAGCGATTTCCTCCTCAACTGTCTTCAACCTCTCGTACTGCGTTAGAAGCGGGGCGTATTCTTTGGCGGCTGAGAAGATTATGCGGAAGCGGTTGAGCTCCGTTCTGTCGAGCTCGGTGCTTTCGCAGATTTGCCTGAAAGCGTCCGTGAACCGCTTTAGAACCTCGTCAAGGCTTATTACTTCGACTGGTCTGATTTGTTCAACAATAGGTTTTTTTGTTTGACCAACAAAGGCTTGTCTATTTACTTGCACTCTTATGGCTTCGTGAGTTCTTTCCTTGAATTTTCCGCTTTGGACTATTTTGTCGATGTCCATGCCTTTTTGTATCATTTCCTTAAGAAGACCCAGCTCTTCTCTCGTCCACCGTTTTCCCCTACCCATTTTTCAATCACGTCTTTGTTCCCAAGAGTATCCCCGTTATGGTTCCGACGAGTCCGCTGATGGCTGCGAAGATTTCGGTGTTCCAGCCCCCGAGCACGACGAGGTGGACGAGCTCCAGCGCTGCTAGTGCGCCGACCGTGACCATGGCGAACTGGACGAAGAGGACGAGCTTTTCGCTCGGTGGAACCTCCTCGATTTTTAGTTCCCTTCTTATGCCTCTTTGGGTCGTGACCTTCTGGGTCAGCGCGGTTCGGATTACGTCGCTCAGTTTCCTCATTTTCCTTTTTTCCTCCCTTTTGTTAGATGTTGACTTTCATTCTGGTCAGCATTCGCCCCTTCCTGACCTTTTTCAGAACAAAATTCGGCGACGGCTTCTGGTAGCTTCCCTGCGCCAGTAGCCAAACGTCCTCGATGAGCTCAACGGGGATTCTGGCGGCTCCCCACTCGTCCCAACCGCTGACGTATTCCTTGCCCAGCAGCAGGTGCTTCCGCTTTTGTCCGCCTGTGCCGAGGAAGATGCCCCACTCGAAAACTGCAACGTCGGGCTTCTCGTGTTGGTTCAGCTTCGCCCTGAGCTCCGAGGCGTCGAACCACTTCACGAGTATCAGGTCGCCCTTCTGAAGCTCGTCGATTCTGGCTTTCTGCACCTTTCACGGCGCCTCCTGCAGCTTGAGCGTGAAGTACCGCACGAAGCTCGTGGGCTTGGAGCCCCGCGGGTAGTCAACGTCCACCTCAAGGATGTAGACGTTCGCGGACGAGACGGAGTGGAGGCTGCCCTCGTCGATGCTGAAAGCGACGGCGTTGCCGTCCTTCGCCTTTTCCTGCAGGTGCTTGGCGACGCTGCTGCCCCACGCCACGTTCTCTTCGTAGCACCTGAGCATCCACGAGCGGATGATGCCAAAAATTTTTACTTCTTTCCTGTAAGATGCGTCAATCCAGCGGTCGACGAAGGTTCCAACGGGCTTAACGTTCTCTTGGATGCCGCCGCCCTCCACCTTCAACGTTTTCCCGTCAATCGAAACGGTCATCTCACGTCCACCCCAATCATCGAAACGCAGCCGCCCAGCCCCTTCACGTGCAGAATCGAGTTGGCTACCTCAACCGTCTCGAAGGTGTAGTCAAACGGCAGAATCCCCGAGCCGCTGGACGACTCGTAATAGTCGGTCGCGTCGCCGAAGCTCATGAACCGCTGCTTGCCGATGCGGGCGTACTTCGTCGGGTTCCCGTTCAAGGGCTCAAGCGTAACGTACAACGTTGAACCCTGCGGAAAGTCGAGGCTCACAGGCTCGTAATCAATGTCCGCCAGAATCCACGGGCACAATACAACGTCGACGTAGGCTCTGCAGTTCCTGCTGCTGCCGCACCCGTTGTAGGCTTTAAGTTTAAGGTTGACCTGCACACTCGGGTCCAAGGCTACGACGTAACGTCCGTAGCCTCCCGGAGCAAAGTGGTCGACGACGTTTTTGTCCGCGTTCCGCTCCGTCCAGCCGACCTGAACATCGTCGAGAAAGATTTTCCAGTTAACCCAGTCCGCGACGTTCGACTCGCCCGGGTTCTGCATCCTGTTTATGGCGTAGGAGTCCGTGTGGGCGTAAACGGTGACGATGCAAACATATTTTTTGATTGAGCCGACAGCAAGCTTCCGCGTCGCCGGGGGCGTAAGGCTCTGGTCCAGAACGGTTGACTCCGTCACCGCGGGGATTACGACCGTTCCGCCGTCCCAATTGTTCCGCTGCTTGTCGGGAAAGTTGAGCAAGGCTACTTTAGTATCCTGCAGCCTTACCCCACTTCCTATTCCGCTTATCTTGGCAGTCTGAAACTTTATCGTGTAGCTGCCAGCGGGCAAAACGACGAAAACGTCGCGCACAACGTAGAAGGTCTCGAAATACCCCGTCGAAACAAGGGGGACTCCGTCCAACAATACTCTCGCTATGCCTTGGTCGCCATCCGAATCCGTCTTCATCCAGACGTAGAAGATTTTGGTCGCTGAAAGCGTGATGTTGACGGTCTTCTGGTCCTTCCAGCCCGTGACCGTGTCCCAAGACGTTGCGCCTGTCGCGAGGACCTCTTCCTCCCTGACCATGCGGACCTGCTCGCTAAGCAACATTCAAAAGTCCTCCCATCCTGACGCGTTTGTGTGTCCCCGGAGCCCCGGAGCTCGAAGCCTCAACAAGCACGCTCCTCAGCTTCTCCTCAACAAGGTCAGCCGCCAACCTAGCCGTCTCCCTGTCAGCAGACCCCTCCACGTTCACAAGCGGACCGTTCAGAACAACCGAAACAGGCTGAGCCGAAGCAGCGCCCAGTGAGACAGATTCGCCTGCAATTCTGGCTATCGGAGAAACGGTCAGTTCCGGAGCATCAATCTCTTTCATCGCTTTGTCGAGAACCTCGAAGGATTCGATGAGACCCGTACTCGGCGGCTGCCCCACGGTCTGGTAAAGGTCAATCATGCTCTGCGTGTACGAGTCAATCATGCCCGCCGAAGTCGTCGCGGTCGAGCCTAGGCTACTGAACCACCCCGCCACGGAAGCCAACGAGTCAGCGAGCCACCTCAACCCGTCAATGAAGGGCTGAACGACGTTGCCCCACAACCACGAAAGAGCGTTGGAAACAGCGTCAATTGCAGGCCTGAAAACCTCAGTCAGCGTAGCCCCAATCTGGTTCATGGCGTTCCTGAAGGGCTCGCATGTCGCGTAGGCAACGGCGAAAATGGCTACCAAGGCACCAATTGCCGTGATGACAAGCAATATAGGGTTCGCGTTCATCGCGGCGTTCAGAACCCACTGGGCGGCAGCTGAAGCTTGAGCGGCAGCAGCATGGGCATAATGAGACACGGTCGACATATCTAGACCGAGTTTTTCCGCAATCAAACTGAGCACATGGCTTTGCCTGATCTTGTCGAGGCTGTCAACCATTGTAATAACTGTGGGAATGACGGAGATGGCTGACTGCATCATCGTTTCGTTGAGGTTGCCCTGCAGCATCTCCGCCCGTTCAGCTGCCACCTCGTAACGTTCCTGAGCCAACGATAGAGCTTCAGATGCTTCAGCTGCTTGCTCGCTGTCTGCTCCGTACTTTTCGACTGCTTCATTGTATTCTTCTTGGGCGTCTTGGAGCGAGTTGAGGGTGGTGTGAAGTGTGAGCTGCGCCCTGTCAACGGAGACCGTCATGTCCTGAACGCGGTCGTAGGCGTTGTAAAGGGCGAAGGCTGAAGTGGCGACCCCGCTGAACCCTGTGACTACGCCTCTGAGGTTCGTGGTCATTTGAGTGTGTGCTGCATCAGCCTCTTGAGCAGCCCTTGTTACTTGCTCCATGGACTCTTCGGCGGAGGATTGAATATTCTCAAAGACCGCGCTCGCCTCGTCAACCGCCCTGACCGTAGCCGTCAGCTCAGGCAACGCAAAACTCAACCGCTGCTCCTCCTCAACCAATCCTCAGCCTTGTCCAGCAACGCTTCTTTCAGCATCGGCAGGTTCCACAGCAGAGCAGGACCAAGGAACGGTCTCGGCGCCATTCGGCTTGTCCCAAACTCAACGAGAGGCGCATAGTCGACTCGGCTGCCGACAACATACTCAGCTTCTCCGCCCCAGAACGCAATTGACCTCTGCAGCGTGCCCGTCCGCACTGGGACAACGCTCTTCGCGTCGGCAACGACCTTCCCGAGGTAGAGCTCCAAGGCTTCCGCTAGGGGCTTCTGCAAACCCTGAATTTGGCTCAGGGCTTTCACGAGCTTGTCTAATCCTTCAACCTTGATGTTCAACGCCATTGCTTTTTTCCTCCTCTTTAGGCAGAACTCGGACCAAATCGCTCAAGTCGCGAGTCTCCTTCGTTTCTCCTTGGATTGCGTGCGTCGACAGCTCCGCGTCGTAGGCGACGCTTTCGAGCCAGAACGCCGCTTCTCGCCACGTCATCCTCCCGATTTCCGCCTTGCCGAAGCCCAGCCGTTTCAAGAGGTAGATTGCTCTGCCGACGGGCGAACGGGCGAGGTCCCTAAAGGGCTCGTTTGGAAGAGGCTGGGAACGATTTCGTTGACCGCCTTCAGCACGATGCGGAGCGGAATCTTGGTTTTCACTGCCTCCAACGTTACCGCGGGGTCAGCCTTGCTCCACGCCTTGAAGAAGGCTTTGACGCTCAGCTCAAGCGGGTCCTGGTCCTTCGTCGCGTAGATTTCAGCGAAGTCCTCCACAGTCAGGTCGCAGTACGAAATTAGACCGCCCAGCTCCTCGACGAAGATTTGGTGCTCCATGAGTTTCTCGGTTTTGGCGAGAACGTCAGCGAAAGTTAACCGCTTGTCGTTTGTCAGTTCTGTTCACCTTAGGCTATGCTTACGGCTGCGCTTTTGGCTCTGAACCTCGTCGTGATGGTGGCAGGCGCGTTCTTTGGGCTGGCTAACGAAGGCTCTGGGAAGATCACGCCCAACAAAGTTATGGTGATCTTGCTGCCTGTTCCGCCGTCGAACTCAAGCGTCATGCTGTACTCCTCGAAGGTCGACTGGAACGGCTGGCAACGTTCGAGCTGCGTCTTTCCGTCTGCGCCGACCTTGAAGGCTTCCTTGACTGTGCCCTCGTAGGTTTTGAGCCCCGGAGCCCAAGCCTGAACAACGTCGCTGCCGAGCTGGTCGACGCCTTCTACGCCCTGTTTGGGTTCAAGCGTCACTTCTTGGGCGAAGAACGAGCCCTTGTCTCCTGGATTTGTTTTGGTGATTTTCACCGCAACCTGCTTTCCGACATACACGCTCATGTTTCTTTTTCCTCCATTCAGTTTTTGTCAACAAAGTGACTACGAAATCGTCTTTGCGGATTGTGCCCTAAACGGGGTTGTAATGAAAACTGGGGCGTTCTTGGGGCTTGGGATGCTGGCTTCTGGAAAAACGACTCCGTCTAACCCCATTTTAACAACAGAACCGCCTTGGTCCCAAGAAACGATTAAGCCTCCGTTTCCGTTCGGGTCAGCCGCGTCCAGAGGCTGAAGTCGGGCATCGTCGTAATAGGTTGTGCCGCTTAGAAGCTGCAACCCGATAAGGCCAGTCAAGTACAGGCTGTTGGTCGCAGAGAACAAATATTTGTATCCTGAGCCCGAATCGAAGTACACGTGGAACTCGTTCGAGTCCGCCACCTTGCGGGCAACGACCAACATTTTGTACCATGCGTCCTGTTGATACGCGAAATAAGTCGATGCTATCACTCTGGCTGGCGTGGTAAGGCGGATTTGGTTTGAATACAGGTATGCCTGGTACCTGTCTCCCGTTTCCTGTCTTCTGAAAAAGATGCCTTTTGACGTTGCGGTTGCAGGTTTAATCTTGATCTCTAGCTTGAAGTCTGAAAAGCCGCTTTGCTTCCACAGCGAATAAGCCATTGAGCCGCCCGCTACGCCTTTGTAGGTTTCGTTTTCGATAGTCCACGTGCCGCTGAGTGGGTCCCAATTAATGTCTGAGCAAAACTGGTCCTCCCTGACTCCGACGGGTTTCAGCCTGCTCAGCTGCCTCAAGGAACCAGGCTGCAAAGTCTCCTTAATGCTGCCACCAATTTCTTTCAGCACAGGCGCCCAAACCTGAATCGTGTCGCTCCCGAGCCCGTCCACGCCTTCGACAGCTTGCTTCGGCTCAACCGATAATTCTTGGGCAACGTAGGGCGAACGGTCGTATCTGTACTCAATGGTAACGTAGTCGTCAACGGCGAAGTCGCCGCTTGCCAAGGTCACAAGCCCAGAGGAATCGTTTACCGAGGAAACCGCGACTTCGGCGCCGTTCTTTTTTACCATAACGTGCGAAGCCTCGTTCGCCACACCATTCTGGTCGCGGTCGCTTATCGGGTAACAGTCAACGGTAAAATTGGCTTTCGCGGCATAACACATTGCGAAGTCGCAGTACAGGACTGCCGCGGTGGCGCCGTCGCTCGGGTTCGTCGTCCGCGCTAGAACCCAGACATAACCGTTATCGTCAACGTGGTTTGCGAGTCCTGAAGTTAACGAAACTTCTAAAGTTTCGTCTGAGCCAGCGGTTCCTGTTACCGCGTGGTCCCAAGATAACGTGGAGTGGTCCCAAATCTTCACCGTTAAGCCGTTTCCGCCTGGAGCGGTGCCGTAACCCTCGAACGACGCAACCAGTTTTTTGAGGTCCGCTTCGGCAAAACCGCATTTGTAGCGGAAAAGCATGACGGCGTATTCGCCGTTGACGGTGGCAGTTTTCGAGAATCTGGCGTTGTCGCTGTACATGATGTTCTGGTATGAGCCGTCAGCCAATTCTGCGCCGAAGGGCGGATTAGGTTCCGAAGTCGAAGAATGGTGGTAGGCTTCGTGGCTGCCTGAATCAGCAGCTAAAACTCCGCCGAAATCGTATCGACCAATAACCTTATGGCTGATAGGCTGATTTAACGGAATTTGCTCAACGATTGAAACGTTTTTTCCAACATACACTGACATTTTTCGTTTTCACCTCAAACATAACTGTCCGAATAGTAAGTGACAGGAAACCGCAGCGACTTGCGACTAACAGGCGGCTTCATCTCTTCCCCTGATTCGTCGAGGGCGACGACGTTCGGCGAACCCAAAACGAAACCCGCAGCCTGCATCGCCACAAAATTCGTTTTCTTGCCCAAAGCAACCTTAACCGCCTTGGCGAGCTCATCACGGTTCAAAGTTCCGCTTTTGCTGTCGCCCTTGCACCAAACGTCAACTTGGACTGTGCTGTTATACTCGTCTTGGGCTCCCCCGAGCATTCCCACGGCTCCGTTTTCCGAAGCGTCCACAACCGTTATGCAAGGAAGGCTGTAGCTGCGTTCAAGCCAGCCTATGTAGACCCTTGTGCCGACAACAGCGGAGACCACGGCGTCAGCGAGCAAAATGTCCCGAGCCTTCTTTTTGACGTCGATGATGTCCGTCATTATTGCTGAGCCTCCAAACGCTTCATCAAGGCTTCAATGTGGTGGACGCTGCCCTTCGCGACGAGTTTTTTGACGTAAAGAACCTGCCAGTCGCCGTTGTGTGCGGTTTTAACCCTGTCGCCCGCGGAAACTTCGACGGAAGGCTCAAAAAACGCGGTTGCCTCAGCCTTTTCGGTTGTTCCCGGAGCAAGAAACCGTTCGTTTTCCGCCACGATTTTCAGGACTGAATACGTGTTGCAGCTGGACGTGTAGTCGGTTACTTGGTTGCCGTAATCGTCAGTCGAGACCGTGACGGGCTCCAAAATTTCGACGACTTCGCCGACTCGTCTAAGGATTCTTCCGAAAAACGTCTGAAGCAGTGAAGGCGTTGGATTGCTTTCCCGCCTGTACCATGCGCCGTGGGCTGGTTCGGGGTCAACGTATTTCCTCACGAAAACGTAGTCCACGCAGATTTCGCTTGGCTGATAGGCTCCGCAATAGACGCTGAACCCTGAGTATCCAGATGAAAAATCGGCGAAGCTGACGGTTTTGCTTGCTACGACTGTTTCGCCGTCGAAGATTTCGCCTTTCTGGACGTTTCCGAAAAGCGTGAAAAGAACCTTGTAGTACTTGGTTTCGTCAAGGTCGTAGGCGACGTAATTTCCGTCTGACGCCCAGCCGCCGTTGTACTTGTTTATGTTGTGTCCGTTCGGGATGCTTGCGTAGTGAACGAAGAAGTACCCGTTGGGATTAGCGATTATGACGTAGCGCCTGCTGGTTCTCGCCATTTCCCAGATGTTGCGCCAGTTCATGTACCTGATCTTCGCTTGCATCACGAAGTTGTTGAACGGCGTTTTTCGGGCGACAGCCTTCGCTTCGTGGTTTTCTACGCTTAAGGCTGCTATTCTCAGAACTTTCTTTCCATTGTCAGTCGCGATTTCCGCGATTTCGTCGCTTGCATCGTTTTTTCTGTAAATCGTCCACAAGTTCTTGGCGACTGGAAGCTTCGTGGTCAAGTCTTGGTCAAAGTACAAGTAACCGAGTCTGCTGTCTGCGCCCGTTTTTCCGCGGTACCAAACTTTGAATTTGCCGTCTTCGACCAAAACGGATGGTTCGCAAAGACCGCTCGCTGATTCCCACGTTTGGCTCCTGTAATAAATCGGGTTGTCGGTCGACTTTGTCCAGTTTATTAAGTCGGTTGAAGTTGCGTAGCCACACTGCTTCCATTTGTCCACGCCTTCTTCGGGCTCGTCGAACCCTGTGAAGAAAAGCATGAACTTCCCAGAATCGTATTCCACGGCATGAGGGTCAGTTACGCCTAGGCAGTCCCACCCAGAAGCAGACTTGTCCAGAATTGGGTTGTTTGGATGTTTAGTGTATGAGCCTGCTTGTCCCGTTGGGGATGTTGCGGCGCCTATCTTGTATTTTGTGGCGTCGCCCAGTACGCTGCTTCCGCCAAAATAGAGGTAGTAGACTCCGTCCACTTTGATTTCGCAAGGGTCAAATATGCCGCCTGAATCCCACCCGCTTGCGCCTTTCGAAGCGAGGACGCCTTGATAAACAAAATTGAGTCCGTCCGAGGAAGTTGCGAGACGCACCTGACTTAAGTCGGTTGAAGAGTAAACCATCCTGTAGACGTCGCCGTCCTTCCAAACGTGGCAATAAATTCCTGCAATGCCCGTGGACTGCGCTTGCCCGAACGTCGTCTCGTTCGTTCCGACCCTTCGGTAAACATTGACGCCGTCGTCGTAGTAAAGCCAGTATTCGCTGCCGACCCTGATGACGGAGGGCTGAACCGAATGCGCCGCGAAAAGAGGATTATTAGGATTCTTAAAGAACCCGACGACTAAGCCGTCCTCAAAATCGTCAAACAGCCAAAAAGTTTCGGAACCGCTGTCTGCCCAAACAGCGTCAGCATGTCCATAGTAAATATATATTGTTACGTTAGATTCTAAACTGTCAGGAACCTTGACCCAAATCAACGCTTGGTCAGAATCAACCTTGCTTTCCCGCCAGCCGCTGCCTTCCCCCGCAACAACCGTTTCTCCGTCTGACAACGTGACCCTGACGTCGCCAAAATCGGACCTGCACTTCTGGTAAAGGTAGACATGCTCGCTGGAGTCCGCTCCGAAACCGTAATGCACAACCAGTTTAACTTGGTAGCCTGTTCCAGCGCCAACCGCGCCGTTAACGACGTGTTTTTTCCTGTACTGCCAGCCTGCCAACCAGCCCATTTAACGTGTTTGCCCTTCAGCCCCTAGCGTCAGAGGCGCCCTTGCATCCATTCCGTCGTCTACGACAACGACGTAGCCGTAAGACCGCTCAATAAGGTCCACCACGGTCAGGTTTCGGCTGACGCGGAAAGCCTTCTTCGCCTCAGCGCACCCAATACGCATGATCCTGTACAGGTCGCGCCCCGAAGGCGGTTTAACGATCAAAGCCCTCAACAAACCGTCACGCCCTCTTCAGAACCGAAGGAGCCTCTTGCATTGTCACGCCATAGTACGCGTAGACGCGGTTAGCGTCGCGAGCCCAACGTGCCAGGGCTTCCTCGACCTGCTGGTTGCCGATTGTTAAGTCTCCAACGGAAAACCCGCCCCGCAAGTCTGGCCGAGTGTAAATCTTGATGGCCGTCAAAAGGGCGCTGAGATGCCTAATCCTAGTCGGCGCCGAAGAGGACTGGACGCCCAAGTCGTCTTCGATTTGCTGGTCGCTCAATGCGATGAGGCTTTCGACGTCTGCGTCGCTCAGTACCGCCTCGGACACGCCCGTCAGGACCCGAACGTCTGAGACTGAACAAAGACCCAACAACACAGGCTCCTTAAGGTTCATTCTGAACTTATCCTTAAGAAAGGGACGCAATTAAAGGATTTTTGAGAAATAAACTATAAAATAATTTATTAAATGAGTAAAGAAAATTAAAAAACGTTTTTAATAATTTTTAATCATCGTATTTGTTTCCTTTTACGCCGTCTGTGAACCATTACGAATATCGTGATAAAGACCAAAACAGGTGTGGAATAGAGAAGCGCGTATAATATTTCAGGCCAAATGTTTCTCGGTCCAAGGTCGATGTTTGTGTCGCTGAACGTCATTGTGCCACTAAGCCCAGCCTCGTAAATGCCGACAGCGTCCAGCAAAGGCTCATGAGAAGTATCAAAACTAATGGCGACGCCAGCATCAACATCATAGGAACCGTCGAATAATGCTGGCCAACCTTGAACGTTTCCCCAGCCCTCAATGTTGAAAACATACTGTGCTCCTTGCGACGTGCCCCTATAAAAACTTCCAACATCAGTTACTTCAGCAGTCATAAGAGGATAATCAAACATAACGAATATATCCCCCTCTTCAGGATAGGATGGTAGCCACAGTCTTGTTCTCCCATAGACTGTTCCGTCAGAACCTATTACTCTTCTCGTTGAAAGCTCCACGCTAACATTTCCAGAGAGTTTTATCTGGAGACCATTTTCTTGAAAAGCGATTGTCACATTGAGTATGGCGTAGGTTTCGTTTATTTCGATGCACTCCCACCGGAAAACGGCGTCGGCATGGTCCTCAAAGTCTACTCTTGTTCCGTTAAGGAACCAGATGTGGACGGACTCGAACTTGTATTCTGCGTATGCCCCTTCTTTCATCCATATCGGAGAGAATTCTGATGGATACGTAGTTGAAAAAAAGCTCATAAACATAATCAAAAAGAGAGCATTAAGTCGATTTGTACTCATCAGACTTCCCCCTAGTTACTCCAGAAGGCTAGGGCGTTTGTGAAAGGTTAAGTGCATTTTGCGAGTCTTTCCTTTAGACTTTTTATGAACAAAGAACAACACAACGATAAAGACCCACAAGGGTATGGACCAGAGAAGCGCGTCTATTACGTCGGGCCAAATGTTTCTCGGTCCAAGGTCGATGTTTGTGTCGCTGAATATCGTTGTACCACTACGCCCAAGGTCGTAAACGCCAATGGCATCGAGTAATGGCTCGTGCGAAGCACCAAAATAAATTGCCACGCCAGTATCGACATCATATGAACCATAGAACGATGCAGGCCAGCCTTGAACATTTCCTGAACCATCGGTATCGAAAACGTACTGTGATCCCTGCGGCGTGCCCCTATGAAAGCTACCAACATCAGTCACTTCAGCAGTCATTAAAGGATTATCGAACATGACGAATGTGTCCCCGACCTCTGGATAAGACGGCAGCCACAATCGTGTCCTCCCAAAAACCACTCCGTAAGAATCAAAAACTTTTCTCGTTGAAAGCTCCACACTCACGTTCCCAATAAGTCTAATATGGAAATCATTTTCCTGAAAGGTAATTGTCACGTTGAGTACAGCGTAGGTTTCGTTTATCCCAACGCATTCCCACCGAAAAACCGCGTCAGCATGATCCTGAAAGATAATACTTGTTCCATTAAGAAACCAGATATGAACAGATCCAAATTTATATTCCGCAAATACTCCTTCCTTCATCCACAAAGGTGGATTTTCGCAAATCCCTTTAAAACAAATTGAATTATACAAAATAATTATCAGAAAAAGAAAAAAAGGGTTTTTTCGCCTCATCCTTCCCTTTGTTCCTCCTAATATATGTTAACGTAGCCTGTGCTCTCTTTTGTCCATTGATCACCGCCAAGAATCTTATAGAAAGTCTGTCTACTGTAAGTCCCAGCTTCAGTTCCTTGCCCCCACCTTTCATCATATACAGCACTTATTGAATTTTGGCTTGTCTGCTGTTCTCCAGTACTATACGATGGATGTCTAGTTGCCCAGAATAAATAATACATGTTTCCAACAAAACCGACGAGAATAGATCCGAACCTCTCGGCTTTGTGTTGTGTCGTCATATAGTACGAGCCACTATAGTATCCCCATACGTGTGAATCTAAGCCGTACCAAAAGTCTCCCTGATAATCATCGTCATAATCGTACGTTGCCAGTACCATGCTGATTACTGGTGCAAGCAATAGAGTGGTCAACGCAAGCGAGATGATTATTTCGTTCAGAAGGTTCTTCCCCATCTCTTTCTCACCTCCTCATTGATTGAAAATATATATAACAATTACGTATTTTAGGAATAGTTTTATTTATAATTAATGAATTTATAATCCATATTCCTTTATATCGAGAAAACTATCATTAATATAGACTAAAAATAAAAAAGGGAAGGGGCTGAAAAAACTGGGCGACTGGGTCATCACGACCTCAAACCTAACAAAGTCGTTCGGAACCACAGTGGCCGTGAACGAGATAGACCTTAAAGTCCCAAGAGGCGTCACGGGGTTCGTCGGCCCGAACGGCGCAGGAAAAACAACAACAATCAACATCATTCTTGGACTGCTAAAACCAGACAGCGGACAAGCACTCGTCTTCGGCTTAAACAGCTGGACGCAATCCAACGAAATCAGGCAGAAAGTGGGCGTCCTCCACGAGGAAGTCGTGTTCCCGAAAAGCTTCACAGGACAAAGGTTCCTCGAGCACGTAGCGCAATTCTACGACGTGCAACAGCCGAAACAAAGGGCAAAAGAATTACTGAGCAAAGTCGGTTTATCGGAAGCAGGCGAAAAGCAGATTAAGGGCTACTCCGCGGGCATGCTGCGGCGTCTGGGGCTGGCTCAAGCCTTGGTCGGCGACCCAGAGTTCGTCGTCCTCGACGAGCCGACGGCGAACATTGACCCCTCGGGGAGGCTGTCGGTGCTTGAAACCGTTAAGCAGCTGAACGAAGGCCGAGGGACAAGCTTCCTCGTTTCGTCCCACATTTTACCCGAGCTCGAAAAAATCTGCGGCTGGCTCGCTATTATCAACAAAGGGAAAATCGTGGACCAAGGAAGCGTCGAAGACTTGGCGACGAAGTATTCCGCCAACGTTTATAGAATCGAGGTGTCTGACCCCGCTGTTTTTCTAGACAGAATCAGCGAGACCGAGTTCATTGAAAAGGCGTGGGTTGACGGCGACAAGGTCTACTGCAAGGTGAAGGACCCAAACAGTTTCTATAGGGAGATGCCCCGAATCGTCGCCGACCTCGGGTTGATGCTGAAGAGCTTCCAGTACCTGCACAGCACGCTGGAGGAAATCTACAAGGAAGCGTCCGTGGCTGGGTGACACCGAATGACCCTAAAAAAGTTAAAGAGGCTAGTTGTGTGGGAGCTTGAAGAGTATTGGAGCTTCCCAGTTCTCGAGTTCGTCATATTTGCCGCTGTAATCGCCGCGTTGAACTTGCCCGTGAGAGCCACGTATTTTGAGGAAAGATACCTGAACCTTGGGTCCTCAATGGCGTTCATCTTCGTTTTTCTGATTTTTACGACTGGCTCTCTCTTTGCCCGAAGTTTCGCTGGCAGCCTAAGCAAAGGAGAGATGAAGACTATGTTTTCTTACCCTCTGGAAAGGACAAGCGTTTTTATTTCAAAATTTATTTCAAATTTTCTAATGCTCTCGGTTATCTTCGCTGCTGTCTATTCGCTTAATGTTCCCTTACTGGCTCTGGACCTATCTGAACCAATGCTCTACGTCTCCTTAGCAGCCATGGTCATACAGCTGATTTTTCTATGCACCGTAGCTACGGCAATCTCGTTGGTGACGAGAAACGAAATCGTGACGTTCCTCGCTCACGTGTTGTTCTTCTTCGGAACCGAAGCCTTGGCTGGCGAACACAAGCTCCTCTCATCAAACGGGAGGTTCGAGATTTTTTTCAACTATTTCCTCAAAATATACCACGGTTTGTCTTTTTCGTCAAACGTAAGCTCTGAAGAAGTCGCCCTTGCGGTGATCATCCCACTATTGGCTTCAGCATTGTTGTTCGTCGGCTCGTTGTTCTACTTCAGCCGGGTCATGGAGATTGATTAGAGGAGGACTGGAAATGAACACCCTCGCGAGAATGGGCATGGTAATAATGATGGTTGGCATCTCCCTTCTGTTAGTCACAGTTTCAAGCCGCAGCTCCATCGCAACAATGACGTTCGAGACAACAGTATCTTCGGGGCAACAGTGCATGTGGACACCCCAGCTTTGCACGTCACGGACTATTAGAATGGACGTGTACAGTGACGCGGAAATCGAGCTTTACATTCTTGACCAGCACGGGATAGACGCGTGGACGAAAGAAGGAATCGTTGAACCCGTTTATTCATACAAAATTATACGAGACACGATCAACCTTCAACTTAATGGCAGAGGCGAGTTCACATTTCTAATCAACAACACATCCGACCAAGACACGAACATTACTGTCGGAATGACCATCTACGGCTTTGAAAGCGACCTCCTTACGGCATCTGCGGTTCTTATCGCGTTGGGTGTGGCTACGATAATCTTGAATAAAAGGTTTGAACAGAAAAGCTAAGAAATCATCATTAAATAAAAACGTCTAATCACGGCAAAGTCATAAAAGCTTGTTTACACCTTACATTATTCTCGAAAAGTCATGACTGAACACAAGTTAGCCGTCAACGGCGGACCATCCGAAGCCGCTGAGCTCAAGCAGAAAATACCGAGGTGGCCCAGGGTGACTGAGAAGGCCAAGAAGGCGCTCCTTGAGGCTTTGGAAAGCGGGAGGTGGTGCCGCATATACGCGGGGTCAAAGGCGGAACAGTTCGAAAAAGCGTTCGCCGCGTACCAGGACGCGAAGCATGGCATAGCAGTCGCAAACGGAACGGTGTCGTTGGAGCTCGCCCTCAAAACGGGGGGAATCGGGTTCGGCGACGAGGTTCTGGTCCCTGCCGTGACCTTCATCGCTTCAGCCTCAGCCATCACCGAGGTCGGGGCGGTCCCAAGGTTCGTCGACGTTGACCCAGAAACAGCCGCAATCAGCCCGTCAGCCATCGAAGACTCGTTAACTGACAGGACAAAGGCGGTCATGGTTGTCCACTACGGCGGGTACCCGGTTGACTTCGACAAGATTCTGCCCATTGCCAAGCGCAACAACCTGTTCCTTGTTGAGGACTGCGCCCACGCCCACGGAACCGAATGGAACGGACACAAAGTCGGAGCCATAGGCGACATGGGCTCCTTCTCTTTCCAGGAGTCAAAGTCTCTGGCTTCAGGCGAAGGCGGCATGGTCCTCACGAACAAAGATGAACTCGCTGAAAGGGCGAGGCTCATCCACAACATCGGTAGGGTCGTCGGAAGGTCAGGCTATGAACACTTCATTCTCAGCTCCAACTATCGGCTGTCGGAGCTCCAAGCAGCATTACTATTAGCAAAGATGGATGAGCTCCCAAAAGAAGTGGACCAAAAAAGCACCGACGGCAAATACCTCGCCGAGAAGCTAAGGAGAATAGGCGGAGTCGAACCGTTAAAAAAAGACTCCAGAATCACGAAGCGAGGCTACTACTTCTTCATCGCCCGCTACGACAAAACAAAATTCAGCGGACTCCCAAAAACAAGGTTCCTCGAAGCCCTCAACGCTGAGGGCGTGCCAGCAGGCAGCGGATACGGGATGCCACTCTACAAGCAGCCAGCCTTCAGAAAAGAAAACCTGAAAGGCGTAATACCCAAAGGGATTAAGACGCCCGATTACGAGAAGCTCAGTTTGCCCGGAGCAGAAAAATACATAGCTGAAGAGGTAACGTTGCCTCATCCAGTTCTGCTTTCAGGCAGAGAAGGCTTAGACCTTGTTATAAACAGCATACGTAAAATTAAAGAAAACGTCGGCGAACTACTGTAAAATAAAAATGTAATTGAGCATCCTCCAAATGACCCCTTTTTTTAAGCGATGTAATCAGTGGAAAACTTTAATTTTCTGAAATAAGATAGAATATTTGTTACATAATGAAAGTAAACGTAGCGATGTACTTTCTTCGAAGAAGCATTGTTGCGCCGCAGGTTTGCTGCAACTGTCTCAGCACCTCTGTCGCCAACCATGACAAACTTCTGTGTCTGGAACGCGAACGTTCCTTCCTGCACACGTACACCTTCAGTTTCCCCTACTGCTACAGCTGCTACGAAGACATCATGAAAAGAAAAATCTTCAGGGACAAGGCTAGAGCCGTGGCTGTTTCAAACGTGTTGACAAAAAAGTACGGGAGCCTTCTGAGAAAAGAAACATTGAGGTACGTGGAATTCAGCTTCAAAAACGACGGTTACGGGCAACTATTCAAGGAAGCAAACAAGGAACTTCTGCTCGAAAACGTCCTGACGGAACTGCAAACAAAAAAACAGGGCACCGCATAAACTACGATTTATAGAATGGCAGAAAAAAGGGGATGCCAGCTGCCTAATAGCCCATTTTTTCTATTGCATCCGCCAAACCAATCATGTAACCGAGCCCGAGGACTTTGCCGAGGACGTAGTATCCTCCGGAGCCCCCGGAAGCCTCGTCGCCCTGCAGCTTAGGCGCGTGATCAGGACGCATCGGACCCATAAACCCGACCTCGTAGTAGGCTTTCATCGCCTCAAACATGTCCGCGTGACCGTCCGCGTCGTCGTGGAAGATTTCTTGGAAGCCTCCCTTAGAATGCACGGTGCCTTTGACATTCCTGAAGTGAGCGAAGAAAATCTTCTTTTGTTTGCCGAAGTGCCTTATCGCTGCTGGGACGTCCACGCCCATCTCGGCGAAGCATCCCTGGCAGAAGTTGATTCCGACGTTAGGGCTGGGCACAAGGTTCATCAGCTTGTCGAAGGCTTCCACGCTTCTCAGGATTCTCGGGAACCCCTGAATCGGCGATATAGGCGGGTCGTCCGGATGAAAAGTCACAACGACGCCTGAGTGCTCCGCCGTGGGCAACACGCCATTCAACAGGTACTTCACGTTTTTCCACACGTCTTCCTCCTTGTAAGTGCCGAACTTCGTGGTCGGCGGAAGGTCCTTAACCAGATCATAGTCAAAAGCGGTCGACGTTGCTCCCCCACGGGTCAGCTTGTCGCTTTCGGTCCGCCAAATCGCGTTCGGCACAGGCGGCATGTGCTG
>CAZRIK010000005.1:0-54271 GCA_964600125.1 uncultured Candidatus Bathyarchaeia archaeon
CGATTTTGGCTTTTTCGACACGTTTAGGCATGCCTGGATGGACAACTTCCTTGTCCAAGACTAAGCCTTTGATAAGTTTGGTGTCTGTGACTGATTCGCCGGGTTTCTTTTCAACCATGATGTCGTCTAGGTCCGCTCTGTATTCTTCTCCGACCTTTTGTGCCACGTAAAGAATGGCGTCAACTGCAATGTCTGCCAGCTGGTCGCGGTTTTCAGCCACTAGCTTGCTTGCCATCGAAGTCATGGCAACTTTCTTCAATGGTTCTTTATCGGTTGGCGATACTTTGATGGCTATTTTCTCTAGGGTCGCTAATGCTTTGTCAGCAGCTTTTCGGTAACCGTCGATTACCACGGTTGGGTGAACGTTCTTGTTCAAAAGGTCCTCTGCCTTTGAGAGGAGTTCTCCAGCGACAATCACAGCCGTCGTTGTTCCGTCGCCGACCTCGTCGTCTTGGGTCTTGGCAACTTCAACCATCATCTTTGCAGCTGGATGCTCGACGTCAATCTCGTCCAGTATGGTTCTTCCGTCACTGGTTATGGTGACATCGCCCAAGCTGTCAACGAGCATCTTGTCCATGCCTTTTGGTCCCAAAGTACTTTTCACAGCTTCTGCGATAACTTTAGCAGCCATGATGTTCGCGTGCTGGGCTTCTTTTCCCCTTGACCTTGAAGAACCCTCCTTCAAGATTAAAACAGGTACTCCCTGAGTTGCAGCCATAATGATTCCTCATCAAACTTTAGTAACATTAAGAAAAATCAGCGAAAATATATACTTTTCGTAGCTAAACAGAAGAGTACTGAAGAAAATGCCTTTTTTAAGGATTAAAAGGATATAATTTTTCTCTCAGATCAGAAGAGGTGTAGAGTGCTAGATTTCACTATCAACACGGGTTTAGCCAGAAACGATTGTACGGTCTCTGAATAGTAGTTCGCATGGAACCTACTTTATTTCCTTGTATATTTCCATGAATCCGCACTTCTTGCAGTAAGTGGGAATGACCCTATCAAAGCGCCTTGGTCCCTCTTTTGGAAAGACAACAACTTTCGGAAGGTTTTTCAGAAATTCACCCTGAACCATTTCTCCATTGCACTTTGGGCACTTCTTTACTTCACTCACGAGTCTTCACCTCCAATTTCAAGCCGCATCAGATCAAGATTCGATCCCCACGCTTTCAGCTGCGTTTTTAAAGCGTATTCTTCTTTTGACAAGAGTTATGTAACTGTAGAATATTACCCAAGCCAATGTAATGGGCAATATTATGGCGTACCAAATCATGTAGTTTTCAATTTGAAATGCGACCCAAAGCGTGCCAATGTTGATTAAAACAGTTACAGCTAAGGCAAGGAGGAAAGATCTCTTTTGAGCTGAACGCAGCCTATAGTAGCCTGCTGCGCCTTCAATTGTTGTTAATGCTGCAAACCCCTTTTCAGTTAGGGAATAGTGCCCCTCCTTGTTTATGGTTATTAACTCGTCCAATTTCTTTAAGTGGAAATCCAGCAAGCCACTGCTGCTGATCTTCAGTTGTCTTTTGAGATCAGCAAAACCTAAAGGCTTCTCAGCTAGTATCTGGACAATATCGATTCTGATTGGATGAGAGACAGCTTCAAACATTTCATCCGAACTCATGCCAATTCACATATTCAATACGGCAGGCAGCTCGATATAATTCTATCAACCTTGACCAACTGGTCAACAATCGTTGACCACAGAACCATCATTCTTCAAAATCGTTGTGAAGTGCGTACACAATAAAATCTAAATAAAAATTATATCTGGTTGGATTGGATTATAATTTATTGCGAGTACGCGTCTACAAAAATCTCTTTGGCAATGAAAATATGAGTGGATTTTTTTTGATTTAACTATATTAGCTATTAATGTATGAAGAAATTAAGTCTGAAAGGAAATATATAGAAAAAGACCGTAAAACCTTAATGAATGCGGCGTGAACCGACTTTGGACTCCAGAGAACGCGTATCGTGCGCATTGAACCATCGGGGACCCGACTGGCTTCCTAGGCTCAGGCAATAGAAATGATTAAGATTTAGGTGCTGGAAGATATTGGCGGAAGTTGCGTATAAAAGGGGAATTAAGTGTTGAGTTTGAAGGGTCAGACTTCGCATGGGAAACAAAGAAAAAAGGAAGAAATGAAAATTCTTTTAAAAATTATTGCAGTCTCCCTCTTCTTTTTTGTCATGTACTTTTGCCCAAATATTTTAGGTGAGATACCGATGCTCCTATTTTTTGCTTATTTCCTAGCTATTGCAGTATTTTTCTCTGCTCGGTCACATCTGAAGCGCACGCAAAAAGAAAATATGTCATCTGAAAAACGGGGACAACTTCAATTAGCCATCCTAATACTTTTAGTTTTATGGCTTCTCAGCCTTTTAGTATTAGGGATATTTAATCTTTCAAGAATCGCCCCCTTAGTCCTTGCTGTTTCTTCTCATTTATGGATGGCGACGTTTTTCTTTATGAGTTTCAGTTGGATTTGGCTGATGAAAAAGGCAAAAGATCCGTTCTTGGCACTCTCCAGGTTCTTGGTTGCTGCTACTTTGGTTTCGGTGCTGATTAACCTGAACCTGCCAACTGCCCAGTCGGAAGGGATTATGAGGCTAATTGAGGTACTTCCGCAGTACAAGCCAAATTTTATCTCTATATACCTTTACCTTTTCTTCTCGGCAGTTCTAGTCATCCTTTATTCAACTAAAGCTGGGAGGACCAAGTGGGGCGCAAGGTCAACCGGAATCCTCGTTTTTGCCAATATACTGCTCTTCTTCTATTATTGGGCATACGTACTCAACATACCTATCAATGAGCCACCTCAACTTATTGCAGGTTACGCAATATTTTCAGTCTTCTTTATTGTATCTTCTGCAATCCCTCAGTCCTACTGGGCATTTTATTTCGGAAAAATAAGAATGTATACCGGCATCGGCTGGGAACAAAGACAGAAGAAAGGCTTGAAGCTCCCAGAAGCATGACAGTTATTGGGAAGCGAAACAGGTATTAGATTCCACGCATTAATAACCTTTTAAGTCGAACTACCTGCCCTTCGAACCAGTGGGGCTTCCGTACCAGTCGTGGTAGAACGCCATGACCAGCCGGGGCACCTTCGATAAATCAATTTTTGGTTTTGGCGCTGGCGATGAAGACGAATTTGGGGAATTGCCCGAGGTTCCCATAAAGGTCACCATTCATGGTTAATATTATTATTAGAATTGTTTTAGTTTCTTTTAAAAGTGGAGGATGACTAGACTCAACTTACTGTGGCGATGAACTTGAATCCGAGAGAACGTGTGTCGCTTGCATTGAACCATCAAGAACCAGATCGTGCCCCGCTTGACTTAGGCGCTAGCGCAGTCACCGGAATGCACGTGAGCACCGTCTATGCTTTGAGGCAAGCCTTGAAGCTGGACCCTCCTGAAACGCCTGTGAAGGTCGTGGAACCTTACCAGATGTTGGGAGAGATAGCTGCCGACTTAATCGAAGCTTTGGACGTCGACGTTGTTGGATTAAGCAGCTGGGCAACAATGTTTGGGTTCAGGAACGAGCGCTGGAAACGTTGGATATTGTCCGACGGGACCCCTGTTTGGGTTCCTGACGGGTTCAACACGTCGCCTGACGCTGAAGGCAACGTCATGATGTTTCCTCAGGGCGACAAATCTGTGCCTCCGTGTGCGAGGATGCCGAAAAACGGGTTCTACTTCGACGCTCTTGACAGGCAAAAGCCGATTGATTGGGGAAAAATGGACGTAGACGACAATTTAGAGGAGTTCAGCTCCGTTTCGAACGAAGAACTAACCCATTACAAGAACGAGGCTGAGAGACTTTATGCGGAAACGGATAAGGCGGTTTTTGCCAGTTTTGGCGGAACAAGCTTTGGCGACATAGCTCTTGTGCCAGGTCTCCAACTGAAGAACCCTAAAGGAATCAGAGGCGTCAAGGAATGGTACATGTGCCACGTTAGAAAGCCAGATTATGTTCTGCAGGTCTTTGAACGCCAATGCGAAGTGGCGCTGGAAAATTTCGAGAAATTGTTCAACGCTGTGGGAAACAGGGTTGCGGCAGTGTTCGTCACGGGAACAGACTTTGGGACCCAAAGGGGTCCTTTCATGTCAAACGCTTCGTATCGGAGGCTTTACAAGCCCTTTCACAAACGGGTCAACGATTGGGTCCACGAAAACACTTCTTGGAAGACGTTCATGCATTCGTGCGGTTCCGTAGAGCCGCTGATTACGGACTTCGTTGAGGCTGGGTTCGACATTTTGAATCCCGTGCAAACCTCAGCCGCGAACATGGACCCCTGCATGCTGAAGGCTAAGTATGGAGACAAGATTGTTTTTTGGGGCGGCGGAGTTGACACACAAAACGTCCTTCCGTTCGGCACGCCTAGACAAGTGAAGGAGGATGTTCAACGACGCATTCGAACCTTTGCGCCGGGAGGAGGCTTTATTTTTAACACGGTCCATAACGTGCAGCCAAGAATCCCGATTAAGAACGTCCTGGCAATGTATAATGCTGTTCGAGAATTCGGCGGATACCCATTTAAATAATCATTTCGGAAGCTAAAATCTTTTGATATGTATCAAGGAGAGCGTTTCTTCCTTCTTCTTATAAGAGTGATAATAATGATAATCGCCAGAACCAGCACAATGGCAATGAGACCGAAAGGTGTAGAGAACAAAATGAACGGGAGAAAGAAAATCATTATGGTCGCCAAGCCTGGTATCAGTAAACATAACAGCAGCACTGCACAAACAATAATTGCGGGCATGTCGATGACTCGCTTTTTCTTGTTGAACAGCAAATAAAGAGCTATAATCATATAGGGCACTGTAAAAACAGGGAAGGGAAAGGCAACAAACAAAGCTACAAGCATAATAAGCGATTCTTCTTTCACTCCCCCCAAAATAAATGGCATTGCGAGCAGTATGAGGATGAATGCCAAACCCATTGTTCTCTGAAAGAGTAACCTAGAACGAGAGTAGGGCGCAGGTTTCTCTTTAGGATGTGCCACAGGAGGTCGTTGCGGCTGAACATACTTCTTCTCATGAGGAGCCATGAAAAATATGGTGATGCCTGAAAACAGGAGCGCAGGAGCAACGGCGAAGCAAAGTGCTTCTCCAACAATGTAGAGGAGACTCTCAACAGGATTAATGACGGTGTTCGCGAGAAACAAACCGCTAAGTATGAAGAGAACTGGAGCAGCCACGATCAAGATTGCCCCGTTGCGTCTCTTGACTGCTGTATTCTTCCTGTTTTTCATTATGAGAAACATCACGAAGGCAGTGATGACGATTGAAAGCGGAAACCAAATTTCGATCAAGTCTTATTGCCACCCCTTTCATGGCGTCTTTCGTTGCACCCGCGTGTGAAGGAATGCCGCAGGAACAAAGCTTGAATGAACCCGTTTACCTTTTTGGTTAATGTAGTAAAGGGATTTGATTAACAAAGGCACTTTGAACCTATACTCATAGTAATATGAGTCTTCGGCATTAAGGTGGTACAGTTAAGGCAATCTTTTTTCGTCTTATGTTGGTGAAGGTTTATACTCGCTCTTCAGTTGCTCTATTGCTTTGGCTATTTGCTCGTAGGGCGACTTCATTAATCCAAACACTGACCCTGCGCCCATCATGTTCATGGATGAAACGAGGGTGAACGAGCAGACTTTTTCGCCTTGTGCCGTCTGGTAGCGTAACCTAAAGTACGGTGTTCCCCACACCCTGTCCGCCTTCGCTTCAGTAATCATGTTTAGTGGAACCGCGAAGCTTCCCTCGTTCTTCAGTCCCTCATCAATATTATCGCTGAAGTCTTGAGTTTTCGCCGTCAAATATTTTCCGCCAAGATACCTTATGTAGATGAACCTGCGGTCCGTGAGGACCATCTGCCCCTTTAACGCTTGCCCCATCCCAGGCTTTTCTTTAGCATAAAATCCCACGTCAACTTTTCCCACAACGTTTTCAGACATCAACCTCAACCTCTTTTACAGTAATGTTATACATCTCCAACAATATAACTTAAAAAAAGCGTTCATGTTTAGTTTACGGATTATGATTCTTTAAAAAAAATTGTGAATAACGTCTTTTAATATTCTGTTTTTTCCCATTTGCCTTTCCGCATCGACTTGTATCCAGCGTCCAAGATGACGTTGCAGATGTACCCGTCTCTGAAGGTTTCTCTCGGCATCACGCCCTTTTGGACGCATTCGACGAAGTGCCGCATCTCCTCGTGGTAGCCATAGGTCCGCGCCTCGTCCACGCACGGAATGACCCAGCCCTTGTCCATCTCAGCCTTCTCCACAACGTAGCCTGTGCTTTCAAGCGTAAACACGTTTATGGGCGTTCCGCGGGTCACGTCCGTGAAGATGACGCCCTTGGAGCCGTAAACCTCGTTCCTCAAGTCCAGTCCTCCACGCGAAGACCAGCTCACCTCAGCTTGACCCATCTGTTTGCCCTCAAACTTGACCATGAGCAAGGCGTTGTCTTCGCATTTAATGTTGTGAACCAAGGTTTCTCCCCAAGCCAAAGCCTCAACCGCCTTCACGTCCTTGCCGACGAAATACCGCGCCGCAGCGACGCAGTGGCAGCCCATGTCCATCAACGCTCCGCCGCCCGACAAAGCGGGGTCCCAGAACCATTCTGAATGGGGACCGTAATGGGCTTCGCGGGACCTAACCCAGAAAACGTCGCCTATTCCTCCACGTTCAATGACGTCCCTAGCTTTCATGACCGCTGGGCTGAAAACCTCTGTTTCCGCGTACCCGTGAAGCACACCTGCCTTCTCAGCCGCGTCCAGCATGACTTTAGCTTCCTTTGCGTTTCGAGCTAACGGTTTGGTGCAGACCACATTCTTTCCAGATTTGCAGGCTAATAGCGCGGCTTCCTTGTGCACGAAGTTAGGCAAGGCTATGATGACTAGATCAACCTCAGGATTTTCCGTCACCTCGGTCATGTCGACGGTCCATTTCGGAATCTTCCATTCTTTCGCGAACGATTTCGCATTTTCCTCTTTTTGCGAGTAATTCACGACGACCTCTTGGTTGGGGACGTCTCTTAGTCCGTTCATGTAGAAGGTTGCCACGAAACCTGAGCCTAACAGACCCAGTTTAATCATTCAGGATTTCTCCAGCAATGTTCTAATTATGCAGTTTTTGACGGAAAAGGTTTTCATGCTTGAAGCTTTATGACTGTCACCGAATGGGGATTAAGCTCGATCTTGGCTTCGCCCTTCTCGACCTTAACAAAGGGTTCCCCGATTCCGACCTTGTTTGGCGAATCAAACATGTTCCGGTCTTCAGGAGACTCTCCAGAAACAAACCATGCAGAACCTTTTTTGGGCTTAAAGCCTCTAAAGGACACTTTTAGCTCCGCTGGCTCTTTTTCGTGCCTGTTCACTGCGTGCAAATACAGAATGTTGCCATCTTCGGTCATGGTTGCAGACAAATCCACAAAAGGAACATGCTCTCCGAGTTCGGTGGCGGAATATGAGGGCGAATCCACGACTGACTTGAGCACACGGCTGCCCACGTTCGCTCCGTACAGCTTGAAAACCAAATACTGGGGAGACAAAACCATGCCGCCGTCGTCAGACGTGAGAATCAAAGGCAGAACGTTCACGGTTTGCGCGAACCCGCCTACGGGCACCTTGTTGCAGAGCCTTTCAAGCGTGTTCAACACTCCGCCAGTGAAGACGGCGTCGCCGACGTTGGTAACCTGATTGTGTAGAGGAGCCTTAGCCTCCGGGTACCAGACGTTCCACTCATCGAAGGCGAGCTTAATGTCCCGTTTCACGCCGTACTTTTGTCTAGCTGATTGTACGAGGCTGTGGATGCCGTTCAGTCTTTGCTCAATGTTCACGGGGACTGCAACCAAATCCTTGTATGGCTTGGCGCCTCCGATGTAGATGTGAACCGACAAGTAATCGAAACATTCGCCAGCGTACTTCACCATGTCCAAGTTCCATTCTGGGTCTTCGCAGCCGACCGCGACAAGCTTTATGTTCGAGTCGACTTTACGCATCTCGTTCGCGAACTCAGCTGTTCTGCGGGCGCATTCAGCTCCGTCAACGTTGAATCCGATTTGCCATTTGCCGTAAAGCTCGTTCCCTATGCCCCAAAGCTTAACTCCGCAGGGTTCAGGTTGACCGTTTTTTCGCCTCAGAGAAGCATAGTGAGTGTTTGCGGAGGAGTTGCAGTATTCAACCCACTGGGCTGCTGCTTCAGGGGTTCCGTTTCCAGCGTTAACGACCACGAAGGGTTCAACGTTCACGAGCCTACACCACCGCATGAACTCGTCGGTTCCGAAGGTGTTAGGTTCCTCAGCTCCCCACGCCATATCGAAACGTCTAGGCCGTTTGTCCCGTGGTCCGACGCCATCAGTCCAATGGTAGCCCGAAGAGAAGTTTCCGCCTGGCCACCTCACGACCGCGGGCTTAAGCTCCTTAACCGCCTCCAACACGTCGAGGCGGAACCCGTTCACGTTCGGAATTTCCGAGTCCTCTCCCACCCAGACTCCGCCATAAATGCATCGACCCAAATGCTCAATAAATTGGCCATAGCACCGTTTGTCAAATTTACCAACAGGTGCCCCTGCGTCAACAAACCCTTTACAGTCTATCATATTTACTCAACTCTTGAACAACACAATATAGGTTGCGTACAAACTGATTTAATTTTCGTTATACGAAAAACTTTACAGCGCCATAAAGCGACTGATGGCTTGTTTCAGTCTTAACTTGTCATTACCCAGAACACTTTAAAAACTCAAAGATGGAATGAGCTTCGCTCCGGTGCACGCAAGCTCAACCAAGGTTTCAGGTGTCAGTTTTGTACCTCCGTTCCTACAAATGATTTGCGACGTTTTCAGTCTACTATAATTTCTGGCATCAAAGGTTCTAGGCTGTTTACGTATTGTCTTTGCCGTATTGTCATGCTTAACGGTAGGGTCTGCCGGGGAACCTTTTTTGGGTCCACTTTGCGATTGTTCGAATTCCGTTTCAATCGTAGTTTTTTTCTTTTCTTTAACTAAGTCGAACGCTTTAAGCAACTCCAAAAGCAACGACGAGTCCATATTCAAGGCTGCTTCGTCTTTCGATGGGGAAAAAACATTTTGGTTGGCATTTCCGATGACAAGTGTGGTTATTGTGGAAGCAGGTCCTCGGGCGCTGTCTTCCGCGCTTTTCTTCATTTATTTCCCTCTTAGGACAACGGAATAGACGCAAAGTCATAAATCAGTTATTAAGGTGCAAACGATGTTTCAGTCATGTAATCTGAAAAGAGATTTCCGTCAAATAGCCAAATTCCAGAACAACGTTCCAGATTACAGAGTAATCCACAAAAAATAATCTAGCTTGTTTGAAAGCCTTCTCGAAAAAAATATTTGTTTCTGAACACTGGAAACAACAATCGGAGTCGTCAGAAATTTTTATACCCAAGGATTTTTATAAAAACTGCGGTCAATCTTTTTCCGACTGTTCGCTCCATGAGCTGAAAGTCCTGCCTATCGAAAACCTTTAGAAGTCTTATACAGCCAAAATATGCCGCAGCTCCCATCAAAACGTAGAATGGGAAAAGAGTCATGCTGTAACGAACTTGCTGGGCTATGAAAACCACTGTAGCCATTATTGCTGAGGAAACAAGCGCCTTAAGCATGGCTTGTTTATCAACTTCGACCTTCACGATTTTTGAAAGGAAATAAACGGTCAACAAGAGGGTTACAAAAAGCGATGCTCCCCTCATAGCAGCAAGCCCATTCAAGCCTATGACCCAAAGCAAAGGCAACAAGCCTAGGCTCGCAACTACTGGCACGAGGCTGAGAAGTAGAACGGTTTTTGTCTTCTCGTAGATAACGAGTAACCCGGTGAAGGCTGGAAGCAGCCCGTAAACCAACCCAAAAGCTGCCAGTATGGCTAGAACGCTCCATCCCGACTGGTACTGTTGGCCTGCGAAAATCGTGATTACGGGATTTGCCATCGAAAGAAGCCCGAAAGCCAACGGAAAAACAATGATTACCGTGTATCTGGTTGCCCTTTTAATGCCTGAGGCTATTGCTTGATGGTCCTTTTTTCCGTAAGCCATGCCATAGTAAGGATAAAGGGCTGAGCCAAGAGCCATAGCTAAAGCAGCTAAGACACCAAAGGCTCTGTAGCTCACGTCGTAGATTCCCAAGTCCGTTAGCGGAAGAAAAGCCAGAATGATGGCTCTGTCATACCACGCGTAGAGAAAAGTTACGATTGTAGCAACAAAGAGAGGCCAAGAAAATTTCAAGATGTTCAGGATCAAACTGAAGCTGCGGCTGAACATTTTTTCCCCATGTCTTAAAAGTCTGATAGATGATGCGCTAAGAAAAAGAAGTAGAACTAAGTCGCCAGCTATCCATCCAATTACGGTGCCATAGAATCCATAACCGCTCATTAAAAGAAAAACGATGATAAGCCACCTAACTACAGTGGAAAAAATGGCTGAAATGGCCATTTTCCTCATGCGTCCTGCTCCTAGGAGGATGCTGTTTAGTACGGGGGCAGAGGCTAAAATTAAAGAGTCAAGGGCTGCCAGCCTAACAAGGTCGTATCTGTCTGCTGCTCCAAAAAGAACAGACGACACTTCTCCTGAGAAAATATAAAGAACCAAACAGGGCAAAAGAGTTACAGGTATCTTGAAAATGACGGCTGCCAAAATGTGGGCAGACAAGTCTTCACCTCGGCCTTTTAGTTCAGAGACGAACTTGGGCAGTGATGTAGCTAGTCCAAAATCGGATATCATCTGGATGAATGAGCTGGCGAGGGTTAATGCGGTCAGCATTCCCATCTGTTCTTGGGTTATTGCCCTTGCCAGATATGTGAGGCCGAAGACGCCGATCAGGTTTGTGAACACGTTTTGGACGGTCAGGTACATTGATCCTGAAGCTACGTCCGAAGCGTCCATCGTTTTCGTTGCGTCCATTTGATCAGCCTTTTTTGGGGTGTTAAATAAACATCTTGTAGGATTTCTTAATTATACCAAATAAACCTTCATTGTAGTGTCAAATTGTTGTCTTAATATGTATCTTTCTTTGTGCCGTTAAAAGCTTCTAAATGAGTTACAAAAGTTATAAATATGCGGAGTGTAAAGAGTTATTTTTCACCTTTATGTCATGGGTGCTTTACACGTAAACGAGAACGGTGTTTTATCGCATGGCGGATTTAGATAAAAAAAATACCCTTAAGATTCAGAACCAATCCGAGGAAGATGAGATTTGGAGTCTTGTCCAACCAGAACGAAGGTCATTGGAAAAGCTGAAACGTCTTTCGATGCGTAGTGGAGCTTGGTTTAGGGCTTTAAACTGGAAGCAGCGCGGGCTCATGGACCTCACAATGAGGACGGTGGACAGGATTCGTAGTTCTCTCCTTCTAAAGGTTTTGGCTCCCTTGGTGAGGAGGCTACTCGAAACCATTGGCGGAGACGCCAGAACCGGAACGTTGATTCTGATGGGGAAAGGCGCCTTTGACATGATGAGGGGCGTCGCCGAGAAGCTTGTTGCGGTAGCCCAGAAATGGGGAAACAAGTCCGCAAAGGAATGGCTGGACGAGGGCTTCCTGAAATACCTCGTAGTCATGAACCTTCCTAGAAACAAAAATTTCTTTGCTGTCGCTTGTTGACCGTTGGGGATTATGACCTGTTATGAGTTGGGATTTTAGATAAAGGACAAGAAAGGCCGCGGCGAGTTTCGCACCGTCTCATTGCCATCTCAGCTGGTTAAGCAGGTAGAAAAAACCATTAAAGAGTTCAAGTATTGGCCAACAAAAACCGATTTCGTGCGCGAAGCAGTTCTAGAAAAACTGGAAAAATACGAAAATCAACTTGAAACTGAAAAGACAGCATTAACGACTCTGCTTCAAAAATTAGAAGAAGAATGAATCGCGTTGAAGATTTCAATTATTCTGGGAACCCGTCCTGAGATTGTCAAGTTTTCGCCCGTCATCAGGGAGCTTGAACATTTAGGGCTCGAGTTTGATTCAAGTTCTAGGGCAGCAGATGTGCTATGCAGAAGCCTGTAAGGTTTAGGAAGGTTGAGTACAGTTCAGATGTGGACGCTTTAGTGATCACTGTCAGCAGTAAGAAGCCTGAGTACGGAAAGGAGATTGGGGAAAACATCGTGGTCCATTATTCTAAGGACGGTGAGCCGGTGGAAATTGAGATTTTGGATGCTAGTGAACTCGTCGTTTCTTCTGTTGAAGCGATAGCTCTTAAGGCGAAAGAAGCGGCTACGGCTAGCTAGATGGGAACCAAAGTTTCTGTTGTTCTTGGGACTCGTCCTGAGATTATCAAGTTTTCTCCAGTTATTCGTGAGCTTGAACGTTTAGGCTTAGACTATTTCATACTGCATACTGGTCAGCATTACTCCTACAATATGGATCGCGTCTTTTTTGAGCAGCTTGAGCTTCCGGAAGCCAAGTATAATCTCGATGTGGGTTCTGGCAGTCATGCGGAGCAGACTGGAAAGATGCTTATTGGCGTCGAGAAAGTCCTTGTTGAAGAGAAGCCGGACGTCGTCTTGGTTGAGGGTGACACTAACACGGCTTTGGCTGGTGCCTTGGCTGCTGCTAAGCTCGGCATTAAAGTTGGGCACGTTGAAGCTGGTTTGCGCAGCTACGACCGTGGGATGCCCGAAGAAATTAATCGCATCCTCGCAGACCATTGTTCGGATTTGCTTTTCGCTCCAACTGAGAAGGCTAAGGCGATATTGCTTGGTGAAGGCATACCTGAAGTGAAGGTTTTTGTGACTGGGAACACTGTTGTTGACGCTGTCTTTCAGAATCTTGAGTTGGCGGAGAAGAAGGCTTCTGCGCTTAATCATTTGGGTCTTGAAAAGGACGGTTTTTTGTTGGCTACGGTTCATCGGCAGGAAAACGTTGACGACGAAGAAAGGTTTCGTGGCATACTCAAAGGCCTAGAAACGGTTGAAACAAAGTTCGGGTTGCCCGTCATCTATCCCATTCACCCAAGAGCAAGGAAACAGTTGAAGGCTTTTCAGATAGCTTTGGAAGGTTTGACGCTTGTTGAACCCTTGGATTATTTGACTTTCCTACAGCTTGAAAGCCAAGCCAGACTCGTCTTGACGGATTCCGGAGGCGTACAAGAAGAAACATGCATACTCAAAGTTCCATGCGTGACAATGCGAAACAACACCGAAAGACCAGAAACCCTAGAAGTAGGCTCCAATATGTTGGTGGGGGTAAACCCTAAAAAAATAGTCAGAGGAACCAAGGCTATGCTGAACCGCGAAAGAGACTGGAAAAATCCATTCGGCGACGGAAAAGCTGGAGAAAGTATCATAAAAATTGTAGGGTTGCTGGAAAAGGACTGATGCTGTTTTACCATTATACAAGGAATCATGACTATGAAGCTAAAGATAAAGGTCAAAGCAAGCACTGCGACATATTATAGAGGAAACCTTGGAGCCCCTTTCATCATTGGTTTTATGGCTCTTCTCATAATCTGTGCGGGATTGCTGGTTCAAGGAAATTCCGATTCAGCGAATGAGTTAGCTATTTACGCCTATTAACTGTTGGTCATCGGCGTGATTTTGCAGATGGCTTCTTTCTTGAAGTACAGAAAAAGTAAAGAAAGTGAATAGTCTGGGAAAACCTCAGCTCTCGTTAGTGATACCTGCCTATAATGAAGAAGACTTTATTGCAATGACCATTGAGAAAACGGATCGTATTATGGAAGACATGGGCATCGAATATGAAATCATCGTTGTGAATGATGGAAGCAAAGATGAAACAGGATTCAAAATTCTCAAATGCGCTCATAACAATGGACACCTGAAAGTAGTCAGCTATTACAAGAACATGGGTAAAGGTTACGCTATAAAAACTGGCTTCTCCAGCGCCACTGGGGATTCAGTGATTTTCATGGATGGTGACCTGGAGATTAACCCAAATCAGATCAAGAGATACGTTAAGGCTCTGGAAGGTGGAGACATTGTAGTCGGTTCAAAAAGGCATCCTGAGTCATGTGTTAAGGCGCCGTTTGTGCGTAGGTTTTTAAGTTGCGGCTTTAATCTTCTGGTTAGGTTGTTGACGGGGCTTAAGTTGAGTGATACCCAATCTGGGTTGAAAGCTGTTAGAAGAAAAAGTTTGGTAAAAGTTTTTCCTGCCTTGTCTGTGAAAAGATTCGCTTTCGATGTTGAGCTATTAGCCGTAGCAAATCTTTACGGTTTAAGCATTGTTGAGTTACCTGTAAACATTCGGTTGGAGAATTCAAATTTTGACCCTAAGGAAATCTTTGGAATGTTTATTGACCTACTTGGAGTCACGTATCGGCTTAGAGTCAAGAAATATTACCATAACTCGGTCGGTATTTCATATAAAAAGATAGCTGCTTTCTGAATGTTTAGTCAGCCTTTTATTTCTGTAATAGTTCCATGCAAAAGTGTAGACGAGTATACGAAAGATTGTGTTAACCAGTGCAGACAATTGGATTACGAGAATTACGAAGTAATCTTGCTTCCAGATGAAGCGACAGAAAAAATAGAAGGAGCCAATAATATTCCCACGGGACCTGTTACTCCCGGAAAGAAAAGGAACATTGGAATTGCGAACTCTGCTAGCGAAATTTGTGCATTCATGGATTCGGATGCTTATCCTAGAAGAGACTGGCTGAAGAATGCTGTTAAATATTTCGAAGTTTCAGAGATTGCGGCTGTCGGCGGCCCAGGACTTACTCCAGAAGAAGACAATTTAATGCAGAGGGCCAGTGGCTTTGTTTTATCCTCCTTTATGGTTGGAAACTTGGCGAAAAGGTACAAATCTAAGCAGGTTCTTGAATCAGACGATATTCATTCCTGCAATTTCATAGCTCGCAAATCCGTTTTAATAGCGACCGGCGGATGGAATGAGAAATATTGGCCTGGTGAAGACACACTAATTTGCAGAGCGATAAAGAGTCTGGGCAAAAAATTAGTTGAGGCTCCTGATGTGGTTGTCTATCATCATCGGAGACCTCTGTTCCGAAAACATTTAAAACAAGTGTCAAGTTATGGTCTTCACAGAGGTTTCTTCGCTAAAAAATTCAAGAAAAACTCTCTAAGGTCTTTATACTTCGCGCCCTCGTTTCTTGTTGCCTTTCTTTTTGTAGGAAGCATGCTATCTCTTTTCAACGATTTCGCTCTAACTTTATTTTTATTATTGGTAGCTGGATACTTGGTCCTTTCTCTCGTCGCTTCGTTCAACACGGTTAAAGCGTTAAAGTTGATTCCTATTGTTTGGTTGGGAACGATTTTGACTCACTTATCTTACGGCGTCTCCTTTATATTTGGCATAGTTAAGAGTGACCTTGAAAGATGAAAGTTCACATTTCTTATCCACCTCTAGAAAACAAAAAAGGCGTTCCCTTGCTATCTCAGAACCGTCAGTTCCAATGGTTTTCAGAGCCAACTTATGTTTATCCTATGGTTCCAGCATATGCTGCTTCTCTTCTCAAGGAGTCTGGTTACAATATTGTCTTGGATGATGCTATAGCTAAAGGGAAGACATACGATGAATGGTTGAGGGGGGTCGAAGGGGCTCAGCCCGATGTTATGATGGTTGAGACGAAGACCTCTGTTGTTAAGCGACACTGGAAGATTGTTGGAGATATTAAAAGGGTTAGTCCAGAGACTAAGACTGTCCTTGTTGGTGACCATGTTACTGCTTTGCCCGAAGAATCGATGAAGAACAGTGAGGCAGATTATGTTCTAACTGGCGGTGACTACGATTTTCTTCTTTTAAACTTGCTTGATTATTTGAATGGTAAAGCGAAGGTTCTTGAGCCGGGAATATGGTACAGAACGGATGGTGAAGTGAAGACTACGGGCAATTTTCTGCTTAACCATAACCTCAACGTTCTTCCCTTCATTGACAGAGATCTGACTAAATGGCATTTGTATGCTTACAAGAATGGTAATTTTAAAGTTACCCCGGGCACTTACACCATGGTTGGACGAGACTGCTGGTGGAGAAGAAACGGCGGATGCACTTTCTGCTCTTGGCCCACATTATATCCTGTTTTTAGGGCGAGAAGTCCAGAACTCCTAGTGAATGAGATCGGAATGCTAATAGAAAGATATGGCATCAAAGAAGTTTTTGATGACACAGGTACCTTTCCCGTTGGGAACTGGTTAAGAAAGTTCTGTAAGCTCATGGTTGAATATGGCTATAATGAAAAGGTTTCCTTCAGCTGTAACATGAGGTTTGGTGCACTAACCTTTGAGGAATACAAGCTTATGAAGAAGGCGGGCTTCCGGATGTTGCTTTTTGGTCTTGAATCAGCTAGCTCAGAAACTCTAGATCGGCTGAATAAGGGGATTAATGTCCAAGCTATTATGGACGGCTGCAGAATGGCTAGGGAGGCTGGCTTGGAACCTCACATAACGGTAATGGTTGGTTATCCTTGGGAAACGCATGAAGAAGCTTTGGCAACTCTGAAACTAGCTAGAATGTTAATGGAGAAGGGCTGGGCTGTCACGCTTCAGTCAACAATTGTTATGCCTTATCCGGGAACCAAGCTGTATCATGAAGCTTTGGTAAATAATTGGTTTAAAGTCGACCCTAGAGATTATGACCGTTTCGGTATGACTGAACCTGTTCTAAATACGCCCAATATGAAACCTGAAGAGATAATGAAGATCTGCGATGAGATTTACAAAGTGTTTTTCTCACCTGAGTACATCTTAAGGCAGTTAGTCCGCATTAGATCTTGGAAGGATTTGAATTATTCTCTAAGAGGAGCTGCGAAAGTCTTGGGGCATGTGAAAGATTTTGCGAGGAGTTAGACTTTGATTGGTACTTCACCTTTAGTTTCAGTAAATATACCCACTTTGAGCTCTTCTAGAACTTTAGAGTTTTGTCTAAAAGCAATACAAAAACAGAGTTACAAAAAAATCGAGATAATAGTGGTCGACTCTTACAGTTCAGATGATACCGCGAGAATAGCTCTCAGGAATGGTGCTAAGGTATATTTCGCGGAAGGTCTTCTTTATCAACGTCTATTAGGCATTCACCGAAGTAAGGGGAAATATATACTTTTACTAGACTCGGATCAAATTCTCCACGAAGATGCTATAAGAGAGTGTGTAAATCTTGAGGAAAATTCGCAACAACCTATAGCCGTAATCCTAAATGAGATCTCAGTGCCGATGGTAAAGAGTCATATAGCAAAATTACAAGCAGAATATGTAAGTATAATACATACCGGTGATTGGAATCCACTTCTTGGAACAGCTCTTCCCCGCTTCTTTCCAGCACATTTTTTGAAAGAAATCGCTCCTACATCTCGAGAAATAGGTTACTTTGACCATGCATTTATATATAAACGTGTAGCTGAAAGTGGCGTTAACCCGGCATTTTCGCCAGAGGCGATTGTATACCATTATGAAATGAACATGCCAATGTGGATGCTCAAAAAATTCTATAAGTATTACGGACTTTATATTATACCCACTCTATTGGAAGACCCTAAGCTAGTATTAAGCAGACTATTACCAAGAAGACGAATATTGAAAGGGGGAGAGATTCGCAATATATCGCAATTCCTTCTTTATGGTGCAAAAGCGTTAGCAACTTCGATCGGAGTTTTCAGTTACATTCTTTCGTGTATGATGAATAGGACTAAAAAATTTTTAAAGAATATATAATATTGTAGTTTGAGGTGGAATTTGAGATGATTGTCTTAGTAACAGGTGGAGCTGGTTTTATTGGCTCTCATGTAGCGGAATATTATGCCCAAAGAGGAGACCAAGTTATTTGCTATGACAATCTTTCGAGGGCAAAACTTCTTGGAAAGTCTATTAATCAGAATTACAATTGGAATTATCTAAAAAGGTTCTCTCGGTTGAAATTGGTTCAAGGGGACATAAGAGATCTAGACAATCTAAGGAAAATTATGAAGGATGTTAATGTAATAATTCATACAGCTGCGCAAACCGCAGTAACGGTTTCTCTTCAAAACCCTAAAATCGATTTTGAAGTTAATACTTTAGGTACTTTCAATGTTTTAGAAGCAGCTAGATTATCAAATAATGACCCAACGATTATTTTTTGCTCAACCAATAAAGTTTATGGTAACAATGTCAATAAAATCCAAGTGATAGAACAAGGAACTCGTTATGTATTTGAAGAAAAATTTAAGAATGGCATACCTGAGACATACCCTATAGATTTATGTGAACACACTCCTTATGGTGCTTCAAAATTAGCATCAGATTTGTATGTTCAAGAATATACAAATTCGTATGGATTAAAGAGTGCAGTTTTTAGAATGTCATGCATTTATGGTGTTAGGCAATTTGGAGTTGAGGATCAAGGATGGATAGCATGGTTTACAATTGCTACGATACTTGGTAAACCAATAACAATTTATGGTGATGGGAAACAAGTTAGAGATGTGTTATATATTTCTGATCTGATTAATGCCTTTGATTCGTTCTTAAAGAGAAAAGATCAATTATATCATGGAGTTTTCAATATGGGTGGTGGTCCAAATAATACTTTATCTTTACTTGAATTAATAGAAATGTTAGAATCTCTCACTGGAAAAAAAAGCGATCTTACATTTAAAGGATGGCGACCGAGTGATCAATCGGTATATATTTCTGATGTTACTATGGCTAATGAAAAGCTTCATTGGCAACCACTAATAACTCCTAAAGTTGGTTTAAAAAAAATAGTAAATTGGGTAAAGAATACCTCTAATATTTTGAATTAATAGAAAAGAGAGATATATTTGAAGTTCTTTACAAAAAATAATGATGTAAATACACAAATGGACCCATTAATATCTGTTGCAATTCCTACATATAATAGAAGTCAAGATTTGAAATTATGTTTAGATTCTATTATGAGACAAACGTATAGAAATTTTGAGATTGTAGTTATTGATAATGGATCTACAGATGACACAGCAAATATCCTAAAAAATTATAAATTGAAAGTTATTAAGGACGAAACAAAAAATTTAGCCTATTTATTTAACTTGGCTATTTCGAATTCCTCAGGAAAATACATTGCTTATATCAATGACGATGCTGAAGCTGATATTTCTTGGTTAGAAAATATAATAAAATCGTTTAGTGAATATGAGGCTGATTTAGTTGGAGGGCCTACTATAGCAACCAGAGAACAAGAAATATCAGGTACATACGATTTAGCTCAAAGATCATTTTTGTTAAAAATATTTGCAAAAATATATAATATTGTAGTATGTGAGGGTCACCTTTTTGATATCGGCAAAATATTTCAAAGCGGCGCATATAGTATTGGAGGGTCCCATTCATATAGTATGAAATTAAAAGATCCTTTTTTTGTAGATTTTTTAAGTATAATTGGTGTAGCAATTAAGAGGGACGTTTTTAATAAGCTTTCTTTTGATGAAAATTTCATTTGGGTTCACGGAGATGGAGATTTTTTTATACAAGCTAAAAAACTTGGATTTAGACTCCTTTTTAATCCGAAGGTCGTAGTATGGCATAACCTCAATCCTGGTGGAGCAACAAGAGGTTCTTTTAACTTGGGTAACGATTATGCATATTTTCTTTCAAAAAATTTTAAACCAAATAATTTTTTTGGTCTTCTTAGATTTTGTTTTAACATTATTTTTTTTAATTTTTTCTGGATATTCAAAGCTTTCCAATTAAAAAGCAGTAAACCATTGGAAGGCATAAAAGGTTTCTTTTTTGGTGTTCATAGATATTTTGTGATTGGATTAGAAGGTCTTAAATGATTAATGACGAAGATAAGATACCCCTAGTAAGTATCATAATCTTACATGTTCATTATAATGAAAGGAATTATGAATATTTAGAGATGTGTTTAGAAGCAATACACAATTCAACATTCAAAAATTTTGAAGTGATAGTCTTAATTCAAGGTGATTCAAAAAAAGCTGTTAAAAATATTATGAAAAAATTCCCTTCTGTAAAAATAATTACTAGCAAGATAAATTTAGGACCCACCAAAGGAAGAAATGAAGGCGTAAAAATGGCTCGCGGAAAATATTTTATTTTTTTGGATGATGATACAAAGGTAAAACCAACATGGCTTGAAGAATTAGTGAAAGCTGTGCAAAATTACCCGTCGCATGTAGGTATTTTTGGGAGCTATGAAGTTCCATATGACAAAGAAGTTGAATATGTTGGTAATCATGGAGTATGTGATATATTGGGATGTTCCTTTGGTGATTATAACGGATATGGAATCAATGCGAAATACAATTTTTTTGAGACACTTGAGTTTGCGATGCTCGTAAAAAGAGAAGCTTTCGAGAAAATAGATGGATTTGATTCTCGATACTTCATTTCTGGGGGTCTAGATTTTTGTTGGCGTGTACGCTTGGTAGGATATGAAATTGTCAATATTAGGTCCGCTGTGGTGCATCATGCTACTGGACTCACAAAAAACTATTTTATACCTAAGAAAATTTACTTTATGGAACGAAACCAAATAGCAACAGTTATTAAAAATTATGATACAATTACACTTATTTTTATTGCACCTATTTTATTCAATCATATATTAATTGAGGCTTCACTCTTTTTATTAATAAGAAAAGTAGAATTTTCTTTAACGATTATAAAGGCAGTCATATGGAATATTAAGAATTTTAAGGCTAATTGGACTTTGCATCTTAAAACGCAAAAAAACAGAAAAATCTCAGATAAGGATATAATGAAGAAAATGACGAATAAGAATTTAAAAGCTCTAAAGATGTGTAGATTTATAGAGAAACACTCACAAACACTCAATTTATAGATACATTAGGGAATGAATTAATGGTGACTTCATTTTTCCAATTTATGGGGGCATTACACATAAATATAAAAGATATTTATAATCACTTATCTCAAATATTGTTCCATTTAAATACTTATTCTAAAACATTAATCCTTGGAATATTTATTCGATTAGTGCTTATGCCATATACTTCTCATCCTGGTACTTGGGATGGAGTTAAATTAATAGAGACTTTACTAGTCGCAGGTTTAAATCCTCTTATTAGGACAAGAAGTCATGGAACTAGTTTTTACATTTTTGAATTGCCAACTTATTTACCGTATTTATTTATGAACTCTTTTGGATTTTACTATAATTTTCTAGTAGCATTTTTTTTCAAAATCCCCTGTGTTTTAGGGGATGCGTTAATTTTTTATTGCATATATAAATTATGTTTACTGGCAGGCCAAAATAAACAAAAAGCACTTTTCATTGCTCAAATATTTTTTCTAAATCCATACGCCATATATTTATCCTCTGTAGTTGGCGTTCTAGAATCATTAATGATTTCATTCATTCTTCTTTCATTAATTTCGCTTAGAGAACAAAGAGTAATATGGAGTGGCATATACCTTTCTATAGCAACTTTTTTTCGATGGATTCCTCTTCTTCTCGTCCCTCTTTTTATATGCCATGTATATCGAAAGAGAAAAATAATTAAATATTTATTAGGATATGGTGTAACAAGTTTAATTCTTAGCATCCCTTATCTTACTTTTCTATTGCCGCTCTTTTCCACTTCACGTAGCGCATTTATTGAGTGGTGGATGTCAATTTTTTCTGGAAATCTCGCATTATCTCAAGAGCAACAAATATCTTCGGTATACTTATTTCGATTAAGTCCGGCCGGTCTGATGATAAAGTTAAACGTCTGGGAGGATTTGAAATTTATTTTTTCATACGAAAATTTTGTAATAATTTATATTATTTTATTAATTATTTTTATGCTTTATACTTTAAAAAAGGACGATAAATTATCTGACATAGCAGATTATGAATGGTTGGATCGCTTTATACTCGCAATTCTAATATTATTCAGTTTATTTTTGACAAATAAATCAGAACGATTTGTCACAATGTGGATATTACCTTTTTTAATTTTAGCTGCCCACTCATATAAAACAATCCCAAGATATTATGTCAATATTCTTTGGATTTCAAATATCCTGACATCACCAATAATTGATGGGGAATTTCCTTTAATGAGATGGTCTGAAGTTTCTCCCATTAGTAATGCAAATTTCGTAAATATTAGAATAGCTTGGCAGAAATTTTTAGGTGGATCTGGGGATTATTATGGAGTAGGTTGGAATACGAATCTTCAAATTTCAATAGGAGTCATATATTGGATATTTTTAATATTAACTTTAGTATGTTGCCTTAAGCCTTCAAAGAAAATAAAAAATAAAGATAATAAATCAGTCTTCTCGAGTAATCGAAGTACAACATTATACATAATGTTTACTTTTTTAGAACTGATAGCAATAATGGAACTTTATGTGACATACTGGTCCAAATGGAGTCTTTTTACATGTTATCTATTAATGTTATTTATTACATTGGCGATTGTAATCAAAAAATATTTCAAAACGCAGAAAAGTCTTTCTTCATATAAATTAGTAATAAGAATTACAAACATTCTAAACTTATTTACTGCTGTTTTAGCTATTACTTTTATCAGTATTGGCGTTGAGTTTTTTATCCCACTAATAGTCTCTGTTATCGTATGGATAAATACTACACCTCTTCAACGATCGTTATATGCCAATTATTTGCGAAAAATATCATTCATTTTTCTACTACTATATATATCTAATCTTTCAATATTAAATATATTTAATAATAAAATAATTTCACTTATATTTTTGATAATATTGATTATTAATCATTTGATTACAGACAGTGCGTGTGAAATATGAAAATTAAGATAAAAATTAATATTTTCATTATATACATTTTAATTCTATTACAAATATTATATATACCTTTATATATGAAAATCTCCGACCCTAATACGCCAAATTATAGAGGTTATTGGTCCATTACAGCAAGTTCGTGGCTAGGAAATCCTACTTTATTTGCTGGAATGGTAAGAATTGTGAATAATACTATAATAATGGGGGATAACAATTATAACAATACTTCAACAGCTACTTTTGCAGCTGCTTTTCCGGAGTTAATGACCTTACCGCCGACAATAAGAGAAAAGGTTGAATTTTTCCTTTATCTTTCTGAAGATAATCCGAGAACGAATCAAGTTCTATATGAAGATATTTATTTTACGTCAAATTTCTCTAAGTGGATACCTTGGTCGGATTCTGAATTTTTTATAATAAATAAAGAACCAACTACTCTAATGCTTCCTCAAGGAGTTAATGAGGCAAATCTTGAATTAGGAACCTATGGTACTAATATTACAAAAAAGGTAATCCTATCTGATGACAATCAAACCTATTATTGGAATCTAGACAGCTCTATTATGGAATATTCATTTGAAGATGATGATGAAACTAAAATTTCAGGTAACAATAGTTTAAGGATATTTTTGAATTCTACATTAGAAATACCCTCGGATTACGAGATAAATCATGTTTTTTCGGAAATGGTAAACTGGTCAGATAAAAACTTCTTTCATTTGTGGTTCAAAGGCATTGGATCTAAAGAAAGGATTGATATTATTGTATATTCTCAAAATAGCGAAAATTTTTTCATGGCAAATTTTTATGATCTGTTACCTGGATGGCGTGAATTATTTATTCCTTTCAATTCATTTAGTCCTGTAGGTACACCAGATTGGGAATCTGTAACGCGTATTAGAATAGGTCCAATACTCACTTCTCCGGATGTATCGGGAGTTTTTTATATTGATGAAGTGTTTGTAGCTAATGGTTCCACTAGTTTCAGGTCCGATGAATATAATATTATTAAAGTGGAGATACAAGCATCAAATAATATTGAATGGCGTCTTCTATTAGAAACGTTTCATAATGATACTTCAGTTCACAATTATGTAGATTATCCGGATGTTTCTGGAATTTTTTATCACAGAAATCAGGGTCTTTTTACCTTCTACATTCCGTTTAATTTACAATATCGAAACCCAATTTTTGAAGTGCGAAAAATAGATCAAGAAACAGACGCATTTCTCATCTTTGAATCTTTTAGAATTACTCGATTAATAAAAGCACCCAAAGTCTTGATCACAATAAATGATAATGTCATATTAAATGGATCATTGGAATTTCCAGAGGAGAAGTGGTTCACATTATTTCCTAATGGTGATAATTATACTAGGTTTACCGAGTATGGTAGTTGGGAAAATATAGTTAAAATAAGAGTGGATGCAAATTTTATTAAAACATTCAATGAGGTAAAAATTACTGTTGATCCAAACACAATTTGGCCAATTTCATTCAAACTTTTACGATTATCTATTAATACCAGTGAATTGGAAAAACAAATTATTTATGAATATATTCCTCAAACTAGAATATTCTTGTTAGTAGTAATAGAAATACTACTTTTGGCTGTAGTATTAAAGAAAATTATTATTAAATAGGAAGAATTATGATTCAGAAATAAAATTGATTGCTTGTGGACTAATTCTTTAGGTTTAAAGTCATATATCTCTTTTTGCTATCGTTCTATTTCTTGTTTTTTCCGGTTCATAGGTTTTTTAGTATATTGTAAATGCATACTTTCGTTGTGAGTTTTTTCATAATGTTCTTCATTGTTTTTACCATTACTCCCAAAATGTTCGTTTTAATGTGAAGTATGCATCTCGGCACTCCATCGTTTTTCGGTTTCTTTTAATTTTATTAATGTTTATCGCCTAGATGTTTATAGAGAGTTACCCCCTTTTCTCCCGGATTTTTAAAGCGTGTTGAAAGATTGATCCGGCGTGGCTCAATGGCAGCTTGTATCTCTTCTTGTTCAAGCGTTCGGTATACCTTTTATGTTATTATAATATCCGTCCACAAGGATTTAAGAGATTTTTCCGTGACTTTCTATTAAATTTTTAGGGAGACTCTTGAGTCTTGTATGTTATCCGTCGTGACCATTATTGTCGAAGCCACCTTCGTCTTCATGACTATAATGAAAAATATCTTGACGTATCGTTCTTCTTTCCATGCTTGCGTTTTATTCAGCCTTTAGCTTTGAACCTTGACTCCAGTCGAGTCCACCGCAACAATCACAGACTCGTTTTGAAAACCTTAGAGACTTGTGCACCTGAATGTCTGAGTCGAGTATCTCTTCCTGAGATCTATATAACCCGCTGAGGGAACTTTGGGACAAACCTGTTGAAAGCTTTGATGAATCCTTCAAGCTGCCTGTATAGTATCCTAAAAAGATATCTAACAACAGCCAAGAAAACTATGGGAGAGTAAGATTAAGTTAAAGAATGACCACCTTTCCGTTATTATTAATATTCACCTCTTAATTATTACCTTCCGGGAAGTCCGGGCTGAGAAGAATTTCTCCATGTCTAGTAAACCGGTCATCGATACTCCGCAAGTTCATAAAACAAAAAGAAGTAAAACCACCATAAACCCTATATTTATCCATAAAGCTAAACGGATAGTAATTTTATGAAAGGGAAGCACTCTTGCATGAAGGATAGTCATAAGACATTTAGAATATACCGAGTGATAGCACATCCTTTATTACCAATTTTTGTAAGATCAGGTCTTACACCAAATCAAATTAGTATTCTTCGACTACTTATTTTTGTACCAATTTCGATATTATTCCTATCATTCGGGGGTTATGTTAATGGTCTTATTGGACTAACATTTTATCATATTTTCAAGTTATTCGATGTAATCGATGGTGGAGTGGCTCGCATACGATCGATGCAATCGAAAGCTGGTCATTGGTTAGATGCCCAAGTGGATTTTTTTGGGAATGTCCTTATTATAATTGGTTTATCTCTCAATGCATTAAAGGGTTCATCAGACATTCCATTTATTGGAATTAAGACTATACAAGTCCCAATAGAAATCACATTTCTTTTTAGTTTCTTTGCACTCGTGGGATTTTGTTGCATCATACTTTTCTCAAGAGATCTTGAATATCAATATGCTTATTTCTCGAAAAGGAGTAGTATGATGGACAAAGAACAAGGTAAACGTTCTCTAATTAAAACTATATTCTTTTCAATAATTTTTTTACCAACATTTCTTCAGCAAGTTCTCTTCTTCCCAACATATGTCGTTACATTTGGTATTCTACTAGGTCAACCGATTATCCCATTATCGGTGTTATGTATACTGAATTCTATGAGGGCGATAATGCTTATATTTATTGATTTTAAATTGAGAAAAGAAAAAGAACATAATGCACCCCTAGCAGATGATGGTCAACTAAAAGATTGAAAAACAACCTAAAAAATAGTATTAATAGAATTGACCAATAGACCACTCTACAACCGAATCCAAAACACTTATATCTACAACAAACAATTCATCAAAAAGACACTGCACAAAGCTATTTTATGATTGAATATGATTGCACAGTTCCAAATTATTTAATAATGCCACGAGGGAGATAGATTGACAAAAAACGGTATCTTATCGAAGATAAAAAATACTCTTACAATACCAAAACATAATGAATCGATTATTAATGGTATAATATATTTTAGGATATTAATGAAGTTACGTCAAATTTCTCAATATTTTGGGTATCAAGCTGGAGAAAGAACTGTTGAATATCCTTGGGTTTTAAAACAAGTTAAAAAGTATGCTTCTCCAGGAAGTAAGGTTGTTGATATTGGATGTGGGACTTCACGTTTTCATTATATATTATTAGCCCTTAAATTAGAATTATGTGGATTGGATGTAAATGTCCCAAGAATTTATAACAAGGCTATGGAATTCACGCAGTGTAATGCATTATTATTACCTCTGAGAAACGAATCAATTGATGTAATAATTGCTATTTCTACAATAGAACATATTGGATTCGGTAGTTATGATGCCCCCGTCCATGAAGAGGGTGATTTACTATTAATAAAAGAAATATTACAGGTTTTACAAAAAGAAGGCATATTTATCGTTACTGGACCCTTCTCTTCTAAAAAAATAGAGAGTCATTGGTTTCGTTTTTATGATGAATTGAGACTTGAAAAAATAAAACAACAATTCACAATTGAAAAAGAGGAATACTATATAAGACCACATAACAGATGGAAACGAGTAACGTTTGATAATGCAATTGATTTTACTCGTGGGATTAATTATAACTTTGAAGTGATAAGAAAAATGAATGGACCAAATGCTTTATTTTGCTACGTACTAAGAAAACAGTGATGTTCAGGACTATCTAATTCAATTTTATAAATAAAATTATTATTTGAACTTCTACATCGTTTTTAAACTATTATAGATATTTATCCTTTTTTTCCTCGCAATTCCAAAGAAAAGCTAACGACACGGCTGACAGTAAGGCTCCTATAGCCCAAAAGATAAATGCCAGATTCCATCCACCGATAGTTGTTAGATATGCAGTTGTAATACTAGTGATGGTTGAGCCTACATAGCCCATCATGTCTATAAATCCTGTAACTGAAGCTGCTCCTTTTCTTGTGCCAAACAACATTGGAAGTCTCGTTACAGTTAATACATGTGGAGCATAAGTAAAGAATCCTATTCCACCTAAAACCGCTAATGCGAGAACCCCACTTTTAAGTGTTGGATAAACAAACATTAGACCAGCCAGAATCACTAGGAAGACGAAGCCTATCCTTGTTATCTTCTTGTATTTCTTTTCTAGCAGTCCTATCGTTAAGCCTCCTAAAGAGCCTGTTAACGGAAACACAAGGGATTGCAGGGTGGCACTTGTAATATTGGGCTCAATCTCGAAGAGAAATGTTGGTGCCCATGTTAAAAATCCATAGCGAATTATGTTTAAGAAGAGTAAGGTGAAAGCTCCAGCCCAGCACTCCCACCTCATGCATATTAGTAGGGTCCGCTTGAATCCTAAGTGCGTATCACGTTTCTCTTCATAGTTTTCTATTGTCTTTAACCCATTTTCTTCTGGTGCTTGTTTACCTTTCAATGTCCAATGCAGCCCGCTTATAGCAAGCAATATTGCTGGTAAGAAGAAACCCCATGTCCACCCGAGTAAGACGGCATAACCAGCCAATAGCCATGAGAACACATTGCCTATCTGGTAGCTGGTTCCCAATATTCCGCTTACTTTGCCTCGTTCTTCTGGATGATGCCAGTTGGCAACTATTTTAACCGAAGAGCTCCAACCCATGCTCTGGAAGAATCCGTTGATAGTCCAGAGTATTAACATCAGGAAAGGTATGGGTGCGAAAGCCATTAGGAAATTCATTGCCGCCGAGCCGAACATGCCAATACTTATAAGTTTTCTGGCATACTTGTCAGCTAATTGCCCGTTGACGAATTGACCAATAGCGTAAGCGGCCAGTAGACCGGACGAAATCCAGCCAATATCAATTATCGAGAAGCCTAATAGAAGCATTAACATCGGAGCAATTACCGCGAAGTTAACTCTACACAAGTAGAATGATGCATAAGTTATCCATTGCCTTGCTACGACAGATGTATTCATTCTGCTTTTCTACTCTTCGTATCTCTGATCAGCTAAGTCGCGTTTGTCCAGATTCCTCTTGCATTTTTAAGGTCTTGGGGTGTGTCGATCTCTATCCAGCCACCTTTGATGTCTACGTAGTAGATAGGATAGTTCCTGTCGATCAATTCTTGAAGCATGTCTGTAAGATAGGCTTTATCAAGAGAAACCGCGTCGTGAAATCTCTGCTGGGTCTTGAAACCGCACCATGGACTATGTAAAACTCTTTCATAGTTTCTGATTAAGATATCCGCGCCCTTCTTTGAAAACTTTGCCAGTCCAATAAACTCGCCGTAGGCGGAGTCTGGGTTCAAAAATTTGGAGATCTTCGTTATTCTGCCGTCTTCCACGACTACAAATTCTGCTTCATCCGTGGGATGTAGTGTTCTCTTCTCGTACCTTTTTTTCCAGTCTACATCGACGACTATGCTAATGTCTTCTTTACTTTGGAGAAGTTTCTCTACGATAGCTTCGTCGTAGAGAATGTCAGAGTAGGAGAATAGGAACCCGTCCTTCATCTCGTTTTCGGCGTAGAATAGCGAGTTCAGGATGTTGTTTTCCATGTAGTTTGGGTTGTAGTAATATCGTATATCTGGGTAATTAATGGCTTCTGCTTTATACCCTTTCACTATCACAACTTCAACTATACCGTTTCTTCTCAGCGCTTCTAATGTTCGCTGCAAGATGGTTTTTCCACCTACCTCAAGTAAGCATTTAGGTTTCTCGTCGGTTAAGGGTCTGAGACGATTGCCAGGACCTGCGGCGATGATTATCGCTTTCATAGAAAGAATGTAAAAGACTTGTTACTTATAAAATTTTGTTGCCTATTGAGGCAACAATTGAATCAAAATAAATTCTTATTCTATTTATTTCGGGAGTATTTATTGCACGATAGGGATACAAAAATTATTTAACCACGCGAATGGTAAAGGAATTATTGAAGGCTGATGGTTTTGGAGATAGACGCGGTTATTTCAGCCCTAACATCGAGGAGAAGGAGGCAGATATTAAGGGTGTTGTTGAAATACTTCGAATATCCCTCCAATGCTTTGACGCTTAAAGAACTCATTTCCGAGTTAAGTCAAGATCCCACGTTTGAGGTGAAGCGTCGAGAATCGATCTACAAAGCCCTCGAAAGGTTGGTTGATTCAGGATTAGTCGAAAAATATTATGAGAATGGGAGGGGAGTCTGCTATAGGGCTACTAAGAGGAATCTCAAAATCGACTTGACAGAAGAAACTATCGAATAATGGATAAAGAAACAACGACTCATACTTTTCCTGTATTTTTGTCAAATGCGGATAGAAATTAAGCTGGCTATGTGGAAGTGTAAGTAATGACTTAGGAGACGCATAATAGGAATAGACCTTTCACCATACAAGATTTGAAGAATTCAGGCGACATAGTTATAACTGTAGCAAAAACAAAAATTAATGAAACGACAATTTCCTACTCTGGAGACACAGGAATGTGCAAGGCAATATATGAGCTGGCAACCAATTCAGATTATTAATACTTGAAGCGTCACTACTAACTGGCACGGCAAAGAACCACTTGAGTCTTAGAGATGTCGAACCCCTCAGAAAGAAGATTCCAGACAAGACAAGAATCATCGTCATACATCTCAATAGAGTGTTGCACTCTCCAAGAGGTGTCTTTCTAGCGGATGATATGCAAAGTTTTGAATTCTGACCTCTGCTAACACGTAAAAAGAGCTAGAAGCCAAGCGATTTGATGGGGCAACGTATAACTTGGTAAAGCTCTAAACGCCTTCTTTTGAGAACAAACCATGATTTAGGCTATCACCGCGCTACTGGAACCTTTTCCGATAAAAGAAGCATTAATGAAACTGAAATAAGAGTTACAAGAATAGGATGCTCTCTAATCGATGGATACCACCTTAAGCTTCTTCCTTTTACACTCGTTGTCTTTCATTGCTGGGGAAACGCGCCCTGAAAAGACAAAGTTTTATCAATGAAGCACAAAAAATATATTAGGGTTTCTCATGAGGGTAGATTAATGGTTAGAAAGGCTGTTTTGCCTGTTGCTGGTTTTGGGACTAGGCTTCTTCCGATGACTAAGGAGATGCCTAAGGAGATGTTGCCCATATTTCTGGATAGCATCAATGGTGGTCCATGTTTGAAGCCTATTGTTCAGGCTATTTATGAGCAGCTTTACGACGCAGGATTCAGAGAGTTCGGCTTCATAGTGGGTAGAGAAAAAAGAGCCATAGAAGATCATTTCACGCCGGACCAAGAATTCGTAAGAGAGCTGGAAAGGAAGAACAAGGCTGGGTTTGCGGAAGAGCTTAAGAGCTTCTATAGGCGAGTCGACGGTTCCACATTTGTTTTTATCAATCAGCCTGAACCCAAAGGCTTCGGAGACGCAGTTCTGAAAGCCAAATCCTTCATAGACGAGGTCTTCTTGGTCCACGCAGGAGACACTTACATATTCAACTCAAAATACAGCCACATTCATAAACTCATTGAGAAACATAAACAGCTAAAGGCAGAAGCAACGATACTCGTTCGAGAGGTTGAAGACCCAAGAATCTACGGCGTTATCGAAGGCGAAGAAGTTGAACCCAACATATACAGAGTAAAGAAAGCGATCGAGAAACCCGAGAAGCCCCCAACCAGCCTCGCAATAATGCCCATATACATCTTCGACCCAGTAATCTTCAAGGCACTCGAAGCCACACCCCAAGGAAAAGGAGGTGAAATACAACTAACAGACGGAATCCAAAAACTGATAGACTGGGATCTAAAAGTCTACGCTGTCAAACTGCCACCTGACGAAATAATAGTAGACATCGGAAACCCCGAAAGCTGCTGGGAAGCCTTCAGACTGTCCTATCAAAACTTGAGGAAAAGCAAACGGCTTAAGCAAGACACCTGAGAAGCGAAGCCGATGCTTCCAGATTATATTTTAAGTTAAAAATTTACTGGAAGTATTAGTCTGCTGAAATACCATGGAGACTACTGCTTCTCTTCAGAATACAAGAATTCGAAAAACAGAAACTAGACAGCAAATCTAAAAAAGGTATGGTACTATAAACCATAAGAAGCTCACGTTACAGGAATCACGAACTAAGGAAAGGCGCAAAACTTGAACGTTCTCCAGAAGGATGTAGAGATAGTGCAAGAGGATCTCTCCGAGTTTGAAGGCAGAATACGCAAAAGCACCTTTCTTGTGACAGGGTGTGCCGGTTTTCTCGGCTCCTGGTTCTGTGATATACTGAGATCTTTCGACGCGAGAATACTTGGCGTCGATAATCTAAGCTCCGGTTCAGAAAAAAACGTTAACCACATGAAGAAAGAAGGCTTCACACTAATAAGGAGGGACGTTTCCAGACTCAAAATAGATGAAGAAATAGACTACATTGTTCACATGGCATGTATAGCTTCGCCGCCACTGTACCAGAAGTATCCAATAGAGACCTTAGACGCCAGCGTCCTCGGAACAAGAAACATGCTGGAAATAGCCAGAGTGAAAAGCATCAAAGGGTTTCTCTTTACTTCCACCTCTGAGACCTATGGAGACGCCGAACAGTTTCCAACCCCAGAAGACTACTGGGGGAACGTGAATCCCATAGGTCCAAGAGCAGTCTATGACGAAGGAAAACGGGTCGCAGAAACCTATTGTATGGCTTATTACCATAAACATGGATTGCCAATAAGAATATCGAGAATCTTTAACACCTACGGCCCAAGGCTAGACGTAAAATCGACTTCGCAATACGGGCGAGTGATAGTCAAGTTCATTGACCAAGCATTAAACGATGAGCCCGTAACAGTCTATGGAGACGGCTCCCAAACGAGAAGCTTCTGCTACGTCACAGACTTAATCGAAGGACTGTTTAAATTATTACTGACGCCAAACATCAACGGAGAAGTAATAAACCTAGGTAACGACCAAGAAATTTCAATTCTAAACTTGGCGAAGCTAATAGTTGATATGACGGGGTCAAAGTCGAATATCATCTTTCATCAATTGCCGAAGGACGACCCAAAAAGAAGAAGACCTGACATAACCAAAGCTAGAAAAATCCTAGGTTGGAAACCCAAAACAAGCCTAGAACAAGGATTAACGAAGACCATAGAATGGCTTCAAACAGAAAAAGGAAACAGCAAAGGAAATCTTGAACGGAGCTCGCACGTATGACTCCCACGAAAATATCGATTGTTGGAACCGGATACGTAGGTTTATGCACCGGCGTCGGGTTCGCCTCGAAAGGCTTCAAAGTAACCATGTCAACACGCGACCAGAAAAAAGCTGAAGACATAAACAGAGGTATCCCACCCTTCTACGAACCCGACCTAGAGGAACTGCTTAAAAAGGTCACTTCAGAAGGCCACTTAAGATGTGTGACCGACCGAAAAGAAGCTATCCTAAACAGTGAAGTAACCTTTATAGCTTCAGGCACCCCAAGCCAGCCTGACGGCAGTATAAACCTCGAATACGTCAAAGAAGCCTCCCGAGAAATCGGAAAACCCTTGGCCAAAAAAAGCGAATATCACGTTGTAGTGGTTAAGAGCACGGTAGTGCCAGGAACAACAGAAAAGGCGGTCAGACCGCTCATCGAAGAAAATTCCCGTAAAAGATGTGGTCTTGACTTTGGACTTTGCATGAGTCCTGAATTCTTACGAGAAGGCTCCGCCATTTATGACACTTTTCATCCGGACAGAATAGTCATAGGCGAATACGATAAGAAGTCAGGAGACACGTTGCAAAGCCTGTTCGAAGGATTCCATGGAAAGGGTGTTCCACCGATCCTGAGAACAAGCTTGCCCACAGCCGAGATGATCAAATACGCAAACAACGCCTTCCTCGCGACGAAAGTCAGTTTCATCAACCAGATCGCCAACATATGCCAAAGAACCCCGGGCACGGACGTATGCATGATTGCCAAGGGCATAGGACTGGACCACAGAATAAACCCGAATTTTCTGAGAGCTGGACTAGGATATGGCGGATCCTGCTTCCCCAAAGACGTTAAAGCCTTAATAGCCTACTCAAAAAGCCTAGAGTACACACCTAACCTCTTAGAAGCCGTAGAAGAGATCAACCAAAATCAGCCTTATAAAACATTAGAGCTCGCCAAAGAGCTCACCGGCAATCTGAAAAAGAAACGGATAGCCATTCTAGGATTATCCTTCAAACCTGAAACCGACGACATGCGAGAAGCCGTTTCAATAAGAATGGTCAAGAGACTCCTAGAAGAAAACGTTGACGTCGTCGCCTATGACCCAGTTGCAGTGCCTAATGCAAAAGCCATACTCGGAGACCACATCGCATATGCCCGGTCTGCAAGTGAGTGCCTCAAGAACGCTGACTGCTGCATAATCGTGACAGAATGGGACGAATTCAAAGAACTCAAACCAGAAGACTTCAAACAAAACATGCGGAGCCCAGTTGTGATAGACGGAAGAAGAATGTACGACCCAAAACTTTTCAGCGAGAAACTGAAGTACGCAGCAATCGGTCTCGGAAAAACTAGCTAGCTAGCCCCTTCATTCTTTTTATTAAATATGTTAAGGACATTATCAAAGTAGTTATTGAGATTAAGTAATATGGTATTAACCTACTAAATTTCTGATAAATGATTCTCACCAACCCCGAATCTTCAACATAAAATGCGTTGCTTAGATTTAAATTAGGAATAGGTTTTACATTGTTCAACACCCAATTTGAATCGTAAAACTCGCTAAAAACCACGTATCCCTTTTCAGGCACTTCAACTTCATACTCTATAGTCGAAACCTCTCTAAAAAATAAAGGCTGAAAAGATTGAGCCGGAATTGAAGCAGAAGCATTTTCCTGCCCAATAAAGTACAGATGCGTTGATAAATCTTCATCAGGACTTACATCTATAAGTCTGTTCCAGTCTGTCACATTTCTTACATCGTTAACCCTATAGAATTTGCTTGTTTCGTGCTGATTTTCAAAAAGAGTAACCATCGCATTTTCCTTGATGGCCTTCAAATCTGTTTGGTTGTATAGAAAGTCATAATCACGATAATCCACTTCTTTAAGCAAAATTATATATTTTACATTAAGAGGAGCTAATAGGTTACCGAAATTTTTAATTCTAATTTTATTATTCAGTAAAAATTGAATATAAAATTGTTCAGGTTTGATAGACTGGGTTTCTATTCCTCCCCACTCCATATTTTCACCAGCCAAAAAAGGTTTATTGAAGAAGCCTGAAGCCGGATTGGCAGTTATCCTTCCTATCCATGATTGGCTCATATAGAGGTGCCATGGTAAGATCAAAATTTTGTAATCAGAAGAATCTTGATCAATAATAGCCTTAATTTCATACCATTCCGACGGATATTCAAGATTCCTAATTTGACCGTTAAACCCAAACAATTGCGTATAAGAATAAACAAAAGGAGAAGCCAAAGACACAATTATGAAAATAAGAGATAAAATCCGCTTTAATACTTGGCGTTTCAATGATTTGTTCTTTAGCTCCTTTAAAGCCATGGAAATGTTTAAAACGCCATAACCTCCGAAGAAAGAATAAGCCAAAACCAAAATGGTAAGAAATTTCTGTGGCTCTCTCATTCCTGAAAAGAAGGGAAGGAACTTGAAAAGTGCTTCAAAAATTGGCGCTGTAAAATTTGAGGAAATTCCCGTGGCAAGAATCAGACTTATGATACTTGCTGTTGCTAGACCTTTCCCGATCCATTTGTTGGGGAATTTGTTTTGAGACGATATGAAGCCATTTACAGCAAGGTAGAGGATATAAACGAAAATTAGTTGCCACCCTGGTAAAATCTCACTAACATAACTATAACCCTCGGGTAGCCTCCAAAACCCGTACAACGTTGCTAAAGTAAAAAAAATATTAAATCCCGTACCCCATGTACGTGACGTGAATACTAAAAGGTCCTGATATGTGAACCCACCGATGAATAGATTTGATGTTTCAAACGTCAACATAGGAGCAATCCAGAAGAAATTTACTGCCAAAAAAAATAAGCACGCTATTGTACTCCAACTAATTATCTTAAGAAAATTTTTTTTATTCATTGTTAGAATTTTGAAAATCAGAAGAGCCACAAAGGGTATGGCAGTAATGTAAACGAAATGAGAATCTAGAATAATGACCAACGTTGATAGTAACGTCAGTTTTATGCAGGTTTCCATCCGAGCGTCATGAAGAAATTTAATAAAAGATTTCAGCAGAAAAGGAAAAATACTATACGCTAGAAGTAAGCCTAAATGTCCAACCATGAACCGAACGTAGACGAAAGGATTCATTGCGTAAATGAATCCAGCAAAAAGTTTCCCAATTATACTCTCAACGCTACAAAAATCGTATGCGCTTAATCCAGCTAGTAGAAACACCGAGAAGAGAAGGATCTTTTGAATTATCCACGATGGGACAACAATGTTCAACACCCACAGTCCCAAATTATACGGCATGTACAGTAATGATATAGGGTCATTGCCAAAACCAAAAAAGGAACTCGGAAACTGAATAGTTGGCGTAAACACCATATCTAAAGCTAACACATATCCCGGAAGAAGAAGGTCCCAAAGGATAACAACCGAAAGCAATGAATAGACAACAAATGGTAAAACAAAACAAGAAAATTTGCCTTTAACTGTCATTACAAATGAGTTTCTATAATTTGAATTACGTTTACCGTGTTGAATGTTTCCTAAGGCAAAAAATTTTATCAACATTTAAACCTCAAATAGCAAATCAAAAAAATTAGAATAATAATTTTTGAGATGCACAAAGGATCCTCCTTACTTTTCTGACGCGTCTACCTCAATATTTATACCACTTCATTCAGAATAAGAATTTATGGTTTACAAAGTCTCCTTCGTCTTGGTTCTGTACGCGGTTTCCGCGGTTCTGGACGCCTATCTGGGCATAACCACATTGAATCCCTACAGATCATACTTTTTCAGGATAGCTGCTGTTGCGACTGTAGCAGCAATTTTCGTCATGTTGATAAAAAAGGGTGGAACGCTGAAGATTTTACCTCTAATTCTCTCGTCTCTAGCCTTGTCCTTAGCAGCCATTGCCACTGGAGGATACAATGACTTAATCGTTGCAAATACGGTCATTAAGGTAGCAGCAGTAATGCTAACGGTGAAACCTGACCTCATAGAAATAGAAATACTGACCGAAGACGAAGAACACAAACCCCCACAAAACCATCAACAAAAACCCTTTCACGCTAAATCCACTGAATCCTAACCACTTATCAACGTTTTCCTCGGCATTCCAGTAATAATTTTGCTCACAAACTTGCGCTCTCTCCAGCGCATTCTCAACATCCGAAAGATGCGCAAAACTAAAAAAAATCATAATTCGTCTTTGACTTTTTCTTGGATGTCTTTTGCAATTTCAATATAGCTTACTCTCAGCTTCCTTGGAATGTAAGGATTGGTTGAAGCGTGCACCCGCCTAATTGTGTCCTCGTCTCCCAATTTGTGTAGAAATCCTCTTACAAATTCATCATACCCTATTTTCTCAGCTTTCAGAACATCCTTTAAGACAATGATAACTTCACGAACATCCTTAACAATTTTTAAGCTATAGTAAATGTCATAGAGGTCCTTTCCACTTCCCCTTTCATAGAACGTTTTCATTTTTTGAGCAACGAGATTGGGGAATGGATAAGTTGGGACTTTTACTGTCTGAATCTTAATCAGTTCACTCTCAGCTTCTTTTATAATAAAATCACTAGACCCCGCAGGCTCCACATTGAACTCAACAAATACACAGTCCTTTGCTCCAGTTTCGTTCGTAAAGCTGCAAGTGAACCTAACAACATCCTTCATTAGCCTCGGCTTCTCGATTTGATAGCTGCGGTCGAGGCTTGACAATATACTGTTGTCAAGAAAAGCAATCTTCTCCTTTTTGCCAAGATCCTCTGAAAAGAAGGCATCAAAATCCAAGTCTTCAGAAAACCTTTGAGTGCCCCTGAGAAAAACTTTACTCAGAACAGTTCCTCCCTTACAGATGATAATTACACGTGAAGAAACCTCATCCGACAATATGACGGGGCTGAGCTTTGACAAGACGTCAAAGACTCTTGCTTCCTTCAAAACGTATTGCAGCCCTAAACCGATTCTCGCCGAAGCCTTCCTCGCCTCCCCCAATTCAACCATGCAACCACCACGACAACAATTCCTCTTTTCCAATATTATCGATTACCAGCCACTCCTTGTTCAGCTTTCCCCCAGATATTCTAGGACTAAATCTTGTCTTAACTCGCACCCGCTTCTTAAGATAGTCAATTACGCTAACTGGAACTTCATAACCTGTTTCCTGAAGCAAAGTCAGCAGATAGCCAACCTTCTGGCAAAAACTATTCGACGCAAACTTCTCAAAATATGAAAGGAATTCATTCCAGTCCATTTTCTCGCAAGCATGCAATGCCTTCAGAACCTCAGAGTATCCACCGGCATGTTGCGGATGATAGAAGCAGTCAAAAAAGGTTTTAGCTAAAGAGGAGACTCGATAGTTGTCCTTTTCCTCAGATCCAACGTATCTCTTTCCGACCTTGATTGCCTTAATCTCATACTGCCCTAAGAGTGAGAGAGTTTCTGACTTGTTTTTGGTGGCAACAAAAACTGTGAAGGACTGATATTCGCTCAAACCATGAACCCGCAAAGCACTTTGGAAAGCGAGATAGCCATCAAACACTTTCAAAGCGACAGCGAAAGGATCCTCAAGGTAAACCTTTCCTTCAACAGCAGCTTCTGCAGGCAAACGCAGATAAATTCCTTTTCTGACAGAAGTTATCCACCCTTTTTTCTCCAAGCGGTGCAAAAGAACCCGTACATGACCATCCTTTATCGGAAGCTTAAATTCCTTGAGATCTTGGACTGAAAAAACGTTTTTTCCTTCGCTCTCGAGCAGTAAGTAGATTTTCTGCTCCAGATGACTCAAAGGCTCCGTGGTGAATTTTAGTGCCATAATGTTACTATTGTAGTAACAATTTAAATCCTTTTCTATCCAGAAAAAAGCGTCAATAATAATACTTATCTACACAGAATTGAAAAAAGGAAGTCAGAAGGAATAAGGATTGAAGGTTCTAGTAACGGGTGGCTGCGGCTTTATCGGCAGCAACTTGGTTGAAAGGCTCTTAAACGAAGGGCATTCTGTGAAGGTTTTTGACAACATGCACACGGGAAACCCCAGCAACCTAGAAGGCTTGGCTGCAGAAATTTTCCGCGAACCTTACATCAAAATGGATTCTCTTGTCCAGAAACCTAACATTGTTTTCCATCTCGGCATACCATCGTCATCACCTATGTATAAGAATAATCCCAAACTTGTCAGCGAGGCGTTAAACGACGCGATAGACGTCTTTGAGTTTGCTAAGAAAAATGGGTGCAAGGTTGTCTATGCAAGCAGTAGTAGCTTGTATAATGGGAATGAGCCTCCTTACCGTGAGGACATGCCCATATACGTTAAGGACTATTACACTGAATGCAGATACGCGATTGAAAGGCTGGCAAAACTCTACAACACTTTGCACGGCGTAAAATCTGTTGGCTTAAGATTTTTCAGCGTCTATGGACCAAAAGAGAAGTATAAAGGCAAATACGCGAACATCGTCACGCAGTTTCTCTGGGCTATGTTGAAAGATGAGCAGCCAGTAATCTTTGGCGACGGAAACCAAACAAGAGACTTCATTTACGTCGGAGACGTCGTGGAAGCGCTGATGCTGGCTATGGAGAAGGACTTTGGATGCGAAATCTTCAATGCTGGGACAGGAGTTGCCCACAGCTTCAACCAAATTGTTGATTTGCTTAACGAAAATCTTGAAAAAAACATTATACCCATCCATCAGCCAATGCCCATGAAAAACTATGTTTTCGAAACCTTGGCAGACACAACGAAAGCAGAAAAAATCTTGGGATTCAAAGCGAAAACAACCTTGGAAGAAGGAATAAAAAACCTCATTAAAGAAGAAAAATATACAGAGAGCTCCCTTACTTGAGGGAGGTCAAATGATAATTTAACTATATCGTGATAAGCATCGGTATTGGCAATCAACTATTACTCATTTTTTCTAAGAAGAGGATACTTTCTCTGCAAATACTGTTCAATTATCTTCAAGGCGTACTCAGCATCTTGAATGGCCTGAAGACCATCATCTTTGTCATATTCTTTTCTTGGGACACGAATCTTTTTTCCCCTCACAATTGGATACCTTGACAAAGCGTAATGCTCAAAAAGCCACATAGTACGCCTGAAAACCTCACGTAAATCCTCTGCCTCTGTCTGCTCAGCACGTGAGACTACTTCGTTGGCAAATAGACCAGAAACATCGTGTTCATAGATCTGCGTGAGACCCTCACAAGCCAACGCAGCTTTCATCAGTTTTTCTACGCACTGTTGGGACTCAAATATCGTCTTGTGATACCTTCCCTCGCGAAGGTGAGTTCGAGCTGACTCTAAATCCACCTTGGCTTCTTCAATAAGTTCATGTGCGAATTGAAATGCAAGCTCAGAGGTCATTTCACAAGCACCAACCCAGATCTCTCATAAATCCGTACTTCACCTTCTGCGATGTTTTTGCTAATTTTATTCAATACCTCCCCAAAAAAACCACTTGGATCATAGGCTACGAGGCTAGTGTGAAAAAACCCTAAAATGAAAGGATGCTTCATCCGCAACATATACAGAACATCGCTCTTATGGAAAGGCATGGAATTCACCTTGTTAACATATTTCAGTGTCAGCTCCATGTTCACGCCACGGCATACCTCCTCAAGCAAGGTGTATGAAACATCATCCTTTGACACAACTAACACATCGACGTCGCTGTCGCCAAAGGCACGCCCACTAACCTGTGAACCGAAAAAAACCACCGATAAGAGTCTATCTCCCAACCTCTCCAAAAACAACTTAACAACATCATCTGAAAGCCCCTGAAGAATCAGGTCCTCTCCCATGTCAACGAACACCTTACTATACAAACAAAAACTGAAACAAACATTTAACCTATTCGATGCGACGTTTTTTACGAACAATCATAAATAAAAACTATAGTTGCATCGCCATCAAAGTCGAACACACTTAGCCCAAACAACAAACCAAACGCTATCTTGCTTTACTAAGTAAAGTAAAACAAACCTAAAACAAAATATTATCCGGCTTATAAAAGAGGAAAAATAGCCTAACCGTTGATTCAATATGCTTTTAATAATACAGATGCAGCTTCGCGGCCAACTGTAGCTGCATAGCAACTCAAAGCCAGACTCCACAATTGGTCATCGTGACTTCCTTTAGGGTGAGTGAAAGATAGGTGCCCGCTTTTGCTGTACTCATACTGCTGCTGGTTAATCTGCCCAAACAGCCGCGGATGATAGGGCATCCTCAACCGTTTCTGCTCCATACCCAGTTTCAGGCAGGTTAGGAGTTCCTCTTTAGTTTTCACGGTAAAGGTTAAGCCTTCCACGTTTTCGACATCCATCGCCTTCAGTTCCTCAAGAACAGGTTCGCCGACACCAGTTTGATCCACGAGAACCTTCCCAAACATGAACTTACTGTTTGCCCTGACAATGTGACCAATAACGTTGCTGTACGGCGTCCCCAAAGGGAACTCGTAAAGGTAAACGAGTTTAAGCAAGTCTTTTTCTCGGCACAAAACTGATATGACGCTGTAGTCTCCCAGTTTTCCAAAGTCCACACCAGCATAATATTCGCCAGCTGAGACAGGCTCTTCAAGACTTTGCATAAAATCCAAATCAGGATCTACACAGCCACGAATAAGGTCTTGAGAAAAGAAGCACGAAGCCGCCTCAACAAACTCCGCCAAATACTCAACACGAAACGCCTCCTCGGACATGCTTCGCTTCTGCTCTTCGAGAAACTCCGGCTTGACCAACGGACACTCAGTTGACCGCACATGGTGAACGCTGTAATTGGAGTCCATATAGGCTCGGTAAAAGAAGTGATCCCGACCCCAAGGCGTACTAAGAAAAATCAGTGAACCATCAGTCGTGCTTATCATGGGAAAAAGAACCCGCGTGATGACTTCCTCAGGCATAAAAGCCGCTTCGTCGCAAATAACGAGGTTCGCCGTAAAACCTCTAAGCAGGTGTTCGCTGCAAGGCAATGCAACGATTTTTGACCCGTTCAAGAGCTGAATGATGGTGCGAGTTTTCCTCACAACTCCACCCGGCAAAATCTTGTTTCCATAAACAAAACCGAGGATCCGGTCAAACATGATCATGCTTTGGCGAAGACTCGGAGAAGCAATCAGCACACTCACGTCTGGATTGCAGAACGCATAATGAATGGCTCTCACCGCAATTGTCGAAGTCTTTCCGCACTGCCTCCCCCAACAACAAACTATCCGCTTCGACTTGTCACGAAGAAGCTTTTCTTGGTAGAGAAACACGTTCAGTCCCAAAAGAAACTTGGCAAACAACGAAGGGTCATCTCTAAACTCATTTAATGGTTTAATGTCGCCCTCAACAAGCTTTTCACCAGAAGCCCACAAAGTCCACAAAAAACCCAAAGGCGAAAACCCAATGTCCAAGTTTATGTTTTTCTTAAGGCAAACAGCAATTAAGCGGTCGGCACCCTCTTTTCTGCCTTTATGGATGAAATCAGAATCCGCCCCATCGACTATAGTGGAGGTATAATCGTAATTTTTTTGCCACGATTTATCAAAAAAGTAACCTTTATGGTTGCTCATGGCTCTCAGGAACTGCCTTAATATTGACGCAGCCGACGTCTCACGATTCGAAGTTGCACTAATTAATTCACATAACTCCGTTAAGGGCTCTATCGCCTTTTGGGGGATGCTTTCACTCACTCTGCGTTCTCCTCATTTCGCACAGAATTCGTATTTCTTTTTCCCAATCGGCACGAACTCTTCTGTAAACGCTTAACGGCCTAATTCTGAAAATTGTATCCTTAACGACAACCCTCCGTGTCTTCGGCGTCCTTTCAGTTAGGCTTTTCAGAAGAGTCCTAACGTCCACCATGAGCTCATCACTCTTCTCCAGCTGCCTACGCTTAGACCGCGAAACCGCCAAATCATTCAGCAACCCCCGCAACGAATTGTCCAGCCTGCTGATGTACGAACCCAACAAAACAGACTTCTCAGAAACGCCGACCGTAGCCTCATACGCCTCAGCCCGAACAACGCGAATCAAGTACATGGCAGCCCTCCAAACATAAATCTGGTCAACAACCTCATCCAAACCATACTGCCTAGTCAATTCCCCAACGAGCCAATCAACAACCTCCCTCTCCTTCGAACACTCGCCGCCTGGACTGAAAACTTCGCAACCCGCATTCAACACACAACGGTCGCAAAGCATGAACCCAACCCTGAAAAAACCGTGCTTCAAAGCGCTCAACCCAAAACACCACTTGACGCCAAATTCAATGCTGCAACGTAAGCTCTATAGCCGAATCACAAATTGCGAAAAAATGCTTTTAAGGCAACCGTGAAAACTGGGGGAGGGGGAAGTGAACCAACAATAATACGTTTAAGTCTTCTTCGCCGCCTTCGGCTTTATGACCTCAACCAAAGCTAGACGAACATAGTCTCCGTCCTTTACCTCAAGCAGTTCCCTCAAAAGCTTAGGAATGGTAACCTTGCCGCTCTGAAAAACCCGCGCCACAAACTGCTCCAAACAGACCACCAACAACAAAAAGTGACAAAAAACATTTAAAAGTTACCAAAAGTTACCAAATCCAAAAACAAACTACTTTAATTGTCATAAAAAAAGCGCATCAAAAGTTAACAATATTTAAATATAACATAAAACGATTCTTCTACATACTTAACTCCATATAACAACGGGAGGAATCGTCTATCAACCAATCATTACATAAGAGGCTCTCACGCCTTTCTCGCAGACACTCACTGATGAGCCTAATCGTAACAGCAATCATAGTTACAATCCTATTATATCCTGCCCCGGTTTACGCTGTGCAAGTCAGCATAACTGGACTTAATGGACAAAGCGTAACCCAAGGCTACACCAAAACGTTCTACATAAACCTCCTGATCGAAACTGGTGAAAGAATCCCAGTAGACACAGTCAGAATCACAGTGACTGGACCAACGTCGTTCACGTACGAATTCTCTGCAGCCTCAGGCGGAGTACAAACCCACATAACGCTTGATGCTCCCATGCTTCTGAACTACGGCGAGGGCGACTACTACGGCTACGGATACGGATACTTCCCAAGCACTGGCTATGGCTACGATTACTACCCCGCTGGCTATGGCTACGGATTCTATGGCCCAACGACACTGACGTGGCAAGCCACCTTAACAAGCACATATTCACTGCCCGCCGGTGAATACCACATGACTGCGGAAGTGGAGTCCGACGGAGTGTGGTGGGGCGGAGGTCCGACGGAAGTGAATTTCTTCGTCACAGCTGCGCCTCCACCAACAGAAAACCAACCTGACTTATCCGCGCAGTTTGTGAACATGCCCCCGGAGTTCCAGGAGACTAGGGAATACGACATCCTAGTACGGATAAGGAATACGGGTCTAGGAAACGCCAGCGCATTCAACGTCACATTAACAGTTGACGGCACCGTAGCTGGAAAGATCAAAGTCACTGGCTTAGTCTCTGGAGCAAACACGACATTAATGTTCAAGTGGACGCCTTCAACCAGAGGCAGCCACAACTTGGTTGCCACCGCCGACTCGGACGGGAATGTCGCTGAAGTCAGCGAAACGAACAACACAGCGACCACAACCGTTAATGTTGGAGCGTTCGTGCCAACGCCTGCCGAAATCGAAGCAATGACCGACGCGGAAGCTGCCCAAGCCCTTGAGGGTCTTCCAGCCATACAAGCAGCAAGCATACTAGAGCAAGTTTCACTGGACAAATGCGCGCACGTTCTACTAGCAATGGACGCAACAAAAGCTGCCGACGTACTCTTAGCAATGAACCCAGCCAGTGCAGCAACAATAGTCGAGAGGATGGTGGACTTTGACGCTTCGGGAGCTGCCATCGTGATTGAGGAAGCGGCAGCAATAAACGTCAACGCGACAGTCGCAATCCTCGAAGAGATGGACAGCGAACACTTGGCTACGCTGATACTCGCGATCATCAACCTGCCTTCGACGCCTCAAGTCGCAGCTGATCTCCTGAACAGGATGAGCCTAGAAAAAGCCGTCGAAGTCGTCAACGTCATCATGGAAATGGGAGCCCAAGAAGACCTAGCCAAAGCATACACGTACCTTTCAGACGTAAGGCTGAACGAGATCACAGAAAGCATGACTGTCCAAGAACGTGGCTCGATTCTTGAATACCTAACCCCTGAAACCGTCGACAGAATACTGCCTGAACTGATAGAATACCCAGACCTGACTCCAGAGTCAATCGTCGTGGAACCTGCGGAGCCAGAAGAAGGAGAAGCATTCAACATAATAGTGACCATAAAGAACATCGGTAAAGCCGACTCGAACGCAACTAACGTAAGAGTCGAGTTCAACGGCGTCGTGATCCAAACCTACACAGTCGATGGACTTGTGGTCAACGGGACCAGCACAGAAGTCATAGTCTGGACTTCAGCCACCTCAGGCACATACGACATAACAGTAATTGTTGACCCAGAAAACGCCTTAGTGGAACTGGACGAAACCAACAACGAACTCAGCGAGTCAGTAACGATCCAACCAGTGCCACTGCCTGACCTGACAGCAGCCTTCACAGGCCTGCCAACGTCCTTCCAAGTGGGAACAGCCTACACGATAACGGTCACCGTCCAAAACGTCGGCACAGCGAACGCTGGGCAGTTTACAGTCGCGCTAGAGGCCAACAGCGCCTCAGTGGGCACATCCACGGTCACAAGCCTAGCAGCCGGAGCCAGCACAACCGTGACGTTCACGTGGACTCCTGCGACAGCTGGATCCTACACTTTGACAGCAGAAGCTGACTCAGGAAGCGCTGTAGCAGAATCTAATGAGGCTAACAACACGGCGACGACAACGGTTACAGTGGCAGCAGCCCCAGTCGATTGGTTGCCATATGTTGCCGTAGCAGTGATAGTCGTAGTCGTTCTGGTAATCGTCTACATCATGATTAGGCGGAAAAAATAAACCCCTTTTCCGTCTCCCCTTTTCTTTTTTTAAGAAGCTGAGGACACTCCATCACATATTACGTGTAGATTCAAGCGTTTCTGTCTGGTCTGATTTGTTCAACAATAGAATTTTTTGTTTGAACAACAAATCATGCTAGACTTGTTCTGATTTGCGGCGCATTTTTTCTGTTGTTTTGGGGCGCAAACGCGGACGATAATCCTTCCCAAAAAATGTGATTTTCTTTTTAGCAGTGTTAGGTTTCAAAATTTGGTTTCCCATGCATAAATTCTTTTAAATTATGTTAGGTGCTGGTCTTGTTTTGGAAAGCGTTTTATAAAGTCTGAGTCCCTTTTATTGTTGTGTGCGATTAGGATTCTGTTGGAGCGAGAAGTTGTGTCGAAAACCCGCGTTGAAAACACAGGCGAAGCGGTCCCTTACATTTCTGAGGTTGAGACCCAAGTTTTAGGCGTCCTCAGGAAAAACTCGGAGGACAAGGAAAAGGTTAAGGAGATACTCGAAAAGTATGCAGCGAGACACTCGGCAGAGGCTGGTCCTGGACCTTAAGAACGTCGGTCCGCTGAAGCAGATCCAGCTTGAAATCAAGCCTGGAATTAACATCGTCAGGGCTCCGAACGCCTCGGGGAAAACCAGCCTCATACGCGGCTTCACCTCGATGTTTTCCGACACGGTTCCCCCCGCCCACATCCTAGCCTTGGACGAGGTTCAGGGAAGAGTAGCCGTCCAGTACGATGGCAAGTCCTACGTGAAAACGTTCAGGAGGACCCCTTCGGGTGCTGTCGTCGCGTCGGGACCCATGCTTCCGTTCGCTGACCACAGAGCCTTCGACGCGTGCGTGGCGATGGCTGAAACCGGGGTCGTGCACAAGATCACTGGGGGCGGCTCCATTTTCCGAGAGTATCTGGAGAACCTTTCCTACGGCAAATACTGCGGCACCGTTGCGTCGGTGGCTCAGGATCTCGTTAACGAGTTGAGCAGGGAGCTTGCCAGCCCGAGGTTCGAAAGGTTCGAGTCTCTTCCGCTTCTGGTCACTGAACTGACGAACCTATATTTACGACGTGAGCAAGTGGAAGCCAAAATAAATAACCTCAAGTCCAGCCACGAGATTGAGGTTCAGGACGCTGCGAAGAGGAAGGAAAACAAAAAGGCGGAGCTCACAAGGCAGGAGGCGACGCTGTCCGAGCTCAGGAAAGAGCTGAACAGCGAGAAAGAGAAGGAGCGGCAGCTGAAAAGTTTTCTCGAAGTGACTGACGACTCCACCAAAGTTACCGCTAAAATCAGGAATGGTATCTCAGATTCAAAAAGAAAACAGGAAAAAACTCGAAGCGATCTTTCTAGGGAGTCTAGACGGCTTGCGGACCTAAAAGCTGAGTTCGAAAAGCTTGTAAGCCAGCACCAAGAGAAGCTCACGGAAAAGGTCAAAGGGCTAAACACTCTGGAAACGGAGCTCCAACGCCTGAACAAGGCTATAATCCTCAAGGAAGAGGCGATTCAGCAGGCTGAAAAGTTTCCTGAAGACGATCCGTCTTATGGCGGGCGGTTGGTTGTTGAGGTTAGGAAGGAAACGACGCGGAAGATTGACTGGCTGAACAGGGTCATCGAGTACTTCCAAGACAAGTACATGCGGCGCATGACCTCCGCGAAGGTTCGGTTCAACCGAAACATCAACAGGGCGTTCAGGGAGCTCGAGCTCAAGGGATTCGAAAATGTGTTCCTCGACCAGAACTTTGGTCTGCACGTTGTCCGAGAAAACGGCGTCCGACAACCCGTCGAAACCCTGAGTGCGTCTGAGAAGCTCACCGTGAGCCTGATTCTGATGTTGGCTGCCAAGGACACGTTTCTGCCCGACTTTCCGTTCTTCATTCTTGATGAGCTGACGTTGAGCTATGACCCAGCGAGGTTCAGACACGTCGTCGACTACGTCAAGAAACGGGTTCCGTACGTCATTGTGACGTCTTTGACTTCGGTGGGAACGGGAAAGCCAACGGTCACGTACGAGGTTTAATGTATAATATTATATGGTGATTCTGACAAAAAATATGGTTGAATCAATTGTGATTGGATGGTGTTTATGTTGAGTTCTTGGAAGAACGCGTTTGATGTGGTTCATTCGGAGCTTGAGTTGGCGAAAAGGAAGAAGCAAGCCCTCGACGAGTTGTTGGGGAAAAACAGGATGTCGCAGCCCACTTACGAGCACCTTGTAGGCAGCCTGAACGAGAACATAGATGATTTGGAGTCTCACCTGAAGTTGCTCATGCAGAAAATGACGGAAAGAGCCGACGAGCTCGAAAACCAAGCAGAGCTCTTCAAGTTGTTCCTCGTGTCTCTGGAAATGCGGAACATCGCCAAAGAGTTAAAGCAGGAAACCTACGACAAAAACAAGCAAGCTTTCGAGTTAGGGCTCAAAGCCACTGAGGACGAGCTGGCTGAGATAAAGGGCGCCATAACAAAGGTAATCTAGTTTCCAAAAAAGATTGGTCTTCTCGACGATTCGTCGTTGAGGTCCACCAGCTAAACGAATCTCTGATTAACAAAATTCGCCAAAGGTCAGTGGAAGACCATCCTTTTTCTATGAGACGAATAAGCTTAATTGTTTCTGAGACGATACTCACTATTAAAACCGTATGGGTTGTGCGTAAATCTTGAAAGGCGTGGTTCTTCATGGAGGTCACGGCACAAGGCTTCGTCCGCTTACCCACACAGGTCCGAAGCAGCTGATACCCATTGCCAACAAGCCCATTTCGCAGTACGTTCTTGAGGATCTACGGGATTCAGGCGTCAAAGACGTCGCCATAGTTTTGGGAGACATTTACCCCGAAAAAGTCAAAGAATATTACGAAGACGGCGCCAAATTCGGGGTCAACTTAACATACGTTCAACAGGGAGACCCTAAAGGCATAGCTCACGCCGTTAGCCTGTGCGAAAAATTTACGGAAAAAGAGGATTTCGTGGTGTATCTTGGGGACAACCTGCTGAAGGGAGGAATCAAAAAGTACGCAGACGAATTCAGAGTCTCAAATCACGACGCTGCGATACTTTTGTGTCCTGTTAAGAATCCTCAGCTTTTCGGAGTAGCCAAATTCGGCGAAGACGGAAAATTGATAGGTCTCGTCGAGAAACCGAAGGTTCCCCCAAGCCAGTTCGCGTTAACGGGCATATACTTTTTCAAACCCGTCATCTTCAGCATGATTAAGAAGCTTAAGCCCTCTTGGCGGGGCGAGCTCGAGATTACTGAGGCTATTCACCTCTTGGTTGAGGGCGGATACGACGTTGGTCATCACGTTGTGTCAGGCTGGTGGAAAGACACGGGTTCTCCCGAAGACATTCTTGAAGCCAACCGCTTGGTGTTGGACGACCTAAACCCAGAAACGAAGGGCATAATTGAATCCCAGTCTTCAATTCAGGGTCGGGTATCAACTGGACAAGGCTCACTTGTGAAGGCTGGTGCCTTAATCATGGGTCCCGCTGTTGTGGGGCAAAATTCGATGGTTGGCGCGGACGTCTACGTCGGACCATACACGAGCATCGGCAACGACGTTGTCATAAAACGAGGCGAAATCGTCAACAGCATAGTGATGGATGGCTGCCTACTGGACGTGAAAGAGAGGATAACCGACAGCATAATCGGTCCGAACACTAAAATCGTTTCGAACGCCGAATCCAAGCCCAGTGGAAGAAAGTTCATCCTCGGCGAGTCTTCTCAAGTGGCTCTGTAAGGTAAGGGACAAAAGATTGAAAGTGCTGTTGACTGGAGATACGGGTTTCATCGGAACCAACATGAAAAGCCTTCTTCAACAAGAGAACGTCGAAACAATGGGTTTTTCCCGCAAAAAAGGCTACGACGTCTTTAACAAAGACCAGCTTCGTGGCGAGGTAAAGAAATGCGACCTCGTCTACCACTTTGCGGCGGAGGCTAAACCCGCAGAAAGCGTCCTGAACCCAATTAAAACAATCGACGTTAATCTCAAGGGTTCGCTCAATGTCTTGGAGGCTTGCCGGGAACTCGAGGTTCCGCTGGTTTACCCAAGCAGCTGCGAGGTGTACGGTGATTCGCGTCTTCCGATAACTGAGGACTTTCCTTTCAACCCAACTAACCCGTACGCAGCTTCCAAGGCAGCAGTCGACAGGTTCTGTTACACGTACTTCAAGTGCTACGGGCTGGAAGTGAAGATTGTCAGGCTGTTTAACCCGTATGGTCCGCATCAGCAGCTAAACAAGATAATGCCATCGTTCTATTTCCAAGCCATTAAGAACGAGCCGATAACGGTTTTCGGGGACGGCTCAGACATTCGGGACTACGTCTACGTGAAGGACATAGTGAAAGGATTGTGGCTGGCCAGAAACCTTCCAGCCGGAGAAGCCGTTAATCTTGCCACAGGAAAAGCCACAACCAATTTAGAGGTTGCTAAACTGGTCAAAGAACTCACTGGAAGCAGGTCAGAAACAAGGTTTATCGATTACCCCAAAGCTTTTGGAGGAATCAAGGCTCAGGTCGGCTCTCACGAAAAGGCTAAGAGGCTGATGGGCTGGGAAGCCGAGACCCCGCTGGAAAAAGGCTTGAAAGAAACCATAGAATGGCTCAGAGAAACAAAAGATTGAGGAAGACGGAAATGAAGGAAGACGAATCTGCTTTACGCAACGAAATCTTCGAAACCGTAAGACGCATTCTTCAGGCTCGTTCCTCAAAAAAAGCCTTCACGCCAGGCAAGGATTTGGTGCGGTACGCCGAAGCTGTGTACGACCATGAAGAAGTCGAAAGCATGTTCAACGCTATACTCGACGGGTGGTTCGGCGTCGGAAAATACGCGAAAAGGTTCGAGTCCAAATTCGCCAAGGTTCTCGCTGTGACAAAGGCGGTGATGACGAATTCTGGTTCCTCAGCCAACCTATTGGCTGTCTCTGCTCTAACGTCGAACAGGCTCAGCGACAGTGACAGGCTCAAGAAAGACGACGAAGTGATAACGCCAGCCTCGACGTTCCCGACAACCATCAACCCCATAATTCAAAACGGTCTGGTTCCGGTTCTGGTGGACGCGGAAATTGGCACATACAACGTCCGCACTGAGATTCTGAGCTCTGCTTTGTCGAAAAGGACAAGAGCCGTTTTTGTGCCGCACGTTTTAGGCAACCCCAACGACATGGATTACTTGGTGGATTTCACCGAGGAACATGACCTTTTCCTTGTCGAGGACGCCTGCGACGCTTTAGGCTCAAGGTATGACGGAAAACTCGTCGGAGGGTTCGGAAGTCTCGGCACGTTCAGCTTTTATCCTGCTCACCAGATTACGACGGGAGAAGGAGGAGCTGTCGTAACAAACGACGAGAAACTTTCTGAAATAGTGTTTTCCTTGCGGGATTGGGGAAGGACGTGCGTGATGCCAATCTGCGACCCTCAGCATTGCCCCGATAAGGGTTGCCCCAAATCCGCCCGATACGAAGGACAGACCAAATCAATTCTGCCCGAAGACTACGATAAACGGTACAGCTACACGGAAATCGGCTACAACCTGAAACCCACCGAAATCCAAGCAGCAATGGGCTTGGCTCAGCTAAAAAAGCTCGCCGCATTCATCGAGGCGAGGAAGAAAAACTTCAAGATTCTGTATGATGAATTCCAAAACTACGACAAATTCTTTGTTCTGCCCGAGTCTCTTCCCAAAAGCGAGCCATGCTGGTTCGCTTTTCCCCTTACAATCACGGAAAAAGCGCTGTTCAAGAGGAAAGATGTTGTCCAATGGTTCACAAAACACAACATTGAGGTGAAGGTGCTTTTCGCAGGAAACATTCTCAGCCATCCTGCGTACAAAAACGTTAAGTGCCGTGTCGCAGAGAAACTTTCGAACAGCGACCGCATCATGCGCGACTCGTTTTTCCTCGGCGTCTATCCTGGGCTGACGGAAGAGAAACTCGCTTACATGATGGAAGTAATGAGGGAATTCATCAGCAAACACAAGTAGGAGGAAAAGGGAAGCTGCGTCTTCTGGTAACCGGCGGCTTAGGCTTCATCGGAGCCAACTTCGTGAGGCAGATGGGTAGGGAACACCCCGAAATAGTGGTCACCAACGTCGACAAGCTCGGTTTGGGCTCGAACCCCGAAAGCCTCAGAGACCTGCAGCATACGGCAAACTACGTTTTCGTTAAAGGAGACATCTCGAACCCCAAGTTTATCAGCAAATACATCAAGGAGGCAGACGCCATCGTGAACTTCGCGGCGGAAACCCACGTTGACCGAAGCATAGCAGACCCGTCGCCTTTCACAAAAAGCAACATAATGGGCGTGTTCACGTTGCTGGAAGCAATCCGAAAAAGCAACAGTTCCGCTGTTTACGTTCAGGTTTCCACGGACGAGGTTTACGGCGACACCGTCGAAGGCTCCTACACCGAAACGGACAGGCTTGCCCCCTCAAACCCGTACTCCGCGACGAAGGCATCCGCGGACATGCTTTGTTTGGCGTACCACAGAACCTACGGGCTGAACGTGAAAATATCGCGGTGCACAAACAATTTTGGTCCATTCCAGTTTCCGGAGAAGCTGATTCCGAAGACCATAATCCGTGCATACCGGGACCTTCAGGTGCCCGTCTACGGCAAAGGAGCGAACGTCAGAGACTGGATTTACGTGCTGGACCACTGCGAAGCGGTCTTCCGCGTTCTGGACAAAGGAAAACCGGGCGAAATCTACAACGTTTCTTCGGGAAACGAGGTTTCGAACATTGAGCTGGTCAAACAAATTCTTGGATTATTAGGGAAAAAAGAAAGCCTCGTAACCTTCGTTGAGGACAGGCCTGGACACGACCTGAGATACAGCCTTAACTCGACGAAAATCCGCGCAGAATTAGGATGGAAATCCCAGTGCACTTTCCAGTCAGCCTTAAGGGAAACAGTTAACTGGTATGTCAAGAACGAGTCATGGTGGAAGCCGCTGGCAACCGAAGAGGTTTTAGGTCCGACCCCTTGGAAAGCACGGCGGTAATTACTTATTTGAAGAGGATGAAAGCATGGAAAAACTGGCAATCAACGGCGGAAAACCCGTTTCCGAAAAAGAAATTCCGATAGCTAAGCCAATTTTCCCAGAAAAGACGATTCAGGACATCTCGGAGGTGCTTCAGTCAGGACGTATTATACAGGGTCCCAAAACAGTGCAGTTCGAGGAAGAATTCAGAGAACGGGTCGGAGCAAAATACGCTTACGCTGTCAATTCTGGGACAGCTGCTTTGCACGCTGCTCATGCTTCTGTTTTGAAGCCTGGAGACGAGGTTATTGTTCCAGACTTCACCTTCATAGCCACAGCCAGCACCGTCGTGTTCGCCCGCGGGAAGCCAGTTTTTGCCGACATAAACGGGGAAACCTTGACGATTGATGTTGAGGATGTTAAGGCAAAAATCTCTTCCAAAACCAAAGCCATCGCGCCCGTGCACCTGTTTGGGAACGCTGCGGACATGAAGGCTTTAGGCGAAATCGCCAACGAACACAGCCTCTTTTTGGTAAATGATGCTGCCCAAGCTCACGGAACCAGGGTCAACGGGAAAGACGTGGGAGCCTACGACGACCTTAATTGTTACAGTTTTTACCCGACGAAGACTTTGACGACCAGCGAAGGCGGACTCGTCACAACCAACTCGAAGGAGCTTTACGAGAAGGGTCTGTTGTTCCGGAACCACGGGCAGCAGACAAGATACCTCTCCGTAACATTAGGACTAAATTATAGATTAACGGAAATCGCCGCAGCCATCGGGCTCAACCAGCTCAAGTTGTACGACGAGTTCTTGGCAAAAAGAAAGCGGAACGCGAAGGCTCTCGCTGAAGGTTTAAGCCGAATCCGCGGGTTAAAGCCCCAGAAACCGGGAAAAGGCGTGGACCACTCGTACAGCTACTTCACGGTCATCATGGACCTTGACCAGTATAGGTGCACACGAGACGAGTTCGTGGACGCCCTGAAGGCGGAAAACGTCGGCTGCATGATTTACTATCCGATTCCGCTGTCGAAACAGCCTGCCCTGAAGAGGTACGGCTCTAGAGTGAAGTGCCCAGTCGCGGAGGATTTGTCGAAAAAGGTTTTTTCGGTCCCGGTTCATCCGAGCCTAAGCGATGAAGACCTAGAGAAAGTCGTTGAGGCTCTGGAAAAGGTGTCAAGCCATTTCCAGAAATAGTTAACATTCCAGCATATTTTTTCTCCCAATGTTTGTGCATAACCGTTAATAATGTTACGCAGACACTAGTTTCGGTGGGTGAATGTTGGTTGCTGCTTGAGCACATGACCAGCCCCGACGCGAAGGAGGCTGTTGAGAAGGGTCTCGTCGCGGTTCTGCCTATAGGCTCCGTTGAGGTTCACGGTCCGCACATGCCGTTGGGTACGGACTCGATAACTGCGTACGAAATCGCCAGAAGGGCGGCGGAAAAGGAGGAGGCTGTTGTGTTGCCTCCGCTGTATTACGCTTTTGTTCAGGAGAGCGGTCATTTTCCGGGGACGGTTTCGCTTTCAGCCAAGACTTTGTTAACTTTGCTCGAAGAGGTGTGTGACGAAGCTGCGAGAAACGGTTTTAAGAAAATTTTGATAGTTAACGGGCACGGCGGAAACAACGTGCTACTCAGGACTTTTTTAAGGAATACTTTGAAGAAGAAAAAGGATTATGTTTTGTATGCTATGATTGAGCCTTGGGCTCCCATCAACGAACTGGTCGCCAAGATGAGCGAAGGAAGAATCTTCGGGCACGCGTGCGAAATGGAGACAAGCATCGGGCTTCACCTTTTCGGAGACCACGTAAAAATGGGCAACATCAAAAGGGAAGCCAAGCTCGGAAGCACAGGA